>JAQUYU010000064.1:0-4680 GCA_028691695.1 Sphaerochaetaceae bacterium | reverse complement strand
ATCGGCGGACAGGTGAAGGCTCTGTGCACCCTCAGCGATGAGGACATCGAACTGGCTCCTGGCGTTGTGATTCCTTCAATCAAGAATGCTTATCCAGAAGCTGAAAAGTATCTGCCGATGGGCGAAGTCACCGGAATCCTCATTCCGAAGGGACTTCCTGAAGCAGACCTTCAGAAGCTTGACAAGGCTTTCGAAGTTGCAGTGAAGGACCAGGCATTCCTGGATTTCTGCGCGCTCAAGAGCTTCACAGTCAATCCTATGGGACGTGAAGAGTCTCAGAAGTTCCTGGAGTCATTCGCCTCCAAGGCTTGCTACATTCTCTACGATGCAGGCGCTGCAAAGCTCAATCCTGCTGATTTCGGCATCGAGCGCTAAGCTCTGATGGTCTTTCTGCGGGAAGTATCGGCTTCCCGCAGATTATTGTTAATAAGGTGCAGATGATGGACACTCAATCTAAGGATTTCATCTTTTCATTCGTATTGATAGCTCTGGGGATCTTCGTCCTTATCAGTGGAATCGCAATCTTCAACGATGCGGCGCTTCCGCCTTACAGCGTCACCGAATTTTCTTTATCCCCTGGCTTCATGCCTGTGGTCCTCGGGGCAGCGCTTCTTCTTTGCAGCATCCTGCTTTTCTTTCAGTCGCTGAAGGGAAAGGGAAGCTTCAAAGCTGCAGTCTGTGAGAACTCACGCCAGTTTGCAAACTGGATAAAGCCGGCTTTCAAGAGCCAGGATACAATATACATGGCAGTAGGAATACTGTTCATGTTCATATATAGCTATTTTCTAGTGGGCTGGCTTCCATACTGGGCAGCTTCACTGATTTTTCTTGTCGCCTTGATGCTTTTCCTGCGCGCTGCAAAGTGGTGGAAGGTCATCATTATCTCTCTGGCTGCGGTCGGACTGATCGTCCTTCTGTTCCAGGTCTGCTTCAATGCAGCCCTGCCATCATAAGGAAGGAGGAATATATGGCATTTCAATATCTTGGGCAGGCGATTCTCGTATCGCTTCAGCCTCTTAATCTGCTTGTTCTGGTTCTTTCAACGGCAGCTGGACTGATCATGGGTATGTTGCCCGGACTCAGCGCCACCATGGCAATTGCCCTGCTGACAGGCCTCACATATAACTTCCCGACTCAGACAGCGTTGATTTCGCTTGTTGCAGTCTATGTCGGAGCAATCTCTGGAGGCTGCCAGAGTGCTATCCTCCTCAATATTCCTGGCACTCCTGCAAGTGCAGCGACTGCACTTGACGGGTTTCCTATGGCCCAGAGGGGAGAAGGAGGATATGCAATCTTCCTTGCAACTACTGCTAGTTTTCTGGGAACCTTCATAAGTGTCATCTTCGTGCTTACCCTGACCCCGCTTCTTACCGAATTCGCATTGAAGTTCAGAAGCTGGGAGTTCTTCCTTCTGGCAATCTTCGGAGTGGTGATCTGCGGTTCGCTGACATCGCAGGGCAATGCCCTCAAAGGCTGGATCAGCGGAATTCTAGGGCTGCTTGTAGCTCAGATAGGTCTTGATTCGCTTAACACCTATCCGCGGTTCTGCTATGGCAATGTGAACCTCATGTCCACTATTCAGCTGATTCCAGTTATGATCGGTCTTTTTGGATTCCCCGAAATCGTAAGAGCATTCCGTAAGAATTCAGAGCAGAATGTAATAAAGGTGAACAAGTTCGAAATGAAGAGGGGATTCCGCTCGATTGGAAAGAATATCTTGGCAATCATCAGATCTGCTTTGATCGGTGTCGGCGTCGGAATTATTCCAGGCGTCGGTGAGGACACCGGCGGATGGCTGAGCTACTGGGCGAGCAAGTCCACTAGCAAGCATCCGGAGACTTTCGGGAAAGGCGAAGAGCTTGGAGTCATTTCAACCGAAACTGGAAACAATGCCTGCATCGGCGGAGCAATCATTCCTGTTCTAAGCCTTGCGGTTCCGGGGTCTGCGCCGGCAGCAGTATTGCTGGCAGCATTTCTGATGCATGGCTACAGGCCAGGTCCGCTTCTAATGACAGAATCACCGTCGTTTGTATACAATGTATGCATATACCTTGCATTTGCTTCATTTGCAATGTGGTTGATTGCCATGCTCGTAAGCAAGCTGACAATCAGGATTCTCGGGGTGCAGAAGAAGATTCTCATGCCGATTATCTTCACGCTGTGCGTTGTCGGATCATACCTGATTAACTACAACCTGTTTGATATCAAGGTGATGTTCGTATTCGGACTGGTGGGAATGATTCTTTCAAATCTCAAGTTCCCAGCCGCACCGTTCCTTCTTGGAGTTATACTTGGGCCTATGGCTGATTCTAACCTAAGAAGAGGATTGAATCTGTCCAACGGTTCGCTGCTGCCTCTGGTTACACAGCCGATCTGCATATTCTTCCTTGCTTTGATTCTGATAATGATTCTTTCTCAGACAGGGCTTTTCAAGCTCTTCAGGAAAAAGAACAGAAAAGAGGCGAAATAGATGCAGAAGAGCAATGGAATGTACTATGCTCCGGTTTCAGATGCGAAAGCAGCGGTTGCCGGACCCGGAGAATTTCCATTTTCTGTAATTGGTCTGGACCATGGTCATATCTATGCCATGGCCCAAGGCCTCATAGAGGCAGGCGCAACCCCTTGCCAGGTCTTTGACCCGGATACAGAGAAAGCTGAGGCCTTCTGCAAGGCGTTCCCCGGATTCCGGATCGCCAGGTCAAGAGAAGAAGTGCTCTATGACAGGTCAATTCTGGTTGCTAGTGCAATCAGGCCTGATCTCAGGTGCGCTCTTGGCCTTGAAGTGATGACCCATGGAAAGGATTATTTTTCAGACAAGCCAGGATTCCTGAGTCTTGAAGATGCAGCAAGGGTAGAAAAAGCCTGCGATAGTACAAAACGCAAGTACATGATCTATTTCGGAGAGCGGATTCATGTAGAGGGTGCTGTAATGGCTCAGCAGCTCATCGACGGCGGAGATCTTGGAGATCTGGTCAATATCCAGATACTCGCTCCGCACCGGCTGAGCCGTGACATAAGGCCGTCATGGTTCTGGAACCCAGAGCAGAACGGCGGAATCCTTGCCGACCTCGGCAGCCATCAGATGGAGCAGATGCTTAGCTTCGCTCATGCTGATACTGGCACTATCCTGAGCAGTGCGGTTGGGAACTATGCCAACCATGACCATCCTGATTTTCAGGACTGCGGTCAGGTGTCATTCGTTTCCGACACAAGCGTGATGGGGTTCTGCAAGGTGGACTGGTTCACACCCGATGGAATGGGAGCCTGGGGCGATGGAAGGGTATTCATCACTGGTACAAAGGCTACGCTTGAGCTTCGCAAGTATCTTGATGTTGCACGAAGCAACGAAGGCGACCAGATCTATTTCACTGATTCAAGAGGAGAGCACCAGTTCTGCGCACACGGGCAGACTGGCTTTCCGTTCTTCGGGCAGTTCATCCGTGACTGCCTGGATCGGACCGATAATGCAATGACCCAGAAACATGTGATTGAATCCATGCGCCTTGCCATAGAGGCCCAGGAACGTGCAAATCGGATAGAACCGAAAAAGAAGGATTGATATGAAAAATGGAAAATATGGATTCGGAATCATTGGACTTGGCGCTATTGCCAAGTTTCATGCCGAGGCTGTTGAAAGCCTTGATGATGCTTATCTTGCTGCGGCATTCGACATGGTTCCAGGCCGTGCCCAGAGCTTCTGTTCAGACAAGACGGGCGTGAAGGCCTATGATAAGATTGATGCTTTTCTCAGCGACCCTGAGATAGACATCGTCACTGTAACGACGCCAAGCGGCGCTCACATGGATGTGGCGCTGGCTGCGATGAATGCCGGCAAGAATGTCATAGTCGAGAAGCCGATGGAAATCACGACAGAAAGGATAGACAAGCTTATTGAATGCTCCAAGAAGAACCATGTTATGCTCTCCGGAGTGTTCCAGAGTCGTTTCCATGATGCGCCGAAGCTTGTGAAGCAGGCAATTGAAGAAGGACGCTTCGGGCGTCTTACCCTGATCAATGCACAGGTCAAATGGTACAGAAGCCAGGATTATTATGACAAGGTAAGCTGGCATGGGACCTGGAAGATGGACGGCGGCGGAGCTCTGATGAATCAGAGCATCCATGCAATAGATCTTCTTCAATGGTTCGGCGGTCCTGTTGCGGAGATCGAAGGCCAGACTGCACTTCTTGGGCACCAGAGAATTGAAGTCGAGGATACTGGAGCTGCTGTGCTCAAGTTCCGAAGCGGTGCCATCGGTGTCATCGAAGGGTCTACTGCTGTATACCCGGGCTTTCTCAAGAAGCTGGAAATCTGCGGCACAAAGGGCAGCGCAGTGATCGAGGAAGAGTCTCTCAAGTACTGGCAGTTCGAAGATGAAAAGCCCGAGGATGCCGGGATAAGGGAGAAATACCTGAACAGCACCTCATCGGGCGGCGGTGCGAATGACCCGAATGCAATAAGCTTCGTAGGTCATGCACGTTGCTTTGAGAATGTGATCAATGCCCTGAGAACGGGAACTGAACCGGAAATAACAGGTGAAGAGGCCAGAAAGGCTGTTCAGATAATCTGCTCAATTTACAAGAGCGCCCAGAGCGGACAGAAGGTTGTTCTCTGATGAAATACGGATTCTGTACGGGATTCGCCTCGGAAAAGCCCTTTGCCATCGAGCCTGATATGCTGCC
>JAQUYU010000063.1 GCA_028691695.1 Sphaerochaetaceae bacterium | reverse complement strand
GCAGGATTGGCAGGATTGGCAGGTCGTGCAGGATGCGCATATCACGAAGAATGAAAAAATCATTTACGCTTTCAGGGGAAATAATCATATCCGGACTATGCATGCTTTATTTATTCAAACAAATCTATTTCTTGATAGCAAAATGTCTGATAGAATGAATCAAGCTGTTTCGAAAGGTATGGTCAATCGGCGAAATAGTTTTTATACTTAGATGAGCAGGTAAGATAATGATAGCAGCTGGCAAGCATGTTTTTTTTCTTGAAACCCAAAATACTTCGTACTGGATCAGGGTGAACCATGCCGGCATCCTCGAGACTCTTTACTATGGAAGGAAGATCCGTCAGACGGACAGCGTCGGAGCTGTAAGGGACAAGCATTTCATTCCATGCGGCAGCTCGCTTTCTTATTCAAAGGAATACCCTACCATCAACCTCAACAACATGTGCGTCGAGACCAGCACCCCTGATAACGGCGATTTCAGAGAAAGCTCACTGATCGTCGAGTACGGCAAGCGCGGCACTGTTGCCCTGAACATGCTTTACAAGAGCCATAGGATATTCATGGGCAAGCCTCGCACATTCGAAGGTCTTCCTGAGTCATATGGAGACAAACGCACATGCAGCACTCTTGAGATAACGCTCATCGACGAAGGCTTTCCTTTCGCACTTCTTCTGTACTACACAGTATTCGAAGATTCCGATGTGATAGCCCGACACAGCGTTTTCGTGAACAATTCGCCTAATCCTGTGCTTATTCGGAACATTGCAAGCCTGCAGTTCGATCTCTTTGATGGGAACTGGAACATGATCAGCTTCGATGGCGCATGGGCCAGAGAGCGCCATATTCATGAAAGACCTGTAATGCCTGGAATCGCAATAGTGGATTCCAAGACAGGTGTCAGCTCAGCATCTCACAATCCGCTTGTCTATCTGAAGCGGCCTTCTTCCACAGAAGACAGCGGAGACTGCTATGCATTCAATCTGATCTACTCAGGCAACCACCGTGAAGTCGTGGAGAAGAACGAATATGACAAGATCCGTTTCATGACAGGAATCAACCCGGCCACATTCTCATGGACTCTGGCAACAGGCGACCGTTTCCAGACCCCTGAGGCAGTGATGACTTTCTCATATGAGGGACTCAACGGTGCAAGCAGCCATTTCCAGAAATTCATCAACCTTCACATAGTCCGCGGCAGCTGGAAGCTCAGAGAGCGCCCCGTACTGCTGAACAACTGGGAAGCCACATACTTCCATTTCAATGATTCAATTCTTGAGAATCTGGCAACAGAAGCTTCCAAGCTTGGAATCGAACTGTTCGTACTGGATGACGGATGGTTCGGAGCCAGAGAAGATGATACCTCTTCTCTAGGCGACTGGTTTCCGAATACCCGCAAGCTGTCAGGAGGCCTTCAGGGTCTTTCAAGGAAAGTCCATGAACTTGGTCTGATGTTCGGAGTCTGGGTAGAGCCTGAGATGATCAGCGAGCAGAGCGAGCTTTTCGAGAAGCATCCAGGATGGCGTGTATCCGTTCCTGATCGGGTTCCAAAGGAAGGCAGGCATCAGTTCATCCTGGACCTGACTCAGAGCAAAGTCAGGCGCTATCTGATTGAAACACTTGTGAATCTTCTGCGTGACGGAGAAGTGGACTATGTGAAATGGGACATGAACCGGGTGTTCTCAGATGTCTATTCGGATACATGCTCCCATGGCGAGTTCAATCATCGATACTGCATGGGACTTTATGAAGTGCTGAAGAAAGTTACTGAGAACTGTCCCAACATCCTGTTCGAATCATGCTCATCAGGTGGAAACAGATTTGACCTCGGCATGATGTGCTTCATGCCTCAGGCCTGGTGCAGCGACAATACCGATGCACTGTGCCGTACCGAAATCCAGAAAGGAACGAGCTTCGGATACCCGCTTTCATGTACGGGAGCGCATGTCTCGGCATCGCCTAACCACCAGACCCTGAGAGTTTCAGACCTAGAGTCGCGGTTCAACGTCGCTTGCTTCGGAGACCTAGGATACGAGATGGATCTCTGCAGTCTCAGCACTACTGAGAAAGCTCAGATCAAAGCCCAGATCGAGTTCTACAAGGATAACCGGCCGCTTCTGCAATATGGGCAGTTCCTAAGGATCGAGAGCGATCCCAACAGATACATCTGCGCCGTTGCAAACAAGGATCGAAGCGAAATGATAGTCCTGGACTTCCAGAAGCTCAACACTCCGAACGGTCCTTCGCAAGTGCTGAGGATTCCATTTGCTAACCCTGATTACACATATGCAGTAGTTCCGCGCACACAGAAGATACCTGTAAAGAAGTTCGGAACCCTTATCAACATGATTTCACCGGTGAAAGTAAGCGAAAAAAGCAAGATGAAGACCGTCATTGCAGACAAAATCTATCTGAAGAACGAAATAGAGCATTATCTTGTACCAGGCGACATGCTCGCATACGCAGGAATCAAGCTGTTCCAGGAATTCGGCGGGACTGGATTCAATGACTGCACAAGAGTCATGGGAGATTTCGACAGCAGGCTTTACTACATCTGCAAAGTCGATGAAAGCAAAAAGCAAGCTTAAGATTCTTCGATCACCCTGATCACTTCAGGCAGAAGCTGTTTCTTTCTTGAAAGGACTCCGGGCATGAAGAAAGAACCATCCTCCTTGGCCTCATAAGCCAGCTTCCGGGAAAGATTGAAATCCGAAGACAGCAGAATGCTCTGCTCTTTGAACACGTCTGTAATCATCAGCAGCGTCCAGTCCAGGCTGTACACCTTGCGCACTTCTTCCAATGCCTTGACCAGACTGTCCCGGCATGAATGGACATCTTCAAGGGTCGTGACTTCGCACTGTCCAATTCCAACCGAAATCCCTTGTTCCTTGTAGCGCTTGAAATCGCCCTCGATCAGCTGTCTTGGGTCTCGGCTTGCAAGGCTGTTCGCCCTGCTGTACATCCTGTGCCCGAATTCCTGCATGTCTGGAATCCCTGCCAAAGCTGAAAGCTCATCGGCAGCAGTGTAATCATCGAAAGTCGTGGTTGGGCTCTTTAGAAGAACCGTATCGGAAAGAATTCCAGAAAGAAGAACCTTTGCAGCATCCACCGAAGGCTGCTCATGATACCGCTGGTACAGATGGTAAACTATCGTGCATGTGCTTCCGAGCGGCTCAGCATCGATGAAGATCGGAGATGAAGTCTTGTCTGCATCCAGACGATGATGATCGATGATTTCGCAGATCTGAGCCTTCTCAATTCCCGGAATCGCCTGGTCAGTTTCATTGTGATCCACCATTATTACCTTATGCCTGGGCATTTCAAGGAAGCATCGTCTGGTGACGAAGCCTTTCCAGGCATCACCATCATAAACGGCGAGTCCTCTGAGATTGGAAGCAGAAAGCCGTTCCAGTCCATCTTCAAACAGGTCATTCATCTGCAGAGGCTTGCCTTGCTTGCCTAGCAGCAAGTTGACAGAACTGCTCATCCTAAGCAGCCTGAGAGTCTCGGATGTATCCATCTCAGAACAGAAGACCGTGCCATTGTAAGAAGAAAAATCCATATCACAGGATGAAGCGCCTGTGATCACTATAGCAGGAATGCCGACAGCGGCGGCATATCTGATGTACTCAGGCTGATAACCCATCACAAGCACAGGGTTGTCCATCGAGTCGATATGGGTCTTGAATGTATCGAAGTCCATAGCACCAGCAAGAAGCTCAGCAGTGAATTTGCTTTGCTCTCCACGCTTGATGATGGTCCCTTTCACGACTTTGGGGAAATTATCGATATCAAAACTGTATTTTGGGCGCTTGTCAGAATTCTCTCTCAGAAACCACGCTGTGATATCATCCACGGAAAGCAATCCGAAGAATTGGGAATCCTTGAACACAGGAACAACAGACGGATGTGTACTGTTGTATATCTTCACCAAGTCGAAGACCGGGTCATTGAAATCAATCTGCTCCTGAGGAAGCCTTACCACATCAGACACTTTTGGATAGATGTCCTTGCAGAAAGGCGGAGGATCAATGCCCAGATCTGAAAACTGTCCGCGTACAGAATCAGAAAGATGTCCGCAACGGACAGCCTTGTATGAATTTGCAGGGTCAACTTTGTTCTTCAGCATCGCATAAGCATAAGCTGAGCAGACACTGTCCATGTCAGGATTACGGTGCCCGCATATGATAATCTCGCTCATGAGCCTATTCTAGACTCAAAAGCGAGGTTGTGCAACTAAAGAATCACTGGGCTTTGTATACAACGCTGATGCTGGCCGATATCTCAAGCTCTCCAGACGGAACTTCGCTGGCAGTTGATGCCGCTTCTGGAGCCGCGGAAGCCATCATGACCTTGTCATAGCTTATCCTGTTGGTTGAGATATATGCACTGCCTTCGCTGATTGAAATCGGATCCCCAAGAGCCAGGCCGCTGGCTACAGCGTATGCTTCTGCCTTGGACTTTGCATCCGCAATTGCCTGAGCTCTTGCCTGCTTGTAGTACTCAGCCTTGTCTTCACGATCGAAATTCACTGAATTCAGCTCAATTCCAGTCAGCTTGGACGTCAGCGAATCAAGAAGCTTCGGGAAGCTGTCGATATCATGCATGACGACATTGACCTGCTGCGACACTCTCTCAGCAACGAACTCCTGCTTTCCATCAGTCCAGGAATAATCCGTGGAGAAATTAAGGCTGCTGGTGGTGATATCCTTCTTCTCAATGCTGTACTCACCAAGTACCTTGAGAATGCTTGAAATCTTCTCATTTGCAAGCTGCTGAGCCTCACCGGTTGTCGGTGCCTTTTCCGATACTCTTATTGAAAAATTCACAATATCCGGAGCAACTTTCACTGTACTCTCGCCCTCAACTGAAATCTGGCAGAAATCCTTAGCACTCTGGGCTGTCGTGCAGCCTGTGAATACCATCATTGCAGCCAATGCCGCACATAGTACGAAAAACAGATTCTTCTTCATTCTCTTCTCCTAGAAACGGCCGGTAAGTTCGCGCCTGAGATAGAACCCAAGTGCCAGCATCATCATCCCGTTATCGAATTTTCCCGATCCCATCAGGCGCACCGCGTCATCAACAGGAATCGTAATAACATCAATCTGTTCATTCTGGTCAAGGTTCTGGCCAGATACAACATTCAAGTCTTCCATCAGGAAAAAGCTGCTATGGTTGTTCATGAAAGCCGAATTAGGGCTTATCCGACCCATCAGCGTGCATTTTCCGCACTCCAGCCCCGTCTCTTCAAGAAGCTCGCGCCTTGCAGCATCCTCAGCCTTCTCGCCCTTCTCAATCAGCCCGGCAGGAAATTCAATGGTAACTTTCTCCGAGCCATGACGGAACTGGCGCTCCATCAGAAATCGCTTGACGCCGTCAGTGCCTGAAAAGACAGGAATCATCGTCACCCAGTCAGGCGATTCAATCTCAACGAAATCGCCTTCACGACCGTCATGAGCCACCCGGTGAATCGTAGATACGTTGAAGATGCGGCAATCCCTATCAAAAGTCCGGCTTGTATCCTTCCACATCAGATGCTCATCGGATGCATCAGGATCAAATTTATCAAAACAGTTTTCTGTCAGCTTTTCCATAACTTCAAAGATACCCGAAGCGGAAGATATAGGCAACCGTTTTTTCTGGACAATCCCTCGTACTTCATTAATGGAAAAGCCCTCACCCATCAAGGGCAAGGGCTTTTTAATAATTCTAGAAAACAGACCTAGAGTATTTCCATCGTCGGAACAACTGCAAGCAGGACACCTGCTGCAACTGCACTTCCGATAACTCCGGCTACGTTCGGTCCCATTGCATGCATCAGCAGGAAATTCTGAGGATCAGCTTCCTGTCCGACCTTGGAAGAGACACGTGCAGCCATAGGAACTGCCGATACTCCTGCGCTTCCGATCAGAGGATTGATCGGATGCTTCGGATCGAGCTTGTTCATAAGCTTTGCAATCAGAACGCCGCCAGCTGTGCCGATGGCGAATGCAATCATTCCAAGAAGAAGAATTCCCAAAGTATTGAGATTGAGGAACTTGGCAGCCTCCATCTTCGAACCTACTGAAAGCCCGAGGAAGATGGTTACAATGTTCATCAGAGCATTCTGAGCGGTATCTGAAAGACGTCCGGTCACTCCGCACACAGTAAGAAGGTTTCCGAACATCAGAGCTCCGATGAGCGGAGTCGCTGACGGAAGCAGGATAGCGCAGACTGTAAGAACAGAAATCGGGAATACAATCTTCTCGACTTTTGAAACCGGTCTGAGCTGCTGCATTCTGATAAGTCTTTCCTTAGGAGTGGTCAGAGCCTTCATGATAGGCGGCTGGATAATCGGAACCAGAGCCATGTAGGAATAAGCCGCAACTGCAATGGATCCAAGAAGATCCGGGGCAAGGCGGCTGGTTACATATATAGCCGTAGGTCCATCTGCTCCTCCGATGATTCCGATGGAAGCTGCATCATGAAGCGTGAATGTTATTCCAGGAATGAAAGTGCTCAGAGTAACAGCACCGATCAGTGCAAAGAAGATTCCGAGCTGGGCAGCTGCGCCCAGAAGCAGTGTCTTCGGGTTTGCAATAAGCGGACCGAAGTCTGTCATGGCTCCTACTCCGATGAAAATCAGAATAGGGAACAGACCGGATTCAATTCCTGAATCAAACAGGATCTTGATGAAACCGGCAGCTCCGTTGCTAGGATCTACACCTGAGATATAGGCAAGCGGAATATTTGAAAGAACGCAGCCGAATCCAATCGGAATCAGAAGCAATGGCTCAAAGCCTTTCTTTATTCCAAGATAAAGAAGCAGAAAGCCAACAAGAATCATCAGGGCATTGCCCCAGCCTCCCTGAGCCATGAAGCCCACGAGACCGGTGGAATTCCACAGATTAGTAAATGCTACACCCATTGTATTCCCTCCTAGCCGATAATCAGCAGAACATCATCTGGATTCATCTGCTGACCCTGCTTGACGCTGATTTCAGCGATTGTGCCATCGCAAGGTGCGAAGATCTCATTCTCCATCTTCATGGCTTCCATGACGAGGATTTCCTGGTTCTTCTTAACCTTGTCGCCGACTTTGCAGTCTATGCGAAGGATCAGTCCTGGCATCGGGGCCTTGACCTGTGTTCCGCCGGCTGGAGCAGCAGCTGGTGCTGGTGCTGGTGCTGGTGCTGGTGCTGCGGCAGCAACCGCAGGAGCTGGTGCTGGAGCCGGAGCTGGAGCTGCAGAACCTGAGCCGCTGATGACCAGAAGGACATCATCCGGATTCATCTGCTGACCCTGCTTCACTGAAATCTCTTTCACGATTCCATCGCAAGGAGCGAATACCTCATTCTCCATCTTCATGGCTTCCATGACAAGAACCATCTGGTTCTTCTTCACAGCATCGCCTACCTTCACATTGAGGCGAAGGATCAGTCCTGGCATCGGAGCCTTCACAGGAACATCCTGTGCAGGTCCTGCAACTGGAGCAGATGCGGCCTGAGCCGGAGCAGCGGCAATGCCTTCTGCAACATTGACTGGGTAAGAAACACCGTTTACAACTGCATTGGCCCCCTGGAACTGAACAGCATACTGCTTCCCGTTGATTGTAACGGTATAAGCATCACAGGCCTTCTTGGCCGCAGCTGGAGCTGCCGGCTGGACGTTCTTACGAACTCCATTCGGCTTGGATTTTCCAGTAAGGAAGAGGATTCCCTTCTCCTTGCAGGCTCCTGCAATGAAGAGGTTCTCATCGGTTACCGGAACTCCGGCTTCCTCAAGAGCCTTCTTGGCGGCAGGAATTCCCTTGCTCGGATCCTTGTCGTTGATGTCGACGACCTTCTCGGTAGTCGGCTCAAGCTTGAGCTGCTCTGCAGCAACCTTGACGACTTCTGGGTCAGGAGCAACAGGGGTCTTTCCGAAATATCCAAGAACCATCTTTCCATAGCCTTCGGCAATCTTCTTCCACGGCCCGAACATGACGTTGTTGAACGCCTGCTGGAAATAGAACTGAGAAACCGGTGTTACCGATGTTCCGAATCCGCCCTTTGCAACGCATTCGCCCATCGCTTCCACGATTGCAGGATACTTGTCCATAAGATGGTTGTCTCTGAGCATCTGGGTATTTGCCGTGAGGGCTCCACCCGGAAGCGGGAAGAACGGAATCTCAGGATTGACCTTGGTGGCTTCCGGCGGCAAGAAGTAATCCTTCATGCATTCTTCGAACACAGACTCGGCCTTTCTGATCTTGTTGATGTCGATATCAAGATCCCATTCGGTACCGCGAAGAGCATGCCACATGGTGATGATATCAGGCTGGCAGGTTCCACCAGAGCAAGGGCTCATCGAGAGGTCCAGCTGAGTGGCCCCTGCTTCCAGAGCGTTCATGTACTGGTCAATTGCAACGCCGGCGGTCTCGTGGGAGTGGAACACGATGTTCATGTCCGGTCCGAGAAGCTTGCGTGCTCTCTTGATAGTCTCGAATACAACAGCAGGAGTTGAAGTTCCGCTTGCATCCTTGAAGCAGAGAGAATCGAAAGGAATATCTGCATCAAGAATCTGGCGAAGGACTCTTTCATAGAAATCAGGGTCATGAGCACCTGTGGCGTTTGGCGGAAGAGCCATCATCGTGATAGTTACTTCATGTCTTAGGCCTGCATCATGAATGGCCTTGCCGCTGTCGATGAGGTTATTGACATCATTCAGGGCATCGAAGTTCCTGATTGTGGAGATTCCATGCTTCTTGAAAAGCTGAGCATGAAGACGGATCATATCCCTTGGCTGTGAATCAAGTCCTACGACATTGACACCGCGCGCGAGGGTCTGAAGGTCTGCCTCAGGTCCTGCAACCTGCCTGAATTCATCCATCATCTGGAATGCATCGTCGTTTGAATAGAAATACAAGGCCTGGAACCTAGCTCCACCGCCTGCTTCGAAATGTGTGATTCCAGCATCGCATGCAGCCTGGACTGCCGGCATGAAATCCTTTGTGAATACTCTAGCGCCGTAAACGGACTGGAATCCATCTCTGAACGCTGTGCACATGAATTTGACTTTCTTTTTCATATTGTTTTTTTTCTCCCGGATTTATTTATCAGCTTCTCTCTTGGCCGCAGCAATAGCTACAGCAAGCTCTGCATCACCTGTTGCACTGACAGCAGCGCCAGGCATTGCAGCTTTCGCTTGTACAGCTCCATTCTTTGCTCCGATATTCCTGCACACCTTGCTCACCAGCTTCGTTGTGAAGATGAGAAGAGTCAGAAATACAAAGACCACACCCATTCCAAGTCCCATAAGAATGAGACCATCGGTAATAAGGCTAGTTCCCATAATTGCTCCTTGATTGTATATCGCGAAGGCACCAAAATGCCGCTTAATCGCTATTGTCCATAATACAGTTTGTGGGGTTGCATTTCAAGCTTTATTCAATGCTCTTGATTGGGTTGCAAGAAATTATCTGAACCAAAAATGCTTAATCCACAGTCTATATGCCAAAAACTGAGCATTTGCTAAATTTCAGCCGTTCAGTTCTTTGCCGCATATTGTTTTTGGTGTCAAATCAAACGCCTTTCCTCTACCATGCTGGAGGCTCTTCTGATGTTGAAAAAATCACTGTTTAGGACTATCCTGTGTCATGGAGGCTTCATGATGCATTGCACCAGAAAAATCACAGATCAGCTATATTACGTAGGACAGAGCGACAGACGCCTTGCCCTCTTTGAAAATGTCTACCGCCTTGATGACGGAATGGCCTACAACTCATACCTTCTGCTTGACGACAAGACAGTTCTTTTCGACTGCGTCGACCATGCTGTCGAACGCCAGTTCCTAGAGAATGTCGAATACGTTCTTGGGGGACGCAAGCTTGACTATCTGGTAGTCCA
>JAQUYU010000062.1 GCA_028691695.1 Sphaerochaetaceae bacterium | reverse complement strand
ATCCAAGCGATGCGGATTTCCCGGCATCAGGCACGCTGATGGGGCAGGCCTTCAATGACGGAAACACCCAAGAGGCCATCGGGATACTGAAGAGCATCTACTCAAGCATCCCGAGCATCATCCAGACTCAGGACGAGGGATACTACCAGAGCATCCTGTATGCGATGCTCCTTGCCATGGGAGCAGACGTGCGGGCGGAGGTGTCCAATGCCGGAGGAAGGATCGATGCAGTCCTGCTGTACCCGGGGACCGTATACGTCATCGAGTTCAAGAAGGATCAGGATGCCCAGGCAGGGCTGGAACAGATCAGGGCCAGAGGCTATGCGGATCAGTACACAAGCAATCCTCAGGGAAAGACGATTCACCTGCTGGGAATCAGCTTCGACTCCGGCCTGAGGAACATCTCAGACTGGAAGGAAGAGATCATCAATCAGCAGTAACTGGACAATCGGGTTCGTCTCTATCTGAAAGGAGAAGCCTTCTCCTGAAATTATGATACCCAGATAATATTGATTCTTGCCGGCAATGTCGTGGACATCAGACGAAATTAGGGGTAATATCATAAATGCCATTATGTTCAGCAGAGGATAATGGCAGGAAAGGTGAGACAAGCTATGGTTGCTGCAATCCAGGCAGGAGATGCGAGGGGAAGGAGAGTGACATGGGCGCTGGGTGCAGTGCTCATTGCGGTATTCCTGTTTTCATTTTCGCTTGGAAGGTACGGGGTTCCGGTGATTGAGGTGGTGAAGATTCTCTTCCAGCCGCTATTCCGGTATGAAAAGACCTGGACATCTGCTATGGAGACCGTTGTGTGGAACATCAGGATGCCCAGAATTCTCATGGCGTGTCTTGTAGGCTGCAGCCTTTCTGCAGCTGGTGCGGCGTTCCAGGGAGTGTTCCAGAATCCGATGGCCTCTCCTGACATCCTTGGTGCATCCAACGGAGCGGCATTCGGTGCGGCTTTGGCAATTCTCATGGGATTTTCTTCGCAGCTCATCACTGTCTCCGCATTTGCTGTAAGCATTGCCTCGGTTGCAGCTGTAATGTTCATAGGACGGCATGCCAAGGGAAACCGAGTGGTCGGACTGGTGCTTGCGGGAATCATGGTCGGTTCACTGTTCAGTGCCGGAACGTCATACATCAAGCTTGTTGCCGATCCGAGCAACCAGCTGCCTCAGATCACTTACTGGCTGATGGGCAGTCTTTCAGGTGCCAAGAATGCCGATGTCGGCTTTGCTGCGATACCGATGGCAATCGGGCTTATTCCGCTTCTGGTTCTCAGATGGAGAATAAACCTTCTCACACTTGGAGATGACGAAGCACGCACGCTTGGGGTTAATACTGCTGCTCTCAGGCTTGTCGTTATAGTGTGCAGCACTCTGATTACAGCTGCAAGCGTGTCATTTTCCGGGATGATCGGCTGGGTGGGACTTGTGATTCCTCATCTTTGCCGCAAGATGTGCGGTAGTAACTATCGTTATCTGATGCCTGCTTCATGCCTTGGAGGGGCTGCCTTTCTCTTGGCTGTCGATGATATTTCCAGAAACCTTCTGGCAGTAGAGATTCCTATCGGGATTCTTACAGCTTTCATCGGGGCGCCTTTCTTCGTCTATCTGCTTTGCAGAAAGGAGAAGGCACTATGAGCATTTCGGTGAGGAATCTTTGTTTTTCATATCCTGATCATCCAGTGCTCAAGGATCTAAGCTTCGAAGCACCCGATGGAGTGCTTGTTGCAGTTCTAGGACCTAATGGAGTGGGAAAGACAACTCTGCTTCGTTGCATACTCGGACTAGAGAATCACTATCAAGGACAGATCATGGTTCAGGGAGAGGATGTAAAAGACCTGCCGGCTAGGCAGCTTGCACGCAGGATTGCATATATTCCACAGGTCCATGGCAATGCATTCGGCTACTCGGTGATGGATATGGTGCTCATGGGGACAAGTCCCATGATGTCGCCGGCAGCAGTGCCTCATCAGAAACAGATTGATGCAGCTATGACGGCTATGAAGAGCGTGGGCATTGAAAACCTGAAGAACAGGAGCTTTGTTCATCTCTCTGGCGGAGAGCAGCAGCTTGTGCTCATTGCAAGGGCTCTTGCACAGAATGCAAAGGTTCTGCTGATGGATGAACCTACAAGTTCGCTTGATTTCGGAAACCAGGCTATGGTTCTAAATCAGGCACGGAGCCTTGCCAGAGGTGGTTACACTGTCCTGATGAGTACCCACAACCCTCAGCACGCTCTGTGGTACGCCGATTATGCTCTTGCTCTCGAAGGTGGAGAAGTAGTCGGGTTTGGCCAAACAGACAAGATTCTTGATGCAGATCTCATTTCCAGGCTATACAAAATGCGAGTGAGCATGGTGAGTTCCAGAAGCGGGATGCTGATCTGTCCTGAGGAGAGCCTATGATTAACTGGACACCAGACGGAATCAGGTTCCTGCGGGATGCGGCGATTTATACAGGCTTCTACGATGAGCTGGCCAGGCGTGCGGCTTCGTATTCTGAAGCTGGGGACAGTGTTTGCGATGCTGGATGCGGCATCGGGTTTCTTGCGATGGCGCTTTCAAGACTTGGCCGCAATGTGACAGCTGCCGATATCTCATCCGAGGCAATAGAGGCGCTTAAGGAAAATTCCGGTGATCTGCTCGGTTCTGGTCTTCAGGCTTGGAATGGTGATGTGTTTGCAATGCCGCCGGAAACAAGGTTCGACTCGATGGTGTTCTGTTTCTTCGGTTCTGTCATTCAGACGCTTCAGACGGCGAAGAGGCATTGTCGGGGGACTGTTGTGATGTTCAAGAAGAACTGGAGGATGCGCCGTTTCACGACTTCGCCCGAGCCTAACCATAGGGTTCGATTCACAGAGGCTTCTGACCGGCTTGCGGCGCTTGGGGTGCCGTTTGAAAGCAGTTCGTTCGACTTGGAGATGGGACAGCCGTTTCGAAGCTTCGAAGATGCGCTTCTGTTCTTCGGTCTCTATGGGAAGGATCCTGATCCTGGCTTGGTTCGTTCAAGACTGACTGCCACGGATTCGCCGCAGTTCCCGCTGTTTCTGCCGGAACGAAAGTCCGTTGGCTTGATTGCAATTGATTCGGGTAAGATTCCCGATTCTATATTTGAGGAGAATGAAGATGAATAGAAAAATCACCATTGCGTTGATTGTTGTTTTTTCAATCTGTGCAGCATTGTGCTTTGGAAATCCTGTTGCCGAGCAGAACGCCAAGGCCGTGACAAAAGAGTTCACGGATTCACTTGGAAGAACGGTTGTTGTTCCAGAGAGGATAGACAAGGTTGCGGTTTCGGGACCTCTTGCACAGATTGTTCTGTTTGCACTTTGCCCGGACCAGCTGGTGGGAGTTGCCAATGCCTGGGACGCTACGGCTCAGCAGTATCTTGATGACAAGTACTGGAACCTGCCGCTTCTTGGACAGCTTTATGGAGGAAAAGGCCAGCTTAACCTTGAAACGCTTCTGGCCTCTGGAGCCCAGGTCGTGATCGATGTCGGAGAACCGAAGAAGACAGCAAAAGATGACCTTGATGCACTTCAGGCGCAGACTGGCATCACATTCGTTCATGTCACTGCCACTCTTGATTCTATGGGACAGGCCTATCGAAAGCTAGGAGAACTGCTTGGCATGGAAGATCAGGCTGAAAAGCTTGCATCGTACTGTGAAAAAGTCTATGCGAGAACTTGCAAGGTTGCTTCCTCTGTGGATAAGGTGAATCTTCTGTACGTCACAGGAACCGAGGGGCACAATGTGATTGCAAAAGGCAGCTATCACAGCGAAGTGATTGACCTTCTTTCCAACAACCTCGCCGTGGTGGAGAGCCCATCGAGCAAAGGTACTGGGAATGAGGTTGATATGGAGCAGATCCTAAAATGGAATCCTGATGTTGTGATCTTCTCCCCTGACAGCATATTCGATACAGTTTCTTCGGATCCTGCATGGAAGAACGTCAATGCAATCGCATCCGGCCGATACTATGAAGTTCCGATGGGACCGTACAACTGGATGGGGTTCCCTCCGTCCGTTCAGCGTTACCTGGGCATGATGTGGATGGAAAGCCTTCTTTATCCTGAAGCTTCAGACTTTGATCTTCAGCAAGAGGTTGCCAAGTACTTCCAGCTGTTCTATCATTGCACATTGAGCCAGGCTCAGTTTGATGAGCTAGTTGCGAATTCCATAGGCAAAGAGGTCTGATATGAAGAATCTGTTCGAACTGGTGAAAGCCGCCCTTCAAAGAGGTGAGGATGCTGTGCTTTGCAGCATCATATCCAGCAGCGGCTCGTCTCCGCGGTCCAGCGGTGCGATGATGGCGGTTTTCCAGGACGGACAGACCTCAGAAACAATTGGAGGAGGAGCTGTGGAACTTGAGAGCATCAGGATTGCCAGAGCCTTCTCCTCCTGCATTCATGAATTCAAGCTGACTCCAAATGCCGAAGAAGACATTGGAATGATCTGCGGCGGGGATGTGACTGTGTGCTTTTACAGGCTCTGCGCTGGTGATGACAGGCTGATTGCTGTGATGGATGCTGCTATTGATTCAAGGCAAAGACACACGGATGCCTGGCTGGTGACACGCATTTCAGATGGAATTCCAGATGAAATTGATGTCTTTGAAAGCGGTTCTGGGATTATTTGCGGCTCTGATATCAAAGAATCGGACATCGAGGGGCTTTCCAGTACACATGCGAAGCTGAGCTATGAGGAACCTCGTTTCTTTGTTAATCCTATTTCCAGATCCGAAACTGTCTATGTATTCGGCGGTGGTCATGTAGCGCAGGAACTAGTGCCACTGATCGTTCATGTAGGGTTCCATGCCGTTGTTCTTGAAGATCGTCCTGAGTTTGCAAGAAGGGAGCTTTTCCCTGATGCGGATGATGTGATGCTTTGCAACTTCAATGATATTGCTGCATCTGTCAGAATCAAGGCCTCGGACTATGCAGTCGTGATGACCCACGGTCATCAGTCCGACTTTGAAATCCAGTGCCAGGTTCTGAGACTGGAGACTTTCTACATTGGAGTCATAGGAAGCAGGCACAAGATAGCGGCAACGCGCGAGCGTCTTCTTGCCGCTGGCATTCCTGAAGCGCGGATTTCTGATGTCCATACTCCTATCGGACTGGACATAAGTGCAGAGACTCCTGCCGAGATTGCAATCAGCATAGCTTCCGAACTGATTGCGGTTCGTGCAGGGAAGGACAGCCGATGAACAATATTCTGATACTTGGCGAACGCGGTGCTGGGAAAAGCACGCTTATTGCGAACCTTCTCAAGCTGAACAGGCTTCCGGTCGGAGGGTTTCTCACCAGACGTGATGCAGCTGGGCCGGATGGTTTCCATGAGGTGCGGATCTATCCGGCTGATGGCATGCCTTTCAAGGAAGACAATCTTGTAGGAAGATGTGATTCCCGCATTCATGACGTGAATCTTGATGTTTTCAATGGACTTGGTGCCAGGCTCATCCGTGAAACTCCGCCAGGAGGCTTGATTGTCATGGATGAAATCGGCTTCATGGAATCAGAAGCGCAGGAGTTCACTAACGCTGTGCTAGAGGCTCTTGACGGACCTGTTCCTGTTCTTGCGGCGGTGAAGAACCGAGTGGATGTGCCATTCATCAAACTAGTTCTCAGCCGCAATGATTCAACGGTGTATTGGCTTGATGAGAACTGCCGCGAAGCGTTGCATGATGAGCTTGTACCTTTGATCTTGAAGTGGAACATGTTGAAGATTTCCTGAATAGATTATAAGATGCCAGCTATGAAGATCACCGGCAAGCAAATCAAGGATTACATATACATCATAATAGGCACGGCCATCACTGGCGTGGGCATTGCATTGTTCTTCACTCCTGGCAAGATTGTAAGCGGCGGGGTGAATGGCATTGCTACTATCTGCTATCACTTGATGGGTTGGGATACCGGTCTTGTTATTCTCCTGATTTCGGTTCCGCTGTTCATTGTGGGGGTAATCATCTTCGGGCCTATGTACGGCGTAAAATGCCTTGTTGGCACCCTGCTTCTTTCGGGCTTCACTTCGTTTTTCGGCCGGATTACCGGCTACGCTGGGCTTCTTCCATATACAGATAGGATGGATACGCTGCTTTCGGCGCTGTTCGGTGGGATCATCTATGGCAGCGGAATAGGAATCGTGATGCGCAGCGGTGCGAATACCGGCGGCACTGACATAGTTGCCCAGATTATCAGCCGTTATACTCCGCTGCCTGTCGGAACTTCGCTTCTGATGGTCGATGGCTTCGTCATAGTGCTTGGCGGCATCGCATTCGGCTTCGAGAGGGCATTGTTCGGAATTATCGGAATGTATGTTTCAAGCCAGATGGTGAACTTCGTCGTCATGCAGTTTGGAACAAAGCAGGCCAAGACCGCATATATCGTAAGCGAGAAATACCGCGAGATCGGGGTGAGAATCATCAATGAGCTTCATCATGGAGCAACTGAGATCAAAGGCACTGGAATATTCACCGGGCAGGAGCGTTCGATGCTGCTGGCGGTTATTCCAAACCAGCAGATCACTCGTCTCATGACGATAGTTCATGAAGAGGATCCTGGTGCATTTGTCTTCGTTCATGAGACGTACTATGCCCTTGGAAAGGGATTCGTGAGGATTGACAAGGTTCTTGGTGCGCTTGACAATGAAATCAAGCCTACAGGCGGCAAGCCTGCATCTAGATGATCATCTCTGGATGAAGAATCAGGGTTTGGCCAGAACTTGCTTTTAATTTGATTGCGTATCTGCTAGAATAGTCTGCGGAGGCGCCTGTGAATAGGATCGTTAAGAAAGAGCAGTGGTCACCTGAAGTATTCTCAATGGATATTGAATGTCCGCTGGTTGCAAGGCAGCACAAGGCTGGACAGTTCATCATTCTTCAGCTTGGTGGGGATTTCAATGAAAGGATTCCCCTTACCGTGGCAGACAAAGATGTCGAGAAGGGCACAATCACAATAGTTTTCCAGACAGTAGGGGCAACGACCCATCTTCTGGCTCGCAAGAACGTTGGCGATGACATTCCGAATATCCTCGGTCCACTGGGGCATCCTACAGATATCGAGAAGTTCGGCAAGGTTGTTTGCGTCGGCGGCGGAATCGGAGTCGCACCGCTTTATCCAATTGCTCAGGCGATGAAGGCAGCAGGCAACGATGTGAAGATAATAATCGGAGCAAGAACCAAGAATCTTGTGATCATGGAAGACAAGATGCGTTCCATCGACCCTGATCTCACTATTGTGACCGATGATGGTTCATATGGGCGCAAGGCTCTTGTAACCGTTCCGCTGAAGGAATTCTGCGAGAACTGGCATCCTGACGAGGCTGTCGCAATCGGACCGCCTGTGATGATGAAGTTCTGCGCTCTCACAACGCAGCCATTTGGAGTGAAGACAGTGGTTTCGCTCAATACAATAATGATTGACGGAACCGGGATGTGCGGCGGCTGCCGTGTGAGCATCGGTGGACAGACCAAGTTCGTCTGCGTCGACGGTCCTGAGTTCGATGGTCATCAGGTGGATTGGAACAATATGCTTTCAAGGCTTGGGACTTTCAAGCCTCAGGAAGCGGAAGAACATCACAGATGCCATCTTGACCTTGGCATTCCAGAAGGGAAGGCCTGATATGAAATCTGCAAAAGAGCTTGATGAAATCGCTGCAAAGCTTAGAAAGAACTCTTATACTCCCAAGGAACGAATGGCTATTCCATTGCAGGAGATGCCGGTTCAGGCGCCAGAAGTCAGGATTCACAACATGGATGAAGTGGCTCTTGGATTCTCTGAAAACCAGGCAATAGTTGAAGCCAGCCGATGCCTGGGCTGCAAGAACCATCCGTGCGTCGAAGGCTGTCCTGTGCGCATCGACATCCCAGGCTTCGTATCCCATGTAGCCTCTGGCGACATGAAAGGCGCTTACAGCGTGATAAGCCAGAGCAGCCTGCTTCCTGCAATCTGCGGGCGAGTCTGCCCTCAGGAGAACCAGTGCCAGAAATTCTGCACAGTGGGAAAGATGCACAAGGACATAGAGCAGTCGGTCGGAATCGGCCGGCTGGAGCGCTATGTTGCCGATGCAATGAGTGCCCAAGGTTATGAAATCATCCCAGAAGTGGCTGCAGCAACCGGAAAGAAGGTTGCTGTCGTCGGCTCCGGACCTGCGTCTATCGCCGCTGCTGCAGATCTTAGAAAGGCCGGTCATGAAGTATTCATGTTCGAAGCTCTTCACAAAGGCGGCGGAGTTCTCGTCTATGGCATTCCTGAGTTCAGGCTTCCGAAGAAGATTGTTGCATCTGAGATAGGCAAGCTTGAGAAGATGGGTGTTCACATTCAGACCAACTTCCTTGTCGGCCGTACAATGACTT
This sequence comes from Sphaerochaetaceae bacterium, assembly GCA_028691695.1. Classification (GTDB taxonomy): domain Bacteria; phylum Spirochaetota; class Spirochaetia; order Sphaerochaetales; family Sphaerochaetaceae; genus JAAYFO01. The sequence continues at coordinate 1,747 of JAQUYU010000062.1, read as the reverse complement.
TGGATGCACTGATGAAGGAAGAGGGCTTCGATGCTGTGTTCGTTGGAAGCGGAGCTGGGCTTCCTAAGCTTCTCGGAGTCCCTGGAGAGAACCTCGTGGGAGTGTTCTCGGCAAATGAATATCTTACTAGAAGCAATCTGATGCATTCTTACGATCCGGATCATGCCTTGACTCCAGCAATAAAATCAGAGAAAGTTGCAGTTTTCGGCGGCGGAAACGTCGCAATGGATGCAGCAAGGACTGCTCTAAGGCTCGGTGCCTCAGAGGTGACAATCGTCTACCGACGCAGCGAGAATGAGCTCCCTGCCCGTCACGAGGAAGTGGGTCATGCAAAGGAAGAGGGGGTTCATTTCCTGTTCCTTCATGCTCCTGTGGAAGTACAGGGCGACGACAAGGGGCGTGTCACTGGCGTAGTGCTTCAGACATGCGTTCTCGGTGAGCCGGATGCTTCCGGGCGCCGTAGTCCGGTTCCTGTGGAAGGTTCGGAGAAGTTCTACCAGTTCGATACGGTCATTGCCGCTATCGGAAACGGCTCCAACCCTCTGATCAAGATGACCACTCCTCAGATTGAAACCAACCGCCGCGGCAATTTCATTGTCAATGAAGAAACTCTTGAGACTTCAATCCCAGGTGTCTTCGCTGGTGGTGATATAGTCCTCGGAGCCGCAACTGTGATCCTCGCCATGGGACAGGGGCGTCAGGCTGCAAAGGCGATGAACGAATATCTTTCAGGCAAGTGATGAGCAATGTCCTCTTTCTGGATAGCGATGACAAGAATCAGGCAATAAGAGCAATCATAGATCATTGTTCTGCCTTTTCATCGCTTCCAGACAAGGAGGCTTTCATTACCTCGGTCTTCAAGCGGGAGATGGATGGCAGCACCTATCTCAGGCATGGGGTAATTGCTTCTCATGGCCAGATCGAAGGCCTTGGCAGCGCCCGAGCTGCTTTGGGAATTCTTACTCCAGGATTCGACGATCCAAGCGGGGATCGTGTGCGTTTCGTTCTTGTGTTTGCTAGCGATCCGAAGCGCTATGACCTGTATGTTGCCCTTCTTTCAACTCTTCTAAAGATGCTTCGCAGCAGCTCTGTATGCCCGGCTCTTGCTGAGCATCAGCTTGACAATCCGGTTCTGAAGGATTTGCTGGCAATTCTCGATTCCGAATGCCAGAGCAAGAAGGTGGCCCGCAAAGCAGCCTTCGAAGTTCTGCACTCTGAGACGTTTCCTTCTTCCGAAAAGGTTGAGCAGCAGATAACGGTTCTCCCTTCCTATTCAAAAGCGGATAACATCTTTGCCTTCTATCCTATGAAGTCCGAAATTGATGTTACAGGTGTGATTGACCATGCAATGCATGATGGCAAGAATGTCTGGCTGCCAGTCTGCTTTGAAAACCACCGGATGGAATTTGCCTTGGTCAGCGGCTCGAGCTGGAGATGCATGCTTAAGAAGTCATCCAATGGCACCATGTGTCCAGTGGATGCTCCTTTTGCCGATCTGAGCTCTATCGGCCGCACTCTGATCATCATCCCGGGTCTTGCCTTCGATGATGGTTTCCATCGTCTTGGACGAGGCGGCGGCTTCTATGATGCATTCCTTCAGCGGATTGTCGGCTCTGAGCGCTTTTTCCGCCTTGGCATTTGCCTTGAGCGGCAGAAGTCAATTGCATTCCCAATCGAGCCGCATGACCAATGCATCGATGACTTGCTTGTTTTCAAGTAGGCCAAACCCTTGTTCTTCGCCTGCTTT
>JAQUYU010000061.1 GCA_028691695.1 Sphaerochaetaceae bacterium | reverse complement strand
CATATCGACTTTGCATACAGAACATTTATCTGGAACAGCGAAGCAACGGACATGGCTCATGTGCATTGCGTGATTATTGGGTTCAGCTCATCAGCCAATCCTAAGCCGAAGATGATCTTCCATGACGGGGAAGGAATCAAGGCGAGGAACATCAACGGGTACCTCTTGGATGCCGATGACATCTTCATCGAAAGCAGGACAATGCCTATCTGCAACGTTTCAAGGATAACGAAGGGAAGTCAGCCGACGGATGGCGGTAATCTTTTTCTGAAGCCAGAGGAAGCCGAGGCGCTCAGCAAGTCGGATCCTGGAGCAGCAGCATGGATTCGTCCTGTTCTTGGTTCGGAGGAATTCCTGAACGGAAGGAAACGGTACTGCCTGTGGCTGAAGGATGCAGATCCAGGCGAACTCAGAAGGTGTCCTCACGTTCTTGAGCGAATAGACAAAGTTCGCAACTTCAGGCTTGGAAGCAGTAAGGCCAAGACTGTTAAGGACGCTGATTCCCCAATGCTTTTCCAGGAAATCCGCCAGCCTGAAATCGGTAACTACATAATCGTCCCGAGGGTATCTTCGCAACGACGGAGATACATCCCGATGGGGTTTTGCTCTTCTGATGTGATAGCATCGGATGCAGTGCAGATCATTCCTGGTGCTACTCAATACGAATTCGGCGTGCTTGAATCATCAGTGCATATGGCATGGATGCGGGCAATATGCGGCCGCTTGAAGAGTGACTACAGGTATTCAAATCAGATAGTCTACAACAACTTCCCTTGGCCATCTCCTTCCGAAGGCCAGAAAGCTGCCATTGAGCGGACTGGTCAGGAAATCCTTGATGCCAGGGCTCTCTATCCAGACAGCACGCTTGCAGATCTGTACGATCCGCTGACCATGCCCGAGGATCTTCGTAAGGCTCATCAGTCCAATGACAAGGCTGTAATGGCGGCATACGGCTTCAAGCCATCAATGTCCGAAGAGGAGATAGTATCTGAGCTATTCAGGATGTACCGCATGCTTACGGAGGCCGAGTGATAGTAGACCTTTGAGAAATTCAGGTTTTTTCCGAATGTACCTTGCAGCCCGGGCTGCTCCAATCTGCTCCCGTTTCGGATCATTGCTCCAAGAACGGCTTCTACAGTGGAAGGGCTTACATCAGGAAGTATTCTGCAAATCTCAGCCTTTGAGATTGGGGGCAGACTGTTCAGTACTGTAGCTTCGATCCGTGCTTTATTTGTAATCCTTTCACTGTTCATAACTGCGAACTGATTGTGGATTGCACCTATTTCTTGAATGACTCATGAATGAGACTGCAGATTTGAAATAGTGTGTTCAGTGACCGATGTTCTATGCATAGGTTTTTCCGTTCAGCATTTTTATTTGACAGCTGACCGATTGGGTGGTATACTATGTTTGTTGAAAAAATCAACAAACTATTGATCAGGTGAAATTCCTGGCTCTGGGATTTCAATAGTTTATTGAAAAAACAAACAAACTAACCTGACAAACAGGTGAATACTATGGGCTGGATAAACTGATAAGGGATCAAAAATGGATAAGAAAAGCAATGCATCAATGATATGCCAGTCTCTGTGGCAGCATCCGATGGAAAGCAGAGCGGCTCTTGCAAAAAGACTGTCGATTGACAAGGCGACGATTACTGGAGAAACAACAACGCTGATCAAGAAGAACATTGTCATGGAGATGCCGACTTCGGTTTCTGTTCAGACTGGGAGAAGGCCAATTCCCCTGATGCTCAACGGCAAGTCAGGAATGGTCATAGGACTTGCAATACAGGCAGGCTCCTACTCAGTAGTTGTTGTGAACTTGAATGACGAAGTGCTATATTCTACAACCGAAAAGGACGAGATTGACAACACTAACCTGATTCCTATGGTTCATAGAATCTATAAGGAAATTACTGGGTCTCCCAACCTCAGCTTGCCTCCATGTCTTGGGCTTTCGATTGGAGTTGGCGGACTCGTAAGTTCAATCGATCGGTCAATTGATTTCTCTGTTCCATTGAAATACAGCACGAAAACTAGAATTATTGAACCTCTTGCTAGAAAACTTGGAATAGAGGTTTTGGTGGAAAACAATGCTAACTGCTGCGCATGGCTCAATCTGCTTCCTGTGAACAAAGGCCCGTCTGATTTTATCTTCCTGATGATTGAGTTCAATCAGGTCAATGTCCCGCATAAGAAATATGGTGGAATAGGAATAGGGCTTGGAATAGTCGTAGATGGAAAGCTTTATCATGGAGCGCATTCTTATGCTGGTGAATTCAGAAGCGCATTCTGCAATGGCGATGATGATTTCCAGCTTTCCTTGTCCCGGGATGATTTGAGCCATCTGTTCGATGACCATGCGGTTTTTGAACGGTTTTGTGATGAATTGTCCAGAAACATCGCAATGCTTGCAAACACGATGGATATTGGCTGCATCTATGTTGGAAGTGACTGTGAGCCTCAGGGACGTGAGTTCTGCCAGACTCTGGAGAAAGCAATCGGTATGGGATGGCCATTCCCGGTAGAGAAGAGAATCCCGATATCATATTCATCCATCGGAGCCTATTCGGTTGCAATCGGAGCTGCAAGGCAGATGTACATGCATCTTTTTGATAATGAAATGATTCCGGGTTGATAATTTAGTTGAAAAGGGCGAAAGCCCAGGAAAAAATAGGAGGAAAAAAATGAAAAAACTTATTGTACTGTTACTGGTTTTTTCGGTGATTACATTTGCACTTCTTGCAAATGGAGCAGCTGAATCACAGGCTGAGGGGAGTGCGGAGGTTATCACTCTCAAGGTTTTTGATTATGCTGAAGCAACAACGGCAGGGTTTGAAGAAACTGAGGCTCTATGGGAGAAGTTCGATGAGGAAAATACCGACATAGTGCTTGAGAAGGAGAACCTTTCCAATGAGCCGTTCCATCAGAAATTGGCCGCGTATGTCGCTGCTGGAACAATTCCAGACATCGTGTATATGTATCCGGGTGGGAGATCTGCAGTTATTCACGAGCAGAAGCTTCTCAAGGATCTGAAACCTCTGCTTGGAGATGAATTCCTTTCGAATTTCCTTCCTGCGGTTGTCGATCCGGAAGATCAGGCCGGGCATTATCTTGCCATGCTTCCGGTTTCGATTTGCTACTCAAGCGTGATGTACGTCAATGAAAAGCTTCTTCAGGACAACGGGCTTGAAGTTCCGAAGACGTATGAAGATCTCAAGGCAATGGTTCCCAAGCTCAAGGCAAAAGGGATCCAGACAGTGCTTATGGCAAACAAGGATGACTGGGTAATGCAGTCCTGTCTGTATTCGACAATCGCCGGACGTTTTGTTGGAAAGGACTGGTTCGGACAGGTAATTGAAGGAAAGGTCAAGTTCACGGACAAGGAATTTGTTGATTCGCTCAGGTTTGTCGATACTCTTTATAAGGACGGGGTCCTATCAAGGGATACCATTCAGATTTCATACGGTGAAGTCCCTGGTCTATTTGCTTCCGGAAAGGCAGCTATTCTGATTGATGGAGACTGGAGACAGAGTGTTTTCTTGACAGACAAGTCTTCAGGCGAGGCATTGATTGCTCCTGAAAAACAGCAGAGCGACATTGTCCTTGAAGCTTTCCCATCGATTCCAGGCGAGAAATATCCAGGAGTTGTCTCCTCAACGCTTGGCTGTGGATATGGTATTTCGGCTGCGATTCCTTCTGGATCTGCCAAAGAAGCTGCAGCTGTAAAACTTTTGAAGTACGTTTATTCGAACGAAGTGCAGAAGACTTATCTGGAACTGGGAAAATACATTACTTCCAGAACCGATGTCGTCAGCGATTCGCTTGAACCGTTGACTCTGAAGATGAAGGAATACTACGCTTCCGTTCCAGAAACCTGCTACGTTCTCGATTCTGTCTTGGATCCGGCAATCTACACAGTGATCAACAAGGTATTACAGGAAATCGGACTTGGAACAAAGACTCCTGAGCAGGGTGCTGCAGAAATTCAGGCAGCAGCTGATGCATGGATTGCTGCGGATAAGTAAATTTTAATCTGATGTCTTGCCGGGCATGAAGCTCGGCAGGGCATTACTTCGAGGAGGAATGATTTTCTATGGATAAAACAAGCCTTAAAGAAAAAAAGCATGCATATAGGTGGATGGTCATTCCTCCCTTCATTATCTATCTTTTTGTTTTGGCTTTTCCTGTATTGCTGTCAATAATCCTTTCATTGAGCGATTTCAATGGGGGAAGGATTTTCGGTGCCGGAAGCTTGAAGCTCATTGGATTCGGGCAGTATGCGAAGTTGCTTTCCGATCCGTATTTCTGGCATGCATTCAGAAACAATATCTACATTGTGCTCATATCCGTTTTCGGGCAGTTGCCCCTCGGGCTTTTTCTGGCATATCTGATTTACCGTAGGATCGTTCGTTTAGGAACCTTCTGGCAAGGAGTGCTTTACGTTCCAAGCGTCATATCTGTCATTGTGATTGGAATAATGTGGAATCTGATTTTTTCTCCATTCGGGCCTCTGGCTGAGGTAGTGAACGACTTCAATCGGTCTTCTTACCAGAACAATCTTGAGAAAGTTCTGGATAACTATAACTATCAAAACGGCGATGCGATTGAAGATGCGATGATTGACGATATCATACGAATCGATTCCAAGGCTGCAAGAAAGGCTTTCGATGATCCTGACAAAGGAATCAGAGAGACGATTGCAGTTCTGTCCGATGACACTGACGAACAGCTTGTACTTGATCTCTCGAACATGCTGTCACGGAAATGGAGCTCTGATTTTCTGAACAAGGACGGAGCCTCAATGTGGCCGATTCTATTTGTGACACTTTGGTGCTGGACTGGGATGTACCTGATTATCTTCCTTGCGAACATGCAGAAGATAAACAAGGAGACGATAGAATCTGCAATGATCGATGGCGCAAAGGAAAAGAGCATCCTGCGCCACATAATTATTCCAGAACTTCAGGGTTCAATAATGAACTGTTCGGTACTCTGCATTTCAGGTTCGCTGAACTCTTTCGCCTTGATTTATTCGATGACAGGGGGCGGACCGGCCAGAATCACCCAGGTCCTTGCTATATACATGTATGAGAAGGCGTTCATGGGATCGCCGGATTATCCTATGGCGAATGCCATATCGATGATGATGGTTGCATTCAGCCTGCTGCTGATTCTGCTCACAAGGAAAATACAGAAAGCTTTCGGAGGCCAGGATGATGAAAACTGACTTCAGACAAGAAAGATCGCTAGGTGCATACATATGGAAGATAATCGGCTATATCATCATGATTCTGTTCTCGCTTCTTGCGATAGTCCCAGTGCTGTGGCTCATTGTCAATTCCTTCAAGACCACTGTAGAGTTCAACTCCAACATGGCTGGGTGGCCGAAAAAGTTCTTCACACAGAACTACCCAGGAGCATGGAGAGCCGGAGATTTCGGGATTCTCTTCGTGAATTCAGTGGTTTACACTGTAATGTCAGTTGGAATCTCCGGATTCTTTTCCCTGCTTGCTGGCTTCGGTTTTTCCAAGATCCCTGGAAAATCAGCAAAGATCATCTACTCGATCTTCATTCTTGGGCTTCTTCTAACTACTCAGACTTTGATGGTGCCGATCTTTCTTCAGGTGAGCCAGCTTGACGGTGTCATTGGCCGGCTGTTGGAAAAAGTCGGACTTTGTGCGGCGGAGGATTTTCATCTTTTCTACAACACCAGATTTGCAGTCATTCTTGTATACGTAGGCTCGCTCCTTCCGATTGGAATCTATCTATGCACAGAGTATGTCAGGAGCATACCTACATCGCTTGTTGAAGCCGCAAGGATTGATGGAGCAGGGTACTTGAGAATTTTCAACCTGATTGTCATTCCAATGAGCACCCCGATTCTAATAACACTCGGGCTTCTGAATATCCCCACAATCTGGAACGAATTTGCACTGATAAACATCCTTGTTTCAAAGACAAGCCTGCAATCCCTTCCGCTAGGAATATACCGATTTTCAGGAACGCTTTCGTCTGATTATGGGAAAGAATTCGCTGCACTTGTAATTGGGTTGATGCCCATGCTTCTTTTCTACTTGATATTCAGAAAACAAATAACAAATAATGTAGGCGCTGGCGCCGTAAAAGGATAATAAACAGGAGGGTAGTTGATGATACCTGAAGTAAATGGAACCATAAAGAGAGGAGAAGGATTGTTTCATCTTCCTTCTAAAGAGATAAGCTGTTTCGGTCCTAAACCGCAGATCATGGTTTTCTGTAGCAGAATAAATAGGAAGCCTCTGTTTTGCGAAGAATCTGGCGAAGCGGAGCTATCCGTCAATATTGTCCCCAAAGGGCTGCACAGTGGCTCCTATTCCCTTTCGATTGAGAAGAAAAAGATCAATGTCGAGGCACAGGACATTGAAGGAGTGTCAAATGGTCTGGTGACTCTGTTCTGGCTTCTTGACTCAGGAAACGGCTCCTGCCAATGCCAGAGTTTGCTTGATTGCCCAGACTGCGATTATCGTGGATTCATGATTGATTCCTGCAGGCACTTCCTGCCGGCTGAGCAAGTCATGGAAATGATTGAGCAGTGTTCTCTTAGGAAGATGAACCGCTTGCACTGGCATCTCAGTGATGACCAAGGATACCGAATCGAAAGCAGTTCTTTCCCTGCACTTAACAAGACCGGCTCTTGGCGAAAAGAGCCTGACGGGACTGTGTACGGAGGCTTCTATACACAGAAAGAAATCAGGTGCATAGTTGACTTTGCCAAGGCTAGGGGCATGGAGATTATCCCAGAAATCGACATGCCAGGGCATACCAGTGCTATGATAGCTGCATATCCTGACCTTGGTTGTAGTTCTGAGAAAATCGATGTTCCTTTCCTTCCAGGAATTTTCGTTGATATTCTTTGTGCGGGAAAGGATGAGGTGATTTCTTTCGTGAAGCACCTTCTCGATGAAGTCTGTTTATTGTTCCCTTATGAGTACTTTCATCTTGGAGGCGATGAGGCGCCTAAAGAGCACTGGAAGAATTGCGGGCAGTGCCAGCAGCGGATAAAGAAGGAGAAACTTTCTGATGAAGAGGCTCTCCAGTCTTGGTTCATGCGTCAGGCAATTGATCATCTAACATCGAAAGGCAAGAAATGCATTGAGTGGAATGAAGCTCTTGAAGCGGATTCCACCCCTGATGATGTCTTGATTCAATACTGGGAGGAGGATCCTGCTAAGCTTGGCTACTGTGATGAGATTGCTTTAGGAGAAAGAAAATGCATTTATTCTCTCAGGCCGGTTTTTTATTTGGATTTCATTCCTGGAATCGTCCCGCTCAGAGATATTTTCTTTTCTCAGAACAAGCTTCAGGATGGGAAACCAGTTCCTCCACGAAACATTGCTGGGTATGAAGCTTGTTTCTGGTCTGAAAGACTTATGGACAAAAACAGCCTGTTCCAGCATGCTTTTCCAAGAATTTTTGCCATAGCAGCAAAAGGCTGGCACAATGGAAATGATTACAGCCATTTTGTTTCATTGTGTCGAGAGGAGTTGAAATGGATGGATGCGAATGGCATTCCTCACTTGTCAATCGAAGAATCGGACCCTGAAGGTGAAGTCAGGGTGAAGGCTGTGATTGATGAATACAGAAAAATAATGAGCTACTTTAAGGAAAACGGACAACCTGAGGTTGCAGAAGAAATCCGTGAGGCGGTTCCAAGAAAATACGGAAAAGGAATGAAGCCTGAAGAGGTCCGTGCGATTAGAAATGGTCTGATGGATTAGAGCTTGCTGCTTTGAATGAGCTATATGCATCGCCTGTGAGGATTTACTAGTTCTTGAAACGGAATGAATGGAGATGGGCTCATTTGATGAGGACCTAGCATCTTCTCCATCCAGACCATGTCATACCAAGTGTCGAACTTGTATCCGCATTGGTGGAATATTCCTACCTTTGAGAATCCTAGATGGACATGGAAATCAACGCTGTTCCTGCTCAGATGCTTATCATCGGCATCAGTGTATGCAATGCATGCGTTGAGGTTCAGTATTTCTTGCTTCTTCGATACCTCTTCGATAGCTTCATAAAGCCTTCTTCCAACGCCAAGACGGTGCTGATCCATGGCAATGTAGATTGAAGTTTCGACCGACCAGTCATAGGCGGGGCGTGAGTTGAATGTACCTGTGTAGGCATATCCAATGATTCGTCTTTCCTTCTCTGCTACAAGATAGGGATACTGAGCAAGTGTATGCCTTATCCTGTTGGCGAACTCTTCGCATGATGGCACTTCATATTCAAAAGTGATTGCGGTGGTCTTTACGTAAGGTGCATAGATTTCAAGCAATGCTGGTGCATCCTCTTCTGATGCAATTCTGATTTTAATTTCCTGGTCATTCATATTATTCACCTATTCCGGTTGGAACAGAGTATACCACTTGAGCTTTTGTTGAGAAAGCCAATGGATTCATTTCAAATGCAGATTATTTCCGAATATACTTTGTTGCTCGTACTGCTCCATCCATTATAATCTATAACTTGTCTCATTATAAAAAATTGGCTAAAACAAAGTCAGGTTTTGAAATAGCCATGAGGAGTTGCAGATGTATTTGAGACGCCATGTAGAGGAAACTGTCCAGGATGTTTGGTTCGGTATTGGTCACCGGTTCGAGGCGTGTCGGGAGGTCGACCATGCTCACAGAGATACTGACAAGCGATTCTGATGTGAAACATGTCACTCTCGATGCCTCTATGCTTTTGGAATCTGCAAAGACGGCGAGTAAGACTTTCTGCAAGGACAATTCCCCGCCTGTCTTCAAAGATGAGATTCAGAGGGACCGAGGCTGTTCCTGGAAATAAAGAAGATACTGGACAGGGACAAGAAAAAGGACTGCTTTACCTTTCAGGATCCCAACAGCTCAAGTTTATGGAGGGCGTAAGTGAATCTAGAATAGGCATTGTGTCCCTTCTGGGTGTCTCACAACGGGATAAGAGCCTTGTATCATTCGATAGGACTTTCCTTCCGACAGATGATTACTTTGCTGAGAGAAATAAGGAACTGGCTCCTTTGGATTACGATGGAACATGGAGATCCATCCAGAGAGGTTGCCTGCCTGAAATGGTGCTGGAAGAACAGAATTATTGGCAGCTTTTCTACGGTTCATATGTATCGACTTGCATTGATCGTGGTGTGAGAGACCTCGCAAAAGTGGGAAACGGGGTCAGTTTCACGCGCTTCATGTCGGCAGCCCTAGCTGCACTGGTCAGATTCTTAACATTAACTCGATGGCTCGTTATGTCGGGATAAGTCAACCAACAGCAGCTCACTGGCTTTCCATTCTCGTTGCCTCAAACATCGTCTATCTGCTTCAACTTTACTGCAACAATATAATCAAGCGGATGCTGAAGACTCCAAGGCTGTTTTTTCTTGATACAGGCCTTGCGTTATATCTGACCCGATGGAACAATCCTGAGGTTCTCCAAAACGGCGCCATTGGAGGTAATTTATTTGTGAGCTTTGTAGAGGTTTTTTCAAAACTCAAAAGTGACGGAATAAAGATTCATGAATTGTGAATTATTATTCATATCATCTTCTTCTCGAAGGAAAATCCAAAGCTTTTCTGTTTTCCAACGGCTATCTGAGGCTTTGGCGTGTCTTCAGGCAAAGCAAGCCCGCCGCTTTTCTTCAAGCGGTCCTGCCTTTCGTGTCCTTATTCAATTGAGGAGCTGCTAAGCGGACTTCCGCAGCCGGGTGCCTGCTCCTCCTTCAGCACCATGTCCATGCGCCTGATCGTTGTCAGCAGTATGGCAAGCTCGATCTCAAGCAGGGCGTTCTTCCCCCTGGAGTAGAGCTTCGCCGGAAGGAAGCACTCCTTCATCTCGCTGTTCGTGCGCTCTACCGTAGTCCTGGACCTGTATCTGCATTTCTTGGCAGGATCCATCTCGGGCTTGTCGCCGTTCCTGCTGGCCTTGAAATCGATGACCGGGACCTTCCCGGAGTCCCTGGCGAATGATTCGATGCGGCCGCTGCTGTATCCTCCGTCCATAAGCGCATAGAGGAAGGTGCAGTTCATGTCCGCCATGCGCAGCAGCGGGATCGCAAGCCTGCTGTCATGGACATTGGCCCCCGTGACGGCATACGAGACTATGATCCCGTGATCGTCGACGGCAAGATGCGCCTTGTACCCTATCCTCCATTGCATGTGCCCCTTTGAGTTCTTCTTCCCTGAGATGGCGCATTGCT
>JAQUYU010000060.1 GCA_028691695.1 Sphaerochaetaceae bacterium | reverse complement strand
TCCATGCGTGCTCCTGCTCAGGCGCAAGCTTAGCAAGACTGATGACCCAATGGCGGACAAGATGCTTCCTTACGGGCTCTTCATCATGTTCCTGATTGCTTCGATTGCAAGCACATTCTCAAGCGGTAATTTCTGGGGAAGCTTTATCGCAACAGCCGGCGGAGCACTCTTTGCATTGTCTGATTCAATGATTGGAATCAGAGTTACGGGTCAGAAGATACTTCCAGGAGAGCCCATCATGATAACATACACGGCAGCTCAGCTCTGCCTTGTGGCAGGAGCCCTGCTAATTCAGCTCTAGTTCGCACTCACCGACTCAATCAGATTGGTCTCCCCTTCCCGTACTTCAACCTCGAAGTCCGACTGGCCAAGTATACGGCCAAGGGAATCACAGAACATCATGCTCACAGCATGCTTGCCCGGCTTCAAGGTGATTCCTGTTGCCCAGGCCTTGGAAGGAAGAAAGTGAGAGCACCTGACATCGGCCTGTTCTGAAATGACATTCGTCAGCCTTGTAATAGAACCAAGAATCTGAAAAATCATCGACAGGGTTTCGTTCGTATCCTTGTCTTTTGCCACGTTGTCATATACCTGTGTCGCCGCATTCTTCAAGTACGATCTTAGGATTGTCTTGGAAATGGCAAGCTGCTGCTTCGGCTGAAAAGTGTCACGGACTATTGAATCAAGATTCTCGATCAGCTCAAGCGGAACAGGATTCTTTCCATCGACTGAGATCTTCACAGACCTGACTGAAGATCCTCTGGAAACAAGCACAGGATAGGCAAGCTTGCCTATGTCCCCGTTGGGCATATCCACATATTCTTCCCGCTGCTCCTTGATCGGAGCAAGCCCTGAAAATGCAATGACATTCAGCCTTGCAGTGCCGGAATCCATGTCATAGGTCTCAGAGGAGAGAAATGACGGAAGAGAGAAATCATAAAGGCTCGACTGAGTAGCAAATGCTTGGGTTACCTGCTTTCTTGCAACTTCGAAAGTATTGTAGTCCTTCATGCTCCGGCTCATCGCCATCATCAAGTAGGAAGAAAGAGCAGAAGTAGAGAAATCATAGTCGAAATGCTGAACGGATACTGAATAGTCGTTGGAATCCACGTAATCCTTTACCTGACTGTACTGCTGGTCGTATCGCGACTGAAGCCGGCTCTGCTTCTCTGCCGAGCGCCTGAGTTCCACCATTGCATCCTCGGCCGATCCAAGGCTGTAGTAGTTGAGTGCTTTGAATATGTTTATATAGATATCTTCGTAATCTTCTCCGGCATATTCGATTGCATTGTCATTGAGCAGATAAGAGCCAATATTCTGGGTAATGCTCTTGGTATACCCATCGGCGATTGCGGTCTCGGCCGCATCAAGACAGAGGTTGGAGGCTTTCAGGTCTCCAGACATCATGCTTAGCATGCCGTAATCGAGATTATAGACGATTTCTCCCTGCGTGGAGATGATGCTGCTCTTCTGGCTTTCATACATCTCCCGAGCCCCATCGAAGTGTCCTGAGCGGTAATCCGAAGTTACGTCAGAAAGGTCGATAACAGAAGTGCAGCTGCAAAGAAGAAGGCATACCAGCACTAGCGTAAGGGCAAATGCACCGCTTCTTTTCATCATTGAGCCTTCTGGGACAGAGCCTGAACAGCATCAGAAACAGCTGATTCAACTGCTTTGGACCTGGCTGCGCTGTCGCTCAGTCCTGCCGAACGCTTGGAATTCTGCCACGAGAAGACATTCTTCCCGAAAGCAGAAACACTCAGAGAAGCAGAATAGCTGCAATATGAGTATGGTGAACCATCCATCTTGATCGGGGTAATCGTGCAATCAGCAGCAATCGTGCAGTTTCCTGAATCAGACACAGGAATCCCAGCCTCGGAAAGAACAGATCCTATCGCAGCCTTCAGAAGAGAAGCAGCCTGCTCATCGTTGCACTTCACATCAACAGCAAATGTCATCGAAGAGACTATGCCCTTTCTCACAGTTTCTATTTCAGGAGTCTTGGAAGAATAGTTCTTTCCAGAAATGATCCGCATCTGAGAATAGAAATCATCAATGCGGGCAGCAACAGTCTCCGCCTTGCTCAAAGACACCAGCCCTGAAAGCGGATTGTCCGCTGTTCTTGCTTCAAGAATGAGAGAGTCACATGAATCAAGAAGCTCTGAAACCTTTGATCCGTACAGCTTCATTGCCTTGTCACGGTCAAGCGAAACTCTAACCCAATAGACAGAATCCTTGTCCTGATATGTATCATGAATCTCAAGTCCGAGGATTTCAGAGATATTCGAAGCCAATGTACTGTCGTCAGTCATGACAGCGCTGTCCGAATATGCTGCGCTGCCTGCCGAATCCGTAGCTGCTGTGCTGGAGGACTTCAGAGTCTGAATGGAATTCACCGAAACAGAGAATGCCTGAGCCATGGTCGCCATTGCATTGTTCAGTGCATCCTGTCGTGAAGCACCAGAGCCAACCGCACACAGATACTTGTTTTCAGGCAGTGCTGAATCATATGTGGATGAAATCCATTTCGGAGTGGAATCAAGCATCGATGCACAGCCTGCAAGAAGCACGATCATCAATGTTATGGCAAACTTCAGGAGCTTCTTCATGCGAATCTCCTACAGACTGTATTTGGAACGGGTTATGTACTTTTTCACAGTGTCATTTCCGACCCAGGATTTCTCTGCAGTCTGGACGTTAACAAGTTCAAGACTCACATAGTAGGTGCGAACGGTCTTGCCCTCAATCTGGTCAACGTTGGTCCTCACAGATCCCTGAAGCAGGAAGTCAGCACCGGTCTCAGCTGCAAGTGCAACAGGATCGGCAGCGAAATACTGCTGGTCCGCCTGCTCCTGACGCACCTGGCTGATTGTCGAAGAATCAGCAAGGAACTTTGTCTTGCCGCTATTGATCAAGGCTTCTTCGATCTTCTGGGCTATTATGGCCGTGTCGATATGCTCGCTTGAGTTATTGACTATCCGCCCGACCCTTATTGCGGGTTTGTCCAGAATATATGAATTGATCCATCCACCGGAAAGGCAGGAATCAATAAGCGAAGAGCACACCTGCCTGATATCAGTATCATTCCAGGATCCGGAGAGATCGATATTCTCATTTTCATCAATCCTCTTGACCTTCAAAGATGAACAGGAAGGAATCGAAACCAAGAGCACCGCGATGACAAGTGCAGCAATAACCAAACTTCTTTTCTTCATGGCATACCTCAGAATTCCCGTGGGGAACCTCATGAGCCAGTATACCACAAAAGAATTGCCCGTAAATAGAGAAACAGGCCCCTCTGAACAAAAGAAGAGCCTGTGAAAAAACTATTTCACTGCAAAGTTGACAAGCTTTCCAGGAACAACGATTTCCTTGATGACAGTCTTTCCTTCGAGGAATTTCTGAGTCTTCTCATCGGCTCGAACCATGGCAAGAAGATCTTCCTTGGAGATGTCTCGTGGCGCATCAACCTTGGATCGGACTTTTCCATTCACAGAGATGATGATGCCAACAGTATCATCAATAGTGTATTTGGCCTCATATTTCGGCCAAGGAGCTCTGAACAGGCTCTCGTTATGACCCGCTCTCTGCCAAAGCTCTTCAGCGAGATGCGGTACATAAGGAGAAATCAGAAGGATCAGGTCCTCCCAGACTTCACGGTTCATGTAATCGCCATCCGTCTTGTACAGCTCATTGACCAGCACCATCATCTGGGAGATAGCAGTGTTGAAGTTCAGAGTCGCAGTATCATCGGTGACTTTCTTTATTGTCTTGTGAAGCAGCTTGAGCATCTCAGAAGATGGAGCTTCATCGGTGATCTTCTTGTCCTCGCCCAGTCTCCAGATTCTGTCGAGGAATCTGAATACTCCAATCAGTCCTGTGGTAGACCATGGCTTAGATACCTGAAGCGGACCCATGAACATCTCATACATTCGCATCGAATCAGCGCCGTATTCATTTACGATCTGATCCGGGTTTATGACGTTCTTCAGGCTCTTGGACATCTTGGCAATCACTCTTGTGAGCTTCTCTCCGGTTTCCTTGTCGACAAAATCGTCAGTTCCCCTCTCTTCTACTTCATCCACCGGAACCAGGACCTTGTTTGCACGCTCGAAGGCGTAGCTTGTGATCATTCCCTGATTCACCAGTCTGTGGAACGGCTCATCAGTCGAGACAAGTCCGAGGTCAAACAGCACCTTGTGCCAGAATCTGGCATAAAGCAGATGCAGAACAGCATGCTCGACTCCTCCGACGTAGAGGTTGACTGGCATCCAGTACTGCTCTTTTTCCTTGCTGCAGAATTCCTTGTCATTCTTCGGATCGAGATACCTCAGATAGTACCAGCACGAACCGGCCCACTGGGGCATAGTGTTTGTTTCCCTGAGTGCTTTGGCTCCGCAAACCGGGCATGTTGTCTCAACCCAGCTTTTTATTGCTGCAAGAGGGCTCTCGCCAGTTCCAGTCGGCTGGTAGTTCTTCACTTCGGGCAGTTCAAGCGGAAGCTGGTCCTCAGGAACCGGCACTATGCCGCAATGAGGACAATGGATCAAAGGAATCGGCTCGCCCCAGTATCTCTGGCGTGAGAACACCCAGTCGCGAAGCTTGTAGTTGATGGTCTTCTTGCCTATCTTGTGCTCCTCGAGCCAGCCAAGCATCTTGGCAATCGCATCTTCCTTGTTAAGTCCATCGAGGAAACCGCTGTTCACATGGATTCCATCTTCAGTCCACGGCTTTGTCTGAACATCAACTTCGCTCTTGAGAACCTCGATTATAGGAAGGCCGAACTTCTTTGCGAAATCCCAGTCTCGGTCATCGTGTGCAGGAACTGCCATTATAGCCCCGGTTCCGTATGATATGAGCACATAGTCTGCAATCCAGATCGGGATCTTCTTTCCGTTCACAGGGTTGATAGCATAGCTTCCTGAGAATACTCCCGTCTTTTCCTTTGCCAGGTCGGTTCGGTCAAGGTCGCTCTTCTTTGCAGCTTCTTCCTTATAGGCTTCCACTGCTGCTTTCTTGTCAGCAGCAGTAAGCTTGTCTACAAGAGGATGCTCTGGAGAGATGACCATATATGTTGCCCCGAACAGAGTGTCGCAGCGGGTTGTGAAGACTTCAAGCTGGTCAGGCATGCCATCAATCTGGAACAGAACCGAAGCACCTTCGCTTCGGCCGATCCAGTTGCGCTGCATCTGCTTGACCGAATCAGGCCAGTCCAGCTCATCAAGGTCCGAAAGCAGTCTGTCCGCATATGCGGTGATGCGAAGCACCCACTGTCTGATGTTACGACGCTCGACCTGAGCTCCGCAGCGTTCACAATGTCCGTCCTTGACTTCTTCATTGGCAAGTCCCGTCTTGCAATGCGGACACCAGTTGATAGGCATCTGTGCTTCGTAGGCAAGGCCTTTCTTGAAAAGCTGGAGGAATATCCATTGTGTCCAGTGATAGTAGTTCACGTCGTGGGTATCGACTTCACGATCCCAGTCGTACGAGAATCCAAGGCTCTTGATCTGCCTTGTGAAGTTCTCGATGTTCTTCTCAGTGGTGATGCGTGGATGAGTGCCGGTCTGGATGGCATAGTTCTCAGCCGGGAGACCGAACGAATCGAACCCCATCGGGTGCAGCACGTTGTAGCCGTTCATCCTTAGGAATCTGCAGTATATGTCAGTGGCTGTATAGCCTTCCGGATGTCCTACATGAAGCCCCGCTCCCGATGGATACGGGAACATGTCCAGCACGTACTGGCGCTTGTCCTTAGGATAGGCCGGATCTTCTGTTGTTCTGAAAGTATGGTTGTCTTCCCAATACTTCTGCCATTTCTTCTCGATTTCATTGAAAGGATACTTGCTCATAGCTAGGTATTCTAAAATCACGTATGATTTTAGTCAACCAAGGCAGGTGTGAAATCAGCGCTTTCCAATCGATGGCCTTTGATTCCGGTAACGGTGAATTTTCCAAGCGGAGTATCGATTTCAGCACCTGTTTCTGGAATATATCCAGCCTGATCAAGGATGTATGAGGCAACAGTGCTGTAGCCTTCTACGTTCTCGATCTTGAATCCGAATTCATCAAGGAACTCCTGGAATGAAACTTCGCACATGACGGTGAAAACGCCCTTCTCGCTTTTGTTCGGAATGATTCTCTCGGCAAGCCCTGTTTCATGCTCATCATAGATTTCTCCAAGCAGCTGTTCAGTCACATCTTCCATCGACACTACTCCGGATAATCCGCCGTATTCATCAAGCACCACAGCGATCTGAAGCTTGTTCTTCTTGAAATGCCTGAAAAGCTCATCGACTTTCATCGATTCAGGGATGAATGTAGGCTGAACCATCAGCTCGGAAACTGGACTGTCCTTCTTTCCGGCAAGCATATCCTTCATCAAGTCGCGAACAAGAAGCACGCCAACAATGTTTTCAGGGGTATCCTGATAGACTGGAATCCTCGAATAGCCAATCTCAACGATCTGCGGCAGCACTTGGTCAAGCGTTTCCTTCTCTTCGACGGAGAACACCTCAGTGCGATGAGTCATTATTGCCTTGACGTTAGTTTCATTGAAATGAAGCACCCTCTGAACAAGATCCTGTTCATACGAGTCCACAACTCCCTCGTCCTTGGCGACATCGATGACATCAAACAACGCATCGACGGATAGGTCATCGCTTCTCTTCTTGGAGAAGATCGAAGTGATCAGCTTGCTTATCCTAACGAACAGCCACACAACGGGGAACAGTATGACCTCGAAGAACCTCAAGGGAAAAGCCATGAACTTGGCAATCTGGATATTGGAAGCAAGCGCAAGCTGCTTCGGGGTAATCTCCCCGAAGATAAGAATCATTACAGTCAGAACACCGGTAGCAGCGGCAACGTAAGCATTGCCGAAGATGCTGATCACCACTGATGTGACGAGAGCCGACTCCGAGATATTGACTATGTTATTTCCGACCAGAACAGTCGTAATCAGCGATTCCGGCTTCTGGCAAAGCCTGTAAGCCATCTTCCCCGCAGGGCTCTTGTCCTGCTCAAGCTTCTTTTTCTGGATCAATGATAGCGATGTGAACGCTGTTTCCGCTGCCGAGAACATCCCTGAAAGAATCAGCAGTATAATAATGATTGCTATTTGCACATGGTCCTCATGCAGTCAAATATACACTAAAGATTTATACTGGGCAATATTTCTGGCCAAACCCTGATTCTTCGCCAGGTTTCAGTTCTCATAGACTATATGGAAGTACAAAGTCTCCTGATACTGACCTGAAAGAAGGCCTGTTTCCGAAGTCTTGGTTGCTGCATTGTCAAAATCAGGATCAGTTGATGGAATGTAGGCGTAAATGGTTGCATTCTGTGAAATGAAGGCACCATGGTTTCCAGTAATGATGGCAGGCAACTGAAGCGTCTCGTATGTGCCTCCGCTGCTGCTTGTCCGCTTGTCACCTCCGGTAGTGACACCTCCGGATGTGACGCTGACTGTGTAATAATCCGTTCCATCGTATGTTGCTGTTCCAGCTGCGCCGGAAATAGTGGGATCATTGGTCACAATCACAAGCGGGACACTGTTGTAAACAGTATCAGAGCTCGTAACTCCGACTCGCTTCATCCTGAATCTGGTAGCTGAGGAATCAGTGTATGATGATGAAGAGGAAACAAAGATCTTTGTCTTGTTCCTTAGGTTATTGTAATTCACATCCACACTTGTACTCGAATCTTCATCATAGACATAATTTGAAGAGTATTCAAAAACCCCGATTTGCATTTTACCAGCAGCATCTCTTGCATTGTCTATATCGAGATTGTCAGCATTTGCCGATGGCACAACATTGAATGCCGCCCAGTCTCCAGAATCGGGGGCATTTGTTCCATAAAATCCATTGTTGTAATACAGAACTACCGACCCTGAGTGACCTTCTGTGCAATTGGTTTCAACACATTGATAATCAATTGTAACAGTAAGGCAATAGTCGTCATTCTTTGAAAGATGCTTCTTATCCTCATCGGTTAACTGTTCCATGGTTATAACCATATCCAGCCAATATGAGCCGACAAGAGAATACGAACCCCCATTATAGTAATAGTAATTAACACCATCAGTTCTAGGAGTATACAGGACTTTGCTTCCACCACCATTGAGGCATTCATAATTATCCATTCTGGTACTTGTGCTATCAACTGTTGACGTAGTGACATCACCCACTGTAGTTGATGTCATTTCTACAAGATTCTCAAAATTCTTATGGCTGGCTCCATACATATAAGTCTCAGGGGCAAACCTAGGTCTGAAGTAAATCGATACTTCCCTGTATTTTGTCGGATCACTGGCAGATGTGAATCTGCAATCAGACGATACAGTGAATTTCATTTCATGCGTTTGATTGTATACACCACACAGTCCGATGAAATTACTTGAATTATAAGAAGTGCCACCCCAATTGACGCCAACTTTTGGAGCGGCTATGGTTTTGCTCAGATCAAAAACCGAACCTTGCTCCGCATTCTGGAAGGCAACCGTGGAATAAGCAGCAGTTAGTGCAACCAGCATAATCAGAATGAATAAAAAGATCTTCTTCATATCACTGCCCTATAAATGTGAACGTCACTGTCGATGTGTATTCACCGTCCTGAATCAAGCTGCTGTCTATAGTATTGTTGATCTTGCAGAGGCGGAAATACATTCCAAGGTTCTGAATTGAATACGTGCGGACTCCGGAATCCGGAGCTGGAAGAGTAACCTTTATTTCTTCGTCATTGGTTGCGCCTGTTGACGCAGTCGCAATCCACTGCACTGCTCCACCCGTTGTATTAGCCGGGTTGGAAACAGTACAGCCGGTTGGAAAATTATTCTCAAGTGCCAGCTCATAATCATAAGCATAGGTGTTGTTGATGGTATTCACAAGCTTGTCATGGCTTATCGTCAAAGTTGCCTGAAGGCAATTGGAAATCAAAGACCATGTTGCAACCCTCATTCCAGCCTGCGTTTCAGGAGCTGCCGTAGGAGTAATGAGAAGATCTGATGTCGTTGAATAATCAAGGTTAATTTCTTCTGTCATCACGCTGATTACTGATACTGTATGTATCTGGCTCACGAAGCCTGTGACTGTCATAGCCTGATTGTCGTGGCTCAAAGCAAAAAGCGGAATGAGGGCAATAATGAGAAGTGCAATTACTGCTAATAACTTTTTCATCATGTTCCCACCTCAAATTCAATATAAACAGGAGCAGTATATGTCAGTTCTTTGTTTTGAACCGAAGAAAATAATTCAGAAATCAAGATGCTTCCATTTCCCCCAATCGACATTGTATCATTGGCAGTACTGTTATTGGTTTTTGTCCGTGTTAGGTAAATATCATAAGAAAAAACTGAACCAGAAAAAATCAAATCATCGTCAGCTGTAACTGAATCGTTTTCCGGAGTACCACTAACCACAGTCAAAGAAGGAGTGTAAGTATAATACTTGTTGCTTTTCCTATTAAACACAGCGGCAGTAGCAGAACCAACATCAAAAACCAACGAATACGATGGATTATAGGTCACATTATTGTAAGAAGATTTCAATAACCCTATTGTAAACGTAATAGTTCCTATTTTTTTGGCAGTCTCTGAAGAGGGAAGACTACTGTCATTACTGCTGTATGTACGGCTCAGATTCCACGTGAAGAAGTTGGTATCGGTCGAGGTAGAAGTGGCATGCTTGGCTGTATCGAGAGTGATTGTGCCGTCTTCCGCGACCGAATCTGACTCATACGAAACAATAGAAAGCGTAAAGCTTCCTGTGCTTGTCGTAGTCTTGTTCTTGTAGCCTTTGATTTGCAAAGTTGCGTTTGTCGATACCTGGGCAAAAAGGCAGGCCAGAGAAAGAATGATGATTGAAATAATTGCAAATGCGCGTTTCATGATTCTTCCTCCTTAATTAGCAACCAAATCAATCGAAATAGTCGAGACATAGGCTCCCGCAGGAGCAGAATCAACTGAGGTCTGCGGAAGATTGGCGATTCCGCAGATCGGAAGGAATGCAGTTCCTGCAACATAGTAGGAAGCAGGATCGACTTGAATGCTTCCAAACTCTTTGTAATCGCAATCCGATGGAATGTTTTCCTCTCCTTCATTCAGGAAAGTCTGCTCCTCATTTTTCAGGTAAAGCGAATAGCCAAGCTTCGTATTTGAATCAACCTGGCTGACAAATGGCGTAGCTGAAATCAGAACATGGAGGATGTCGCTTTTTGTCGTTGTGATTCTCACCCAGAATATTCCCTGGTCACTTCCAACGTTTCTCAGGGTCTCAGAAGATACAACGCTTGTTCCAGCTGTATAATCCACAAGCTGCATTGAAACATACTGGTTTTCACGTGATGTATACTGGATGTTGAAATGGGCATAAAGGCATGA
>JAQUYU010000059.1 GCA_028691695.1 Sphaerochaetaceae bacterium | reverse complement strand
ATCCATCGGCGGCCTTTTTAGAAAAAAAGGGGAATGTCATGGTAAGCAAAGATGCGTTGATAAAAAGGCTTCAGGAGCTGTATCTGTACTCGCTTTATGGGTTTTCAAGCGAACTCAAGCCGCTGTCGATGATTCTCGATCCAGGGGAGACTGTGAATTTCTTCGCCCGAGGTCTTCATGATGGGACGAGGCAGATGCTGGTGATCACAGATGCCAGAATCATATTCATCAATGCACCGAGGCTTTCCACTGCTGGCGTGAAGGTTGTGAACCGTGATGCGGTTACCGGGCATTCGGTAAGCAAGATCATGTTCAACAGCTGCGTAAGGTTCAGCACAGGCACCGATGTCTATGAAATGACAAGAGTGCCTTCGAAAGTGCTTGATCTGTTTGAATGGTCACTTGAACAGCCTGTGAAATACATACCAGGAATCAACCGGAAGAAGAAATCAAAGAAGGAACAGGACAAATGAAGAAACCGGCGATTGGAATCGTGGGTGGAGTAGGCCCCGCGGCAGGTGCAGATCTGTTTCTCAAGGTTCTAAGGCACACAAGAGTGTCATGCGATCAGGATCACATTGATGCCTACATGACATCGTGCCCGTCCATCATTCCTGATAGAACTGGATACCTTTTAAATGGGGGACAGAATCCCATGGAAGGAATCTGGGAATGCATGGTCAAGCTTGCTTCTCTTGGCGCTACCGCCATAGGAGTTGCCTGCAATACAGCTCATTCAAAGCGAATAATGGGACAGCTGGACTATTCGAAGCTCGGGCCCGATGTGGTAGTGGTGAACATGATTGAAGAGACGTGCCGCTGCATTGCCAAGCGGTTTCCCGCCGGAGTGAAGGCAGGGCTTCTTGCAACCATAGGAACAAATGACACCGGAGTCTATGATGAGTATTTTGCCATGCATCCGGGCCTTGAGCTTGTCAAATGCAGCCATGAAACGAGAATTGCAGTCAATGAGGCGATTTACAGCAAGCAGTATGGAATAAAAGCCACACCAGCTGTTACGGAGAAAGCCAAAGCAGTTATCCTCGATGCTGCGATGCAGCTCAAAGGTGCAGGATGCGAGATCTTGATTCTGGGATGCACAGAACTCCCGCTTGCTTTGAGCAGCAGCAGCTCACCTCTTGCATTGATCGATCCCACTGATATTCTGGCCCAGTGCCTTGTCAAGGCAACTGAGCCTGATAAACTCATCTGAGATGGACTCAGATTTTCTCAACGATGTCCTTTACGAGGGTTTCGAACTGCTTTGAGACCCTAAGACTTGTTTCCAGGACCTCTTTATGGTTCAACGGGGCGTCTGTGACACCTGCTGCCATATTGGTCATGCAGCTAATTCCAAGAACCCTCAATCCGCAATGGGCAGCAGCTATGGCTTCAGGCACTGTGGACATTCCCACCGCATCGGCTCCTGCGGTTCTTGCAAAGCGTACTTCTGCTGGCGTCTCATAATTGGGGCCTGTGAAATACTCATAAACGCCTTCTCGCAATGGGATTCCAAGACGCTTTGCTTCTTCGCGGGCAATGGCTCGTAGAGATGCATCGTATGCATTGCTCATATCGAAGAAGCGGGCACCGAGCTTGTCTTCATTAGGTCCGCGCATTGGGCATTCGGCACAAAGCTTGATATGGTCCGAGATTAGCATCAGCTCGCCGGGGTTCCATGACTTGTTTACACAGCCTGCAGCATTTGTCAGGATGAGCTTCTCAAGCCCCATGACTCGCATGACCTGGATCGGGAATACCAGACGATCCATCGAATATCCTTCGTAGTAGTGGAACCTGCCTGCCATGCACAGGACTGTCTTGGTTCCGAGCTTTCCGATGACAAGCTGTCCTGCATGCCCTGCTACAGTTGAAACAGGGAAATGCGGTATGTCTTTGTATGGGATGCGCACTGCATCTTCAATCTGGTTCGCAAGATCCCCGAGTCCGCTCCCGAGCACGATGGCGATCGAGGGTTTGGCCAGAATTCTGGCATTGATATAGTCCGCAGCTTCAGTCAGACACTGCATAAGTGTTTTGTCTTCCATCTTTATACCTCAATACTGATTCTAGCTTGCCGTTTTTGTGCTGTCAACCAAAACAAATTGATGCCAACTGTCGTATTATGTGATAGAATTTCGTGTTATGAAAATACTCTGTGTTTCAGATGAAGTCGACCCGCTGGTTTATTCAGTGAATGCAAAGAAGCGATATGCTGATATAGACCTGGTCATTTCATCAGGCGACTTGCCGGCCAAATACTATGAGTTCATCATCTCAACTCTCAACAGGCCGCTTCTTTATGTCAATGGGAATCATAAAGGGATACACAAGACCGATGATTCCGGCTACGGCATGGGTGCCTCCGCTGGAAGTTGCGACGAATACTACGGAGAATGCATCGACGGAAAGGTGCTCTATCTGAAGAAGCTCGATCTGATTGTTGCGGGGCTCGGCGGAAGCATGAAGTACAATAACGGGCTGGACCAGTACACGGAGACTGCCCAGCGGCGCAGGATGGCAAGGATGGCTCCTTCACTTATGCTGAACAAGATTTATCATGGACGTCCGGTTGATATTCTGGTGACACACGCAGCGCCGTTTGGAATCCATGATGCGCCTGATCTGTGCCATCGAGGATTTGAATGCTTCAATCGTTTCATTGACCAGTACAGGCCGAAGTATCTGCTTCATGGGCATGTCCATGTCCTTGACCAGAACAAGAGACCTGTGACAGAATGCAGCGAAACAGAAGTTATTAATGTTTTCAAGAGCTATATTCTTGAAATTGACAAGTGAGAGTTATGATATGGATTTTCAGAAGGCGTTGAACAGAGCAAAAGTGCAGTCGGTCCTCTCCAGATTCAAAGGTGCGAATCCTGAGCTTCTTTCTTTCTATACAGTGACGAATCTGATTCATCCGAAGAATGAGTGCTATGTTGGGCTTCGCCCGATCAAGATATCAGACATCATCGGATCTGAAGGGCGGTATAATGATTTCTCGTCGGCTTTCTTTCCAAAGAGGCGTGAGCTGAAGAACCGATGGGAAAGCATAGAGCGGGCTAATGCCAACGATGTGATTCTTCCTCCGATAAGCGTATATCAGGTAGGGGACAAGTACTTCGTACGTGATGGCAATCACAGGGTTTCCGTTGCCAAGTCGCTTGGCGTCGAGTACATCGATGCCGACATAGTGAAAATTGATTCAGAGATCAAGCTTTCAAGTGGAATGACAACCCATGACATCATTACTGAAGTTTGCCAGTACGAACGCAGCAGATTCATAGAGCAGTACCATGCAGACCAGCTTTTTCCAATGGACCAGATAGTATTCACTTCAATCGGAGCGTATCCGGAGCTGGTTCAGCATATTCTCGTTCACAAGTACTTCATCAATATGGACAAGGACTACGAAGTGTCGTTTGATTATGCCGCCAGGTCTTGGTATGAACTTATGTACAAGCCAATCTG
The DNA here is from genome assembly GCA_028691695.1 of Sphaerochaetaceae bacterium. GTDB lineage: Bacteria > Spirochaetota > Spirochaetia > Sphaerochaetales > Sphaerochaetaceae > JAAYFO01. The sequence goes on along the minus strand of JAQUYU010000059.1, from coordinate 7,107 downwards.
CGATGCAATCGACAAGGACCATATGCTGATGCATTTCCCAGGCAAGACGAAAGCAGATCTGTACATGTGGATAATCCGGCATTGGGACAATCTGAAGAAGAAGAATCCAGGCATCTCGATCAAGGATGCTTCAGATGATTATGAAAGGAAATTCGGAAAAGGCACAATCCGCCGCTGGATTAAGGTAGTAATCCAGCGGTTTGGAAAGAACCAGTGAAATTAAGGCTCCTCAATGGCGGCGGCGAGCTTGTTTGCAAATGCTTCGAGCTCTTTCCCGAAGTCTAACGATGGTCTTATACGGCCTTCTTCTCCAGAAATGTGAATCAAATCGCCAGTAGGTACTTCTGTCATCTTCATCTGGATAGCCCATCTGCGCATTGCTTCAAGAGTCATATGGGCATCCTGAAGGCTATCGCCGCAGCTGGTGAAGCAGGCGAACTGCTTGCCTTCCAATGCACCAGAAGCATAAAGATCCACCGTGCTGTCAAGGAAGGTCTTCATCTCTGCAGAGACGTTTGCAAAATAGGTCGGGCATCCGAGCACAATCATTGCGCTCTTTTCCAGCTTCTCGACTGTCGCAACCGGAACATTCAGAATTTCCTCATAGTATTCGTTTGCGGATTCATATTTATTTGCAGAAATATGAAGGTCGCTGTCCTCCGTGCGGTAGAGACGCATCTCTATGCCGCGCTCCTCAAGAAGCGCTTCCAGATGAGTCGCAATAATGTAGTTGTTGCCCGTTACGCTGTGGATGATAATGGAACATCTTTTCATGTCAGCATGCCTCGCATCGAATTTGATACTCAAATAATACTACAAATCCGGTGAAAAGCAAAATCAAAAAGTCTGCATTTCCTATCCGCGGAACTTCTCCTCGACCTTTGCCCTTGTATTTGAGAGGGTGACGAGCACCAGGGCAACTACGAGATCGGTCTGACCGTTCTGAAGTGCCTCGCCGATGTATCCGTACTCTCTTGAGCGTTTCTGAAGCTCGTGATACGAGTATTTGAACGATCTGATGTTTGATTCAAGAAGAGGAACAAGGTTGTCATAGATTGAATTGAGAACTGGGTTGTTGTTCGAGCGGATCAGAGCCCTGTGGAACTGAGCTTCAAGAGTCATGAATTTCTCGAATGCTTCGCTGTCTCGTGCAAGAATGTCAGGAAGCAGTTCATTCATGCTGCGGGCGATCTTCTTCAGCTCGCGTGCCACCGGAGACCTGTCAGGCATTCTGGAGTATTCCCTGGCAGCGGACACGCACAGAGTGGTCCTTACTTGAACCAGATCCAAAATGAGCTTCTTGTTGGATGAATGGTTCTTGATGATCGTTGTTGAAAGTGACTCCACGAACTGATCAAGATTGTTGGACTTGACCTTAGCCTTCTTGCCCTGGCTCACTTCTACAAGGCCTTTTGCCTCAAGCTGCTTTAGGGCTTCTCTGATGGAACGAGAGCTGGCTCCGAAAGTCTCGATCAGTTCTCGCTGCGAAGGGAGTTCTTCGCCTGCGACGTATTTCTTAGACAGGATCATCTCTTCGATGCTTGCCGCGATTCTGGCCGATTTCGTATCCTTCTGCGGAGTGATTGTTGTCATGGCGTTCATTATTCTTTGCTCTCCAAAAACTTATTACTTATGCCGTTATGAAATATGTCATAACTGTGATGAAAGTGTTAATTGCTTGCATCTATCAAGCATTGTAACTCTTTGCAATGCCAAAAGTCAACAAGAATTTGTGAGATGTCACAACTTGAATATGTCAGATGTCCAGAGCTTCGCACTTCGTACGTGTGCCGTTTAGAACCACGAGGATAAGCGCGACGACGAGATCGGTTGTTCCGTTTGCAAAACCATCTACCAGATACTCAAGCTCATCGATTTCCTTCTCCAGTTCTTCCCTGGTATACGAAAGCATCTTGAGGTACTTGTACAGGAGAGGAGAAAGACTGTCGTAGATTGATGACAGGATCTGGTTGTCATATGTTGTGATGATGGCCTTGTGGAACTGCTGCTCGCAGTCCTGGACTTCCTTCGCGAATGAGACAGCATTCGGATTGTCAACGAGAATCGCCTTCATTTCATCCACGATCTTGCTCATCTGGGTGACGACCCGCTTTCTGTTCGGGTCTCTTGAGAGGCCTCTTGAAGCCTCTGTCTCGATGGTGATCGTAACTTGGAACAGGTTCATGAGAAGAGGTTTGTCGATTTCCATTTCATTGAGCATGGAAAATGAAAGAGATTCGATGAAGCGATCAAGCGAGGTGGCGTTGACCACGGTTTTCTTGCCCTGAACTATGGTCACAAGGCCCTTGACTTCAAGGTTGTTGAAAGCTTCTCTGACTGCTCTTGGGCTAGCATCAAACTGAATGGCGAGCTCTCTTTGCGAGGGGAGGCTCTGTCCTGCTTCATATTCCTTGTTTAGGATCATCTGTTCGAGCTTGCTGGCAATCTCGGCGGATTTTGTCTTTTCGCCCATCTTCTGGTTCTCCTTGCTGCAATTATATTCCAACATTACCCCAATTTCCTGAAAAAAGAAAGAGATTTCTCTTAATCTTATGTCATATCATATTCCAGCAATACGTTCTTGAGGTGTTTCAATTGGCTTATCAAGGAAAAAGTTTTGGCAACACTTCAGTTTATGTCATAAGTTATGATGTTTTATATTCTAGTCAATCACTTGATGGAGAAGGAATTACTAAAAGTGATAAGAAAAAAGTGGTGTTTTTTTAAGAATTAAAACCAAAAACTATTGACATATGCAAATTCAATGGTTATTCTATTAACCGTAGAACGAAAGCAAGAATTGTTTCAGGCTGTATGGCCTTGGCTGTAGTTTGAGGGGGAATGTTCCTTTCGGAGCAGAATATTTATGGTGCGTAATACGATGATTAGAAAAGCATTGATGACCATCCTAGTCATATCTCTTTCCTTTGCATGCTTTGCTTCGGGAGTCAACATCACGGACACTCCTCTTGAAGTGAAGCTCAGTGGCCAAGTGATGAGTGAAGACTTCACTATAGAGCTTGTGAATTCTGAAACAGATGAGAAAGTGACAGCCATTTCATTTGATGACCTTTCACCGCTCAACAACAACGGCTACGTCGTTTCACAGGACACATACACATTGAAGTACAGCTTCGTATCCACCAGCGATGTTTCTGCACGTGTAGTCCTTTCAGTTTCTTCCAAGGGTCTTACTTCAGATAACGGCAACTCTTATCCGATTGCGATTTCATTCGTATCCGAGGATAGCGATTCTGATAATGTCGAGTGGAATTCCAAAGTCATATCAGTCAGCGACACTGCTGATTACGAAGAGTACCAGAGCTTCAGGATCCGTCTTGACAACGATACGCTTTACAGCATCGATGCCGGCCACTACACCGGAACGATCAATTTCAGGCTTGTAGCGGACTAAGGGGGGCGTTGAATGAAGAAGATTCTTACGATATTGATGGTGATAATGCTTGCTGGTGCAGCTGTTTTTGCAGCGGATGTATCAGGCCCCACCAAGATAGTTCTTAATTACAAAGTTCTTGGAAGCGATGTTTCATTCAAGATGGTTGATGCTTCCTCCACTGGTTTGGATTCCGTGACCTCGATTGAGTTCGGAGATATATCTGGTCTCAACCATAACCTTACAGTTCTTTCGGATCAGTCGTTCAAATTCATATACAATTACAATATTCCGTCTTCAGTCGAACAAGGACAGACATTTTCCACCGGAACTTACAGGCTCGGCATTGCATGCCAGGGACTTCAGCTCAACGGCAGCGGAAAGTATCTGATTTCGGCAGAGTTCGTCAAGGCATCCGATACCAACACCGCGGTTGCATGGCCTAGCCTTACAATCGCTCTTGGCGATTCTGCTTTCGACAAGACATACGGTGAGGCTTTCAGAGTGAAGCTTGCTAATATCTCAGGCTCATCGATAAAGGCCGGCTCATACACAGGAGTGGTTTCCATCTCTCTGACGAGCTATTGATTCAGTTTCCCCACATGTATTTTATACATACTCGGAGCCGAAGAGCAGACGCTTTCCGGCTCCCTCTTTTTCACTGGTTCTTGTCAAGCCCGATGAGATAGGTCTCGAAGCTGTCTGAACGGCAAGCTTTGGGCTTGAGAGTCTTGGCCTTGGCGTATTTTGTTCTCAGGTCCTTGAGGATTGCTTCCTGGCCGCCGCCTTGGAATATCTTGATCACAAGGTTTCCATGCGGCTTAAGCTGCTCATCTGCAAGCATCACAACCTGCTCGGCAAGGTATTCACTTCTGGATGTATCGACGCTTCGGTTTCCTGTTGTCATTGGTGCGGCATCGCTGATGATGGCATCATATGGCCCGCGCTCAGTGAGTTTCGCTCTGATTTCCTTTGAGAAGGCATCGCCGACGAACATTGTCACGGTTGGCGGGACAGGGTTGAGATTGAGTGGGTTGAGGTCGACTGATACGATATCTCCCTTCCCTTTGAGAATCTGGCGATGCACATAAAGCGTCCAGCTTCCTGGAGCTGCTCCGACATCAAGCACCTTGTCTCCAGGTTTCATGATGCGGCAGCTCTGCTGGATTTCCTCGAGCTTGTAGACCGAACGGGCAGGATAGCCTTCCTTGTGCGCTCTTTGCGTGTATGAATCCGCTTTGTCTCGTCTGCTCGTTGCCATGCCTATTTCTTCCCGTTCTTCATGTCCAGAAGTTCTTGCTTCTGCTGCTGGTCGAGCGAGTGGCTCTTGACTTTGGATGAGAGGAGTTCGGTAGCGAGCGTCATCTTCGAAGAGTTCTCAAGTACTTCGATCAGGTCAAATGCCTTGACCAAGGTCTTGCCGAGGGTGATGATTCCGTGATTGGCCAGAATCCCTACATTGTTCTTCTTGAGGCTTTCGCATACTACGTCGGCAAGCTCTTCTGTTCCCATCCTGCGGTATGGAATTATGACTGGTTCACCGATCAGGAAGTAGCTTTCTGCCACAAGAGCAGTATTTATCCTGAAGTTCTCGAATGTGGAGAACAAGGTGCTCCAGCATGGGTGGGCATGGACGACTGCGTTGATGTCAGACCGGGAAATCAGCAGCTTCCGGTGCATTTCGCTTTCGATGCTGAGCGGAAGGTCCGGTGTAAGGTTCTTCCCATCCAGTGTGACAATTGCAATGTCTTCGGGATTGAGGCATGATTTGTCCAGCCCTGATGGCGATATGCAGAACAGCTCTTCATTGAGTCTGAGGCTGATGTTGCCGCCGCTTGTTGTTGTGAGCCGGGTGTTGTAAAGCCTGGTCATCATATTGCTGACGGCTTTGCATTCTTCATAGTACATTTCGTGTAAGTTCATGCGTTTATTCTATAACTCTTTAGAGGATTGAGCCAAGTAGTGAAGTGACAAAACATATTGATTTTGCTACAATGAGCCCGTTATGGAGATTTTGCTATGAGAATGTCCGGTTTGTTTTCAAGAACCCTCAGGGAAGCGCCCAACGGTGCGGACTGCAAGGGTTACGAGTATCTGCTTCGTGCAGGTTTCATAAAGCAGCTCGCCGCTGGCGTGTTCGACCTTCTTCCGATGGGATTCAGATCCACCAAGAAAGTCGAGGCTGTCGTCCGCGATGAGATGGAGCGGATCGGAGCTCAGGAAGTGATGATGCCTCTGGTGAACCCAGGCGATATCTGGAAGGAGACCGGAAGGTACTACAGCATTGACCGCGAGATGAGCCGGTTCAAGGATCGCAATGATCGCGACATGGTTCTTGCAATGACCCATGAAGAGGCCGCGACCGACATGGCACGTGCAGAGATTGATTCTTACAAGCGTCTTCCGCAGCTGTTCTTCCAGATCCAGACCAAGTGGAGAGATGATCCTCGTCCTAGAGCAGGACTGATCAGAGTCCGTGAATTCACCATGAAGGACAGCTACAGCTTCGATTCCGATCAGGCCGGGCTTGATAAGGTGTACAAGGCTCATTATGATGCCTATTTCCGCATCTTTCACCGCTGCGGGCTGCCTGTTGTAGCAGTCGGAAGCGACAGCGGAATGATGGGCGGCAAGGTTGCCCATGAGTACATGTACCTTTCTCCGATAGGCGAAGATACGATCATAACCTGTCCGAAGTGCGGCTACACTGCCAACAGGCAGGTTGCCCGTTTCACCAAGAAATACTATCCAGCCGAGATGAAGGCCACCGAGAAGGTGAGCACTCCTGATTGCAAGACGATCGACGAGCTTTGCGCTTTCCTTCATATCACTCCAGAACAGACTGCCAAGGCGCTGTTCATGGTAGGCACTTTCATCAATGACAAGGATGGCAAGGAAGAGGATCGCCTTGTTGTAGGAATTGTCCGCGGCGACATGGATATCGAAGAGAACAAGCTTCAGAATGCATCCCGTGCCAACGAGCTGAGGCCTGCACGCCCAGAGGAAATTCAGGCTGCGGGAATGGTTCCTGGATTCGGCTCTCCGATTGGCTGCAAGGAGGGAACTATCGTCATTGTTGATGACAGCGTTTCTGAAAGCAGCAATCTCGTCGCCGGTGCGAACGAAGCCGGGTTCCACCTTCTTAATACCAACTTCGGCCGTGACTACACCGGAACTGTTGCAGACATTGCTAGTGCTGCTGAAGGCTACCTCTGTCCGGAGTGCGGTGCTCCGCTCTCCTGCTCCAAGGGCGTGGAAGTCGGGAACATCTTCCAGCTTGGAACTCGCTATTCCGAAGCGATGGGATGCTATTTCCAGGATGAGCAGGGTGTGCGCAGGCCAGTGATCATGGGTTCGTACGGAATTGGAATCGGGCGGCTTCTCGCCTGCCTTGCCGAGCAGTACAACGATGACAAGGGTCTGATCCTTCCGATTTCAGTTGCTCCGTATCAGGTTCATCTCGTGAGTCTGATCAAGGATGCCGCAATTGCTGAAAAAATCTATGAGGAACTTGAGAAGGCTGGAATAGAGGTTCTCTTTGATGACCGAAATGAATCTGCTGGAGTGAAGTTCTCCGATGCCGATCTGATCGGCCTTCCGATCCGTCTTACTCTTGGAAACAGAAGCCTGAAGGAAGGGAAGGTGGAGATGAAGCTTCGCAGCGATCTTTCACAGAGCTACATGTTCGATCTGGACAAGCTTGTTCCTGAGGT
>JAQUYU010000058.1:7937-10615 GCA_028691695.1 Sphaerochaetaceae bacterium | reverse complement strand
TTCTCAAAGGCGATCTTGAAGGGCTGCTGAAAAGCGGCTGGTCGGTCACTGTATTCGCTTCTTCCGAAGTCCAGAAGACAAGGCTGTCCCAGATGCTTGTGATGTTCCCGGAGATCAAGTATGAAGTCGGGCTCATCTCAGGGGGATTCGGGATTCCTGAGTGCAAGCACATCGTGATTTCCGACGGCGAGATATTCGGCCGCCGCAAGCAGATTGTCAAGACCATCTCCCAGACCCAGAGCACTCCGCTTGACAGCTTCGTCGAGCTCAACGAAGGCGACTACGTGGTTCATGTGAACTACGGAATCGGAAGATTCATCAAGATCGACCGTGTCCGTGAACGAGACTACATCAAGATCCAGTACTCCGGCGATGAAGTACTGTATGTTCCGATCGAGCAGGCCAATCTTGTCCAGCGGTACATCGGAAGTGCAGGATCTGCCCCTCATGTTGACAAGCTTGGCGGCTCGTCATGGGAGCACAAGAAGGCCAAGGCCCGGGAGAATGCAGAGAAGCTCGCACAGAGTCTCATAAGCCTCTATGCAAGGCGAAAGCAGAGCACTGGATTCCCGTTTTCCAGGGATACCGACTGGCAGCTTCAGTTCGAGGCTGCTTTCCCGTTCGACGAGACCGAGGACCAGCTTCGCTGCGTTGATGAGATCAAGGCCGACATGGAAGGGCCTGGAGTGATGGACCGGCTTGTATGCGGCGATGTGGGATATGGCAAGACTGAAATCGCTTTCCGCGCTGCGTTCAAGGCAATAATGTGCTCCAAGCAGGTTGCCTTCCTTGCTCCGACTACTATTCTGGCCGAGCAGCACTTCAGCAATTTCCAGCAGCGGTGCAAGGACTTTCCTGTGAAGGCTGCTTTGCTTTCACGTCTTGTAAGCCCCAAGGATCAGAAGCAGTCGATTCGCCTGCTGTCCGAGGGAAAGGTAGATATAATCTTCGGTACCCATCGCATCCTTCAGAAGGATATTGTGTTCAACAACCTCGGGCTCCTTGTTGTGGATGAAGAGCAGCGGTTCGGCGTCAAGGACAAGGAGAAGATCAAGCAGATCAAGAACAATGTCGACTGCCTGAGCCTCAGTGCCACTCCGATTCCGCGCACATTGTATATGTCTCTTCTCAAGATTCGCGACATGTCTCTTCTGACGACTCCTCCTATAAGCCGTCGTCCGATCCAGACTGAGATCTGCGAGTTCGATGCGGGCAAGGTCACCGAGGCTATCCGCAAGGAAGTCGACCGCCAGGGACAGGTATTCTACCTTCATAACCGTGTGGAATCTCTTGATCAGGTTGTGTTCCTTCTGCGTCAGCAGATGCCTGATCTCATAATCGAAAGCGTTCATGGCCAGATGGAGCCTGGGCAGGTGGAAGACATAATGCGACGCTTCGTCTACGAAGGCATACAGGTCCTCGTGGCGACTACGATCATCGAGAACGGGATCGATATCCCGAATGTGAATACGATCATTATCGATCGTGCCGATCTTTACGGCGTGAGCCAGCTGTACCAGCTTAGGGGCAGGGTGGGGCGAAGCGACCGAGAGGCTTATGCTTACCTTTTCTATCCGAGCGACAAGATCCTCTCCGAGGATGCAATCAAGCGCCTTAAGGTGATTTCCGAGAACACCGAGCTTGGTTCCGGGTTCAAGGTGGCGATGAAGGACATGGAGATCCGCGGTGCGGGCAACATCCTTGGCCGTGAGCAGAGCGGGCAGATGTCCACAGTAGGACTGGATATGTACATCAGGCTTCTTGACGAAGCGATTGCTGCACTTCAGGCGAGCAATGAAAAGCCAGAGCGCGAGGTATTCTTCGAGCTTGATTATTCGGGTTTCATCCCTGATTCATACATCACTGCCCCTTCTATCAAGTTCGAGATTTACAAGAAGATCGCTTCGATCAAGGACAGCTCTTCTCTTACAGCCTTGACTTCTGAGATTCAGAACCGTTTCGGACCTCTTCCAGAGGAGGTCAGCAACCTTCTGTACATCGCAGAGCTGAAGATCGTCTGCCGCCAGCTTGAGATATTCCATCTCAAGGAGGCAAAAGGAAATGTCCTTATTGAGTTCAGCCGCCTTGCATCTATTCCATTCGACCGTCTGATCGAGCTGGTCAAGACTTCGAACGGCTCGGTGAAGCTGGATCCACACAGACCCAACATCCTGATAATGAAGACTACGGCCATCAGTCTCAAGGACAAGTCTTTGTTCATCCTGGAGAAGCTTCAGAGGCTTCAGAAATAACAGCAATGCAATCCTATTCTCCAAATTTGATTAATTGTTGATTTTGGGGAATAGAAAATGCTTATGTTGCAATTTGGTTTATAAAGTTTGAAATCATTCTGCTTCTTTACTGCAATAATCCTGTCTGTTCTTACCGCCAAGTACCTCTTCGGTTGATATTCATGTCCTTTAGATTGATGATTGTGTGATCAGCAAGTTCTTTCCATATTGATTCCCTGCCAAGCCATGGTTTTCCTCACGCAAAAACTTGATATTCCTTATTTAGGGAAATATTCATGCTGGTAACTCGAATATTTTCCCGAATTATTCAGATTGAGCATCTGCGTTAGAATCGTTAGATCAGTTATCTGCGTTAGAATCTGTTTAGAATCGTTAGATCAGTTATCTGCGTTAGAATCGTTAGATCAGTTATCTGCGTTAGAATCG
>JAQUYU010000058.1:0-7837 GCA_028691695.1 Sphaerochaetaceae bacterium | reverse complement strand
CCGGTTATCAGGTATGATGAGGTATTAGGAGGTTGACCAATCTTGTATATCCCGAAATAGGGAAACTTCCATGCCTTAAACTCATATACTTTCCCCGAATAGTTTTAGGATGCGTAGGAGCTGTCCAGAAGTTGCAGAAGTCAGGAGTGGTAGGATGTACAGATGACTTAGCATTTGATTATGAATTGTAAAACGGGAAATCATTTGCTGTTAAGGGAAATAATCAAATTAGGACTACGTCCTATTCCCCAAATTTGAAAAAATATTGATTTTGGGGAATAGGCTTGGTATAATCTCTTAAGGAGGAGAATCATATGAAGCTCATTTCAAGAGATAGTTACCTGAAGGTAATGACTGATGTTATCGGAACACCTGATATAAAGGTTCTGACTGGTGTGAGAAGGGCAGGAAAATCCAAGCTTCTTGAAGCTTTATCTGAATACCTGAGAAGAAATAATCCGCTTTGCAATATTATCCATATCAACTTCAACCTGACAGAATTTGAATCGCTTCTGGAATATCATGCTCTTGAAAGATATGCTGAATCGAGATTCAAAGCGGATAAGCAGAACTTCCTTCTTGTTGATGAAATCCAGATGTGCCCGAGTTTTGAAAAAGCCATGAATAGCCTTCAGGCAAAGGAGAAATTCGACATATATATAACCGGTTCCAATGCTTTTCTTCAAAGCAGCGACTTGGCTACGCTTTTCGTCGGCAGAACTTTTGAAATACCTGTATTTCCCTTCTCTTTCTCGGAATATATAGAGTATTTTCCTTCTTCTGACCGATATGATTCCTTGACCCGCTTCATGACTGAAGGCGGTATGGCCGGTTCCTATCTCTATCCAAATACAGAACTTAAATTTCAGTATATAAACAATGAAGTGCTGAATTCATTGATTGTCCGAGATATTGTGAATAAGCAGAAAATTCGCAATACAGCACTGCTTGCTTCGATTCTTGATTTCCTCATGGACAAAATCGGCAGTTTGACTTCAATCAGGTCCATCTCTGATACTCTTGCGAGCAATAGGACAAAAGCTGATCACAAGACTGTAAGCAAATACATCGGTTTTCTTTGCTCGGCTTTCGCATTTTACAGAATTCCAAGATTTGATCTTCGTGGGAAGCGGTACCTTAAATCCGAAGGAAAGTACTATCTTTGCGATCAGAGCTTCAAATATGCACACCTTGGGATGAAAAATATGGATTACGGGCATGTGCTGGAAAACATTGTGGCAATTGAATTGCTCAGGCGTGGATATGAGGTCTATTCGGGAACAATTAACAAAAAGGAGATAGACTTCGTTGCAATCAAAGCGGGTGAACGGCATTATTATCAAGTAGCCTATTCTATTGCTGATGAGAATACTTTCAAGCGTGAAATCAATCCGCTTCTTTCAATAAGAGATGGCTACAGAAAGACTTTGATTACAAGAATCTATCAGCCCTCTTATCAATATGAAGGAATTGAGATCATTGATGCTTCAGATTGGCTTTCTATTCCCCAAATTTGAAAAAATATTGATTTTGGGGAATAGGAGAGTGCTATAATATCATTTCTTCACAAACCAAAGTTCATGAATTTCATATGATTTGGCCAATCCCTTGCGCTCGAATCCAGTTTCTGGCCGCCATGGAATCCTGCCGGCAAAGCCGTCGTAGGCATTCTTTAGGCTTGGGCAGGCCGACAGCACCTCAAGCATCTGCTTGGCATAATCCTCCCAGTCGGTTGCTGCATAGATGTAACCGCTACTGACAAGCCGTGATGAAAGAAGTTCAACGAATCCGCTCTGGATCAGGCGGCGTCCATGATGGCGCTTCTTGGGCCAGGGATCTGGAAAGAAGATGTGAAAGCCGCTGATGCTGGACTGTGGAACCATTGAAGCAATTGCCTGGCGTGCATCGAAGCGCATGATCCTGAGATTTGTTATTCCTGCCTTCTCTATGTTGTACAGCAGCTTCGAAAAGCCAAACAGAAACACTTCAAAGCCGATATAGTTTATCTCTGGATGGTCGCTTGCGATCTTCAGAGTAGATTCTCCCATTCCGAATCCGATTTCAATCACCACTGGGTTTCTGTTGCCGAAGATCTTCTCGAAATCAAACGGCTTCGGCGAGTAGGTGAGGCAGTACTTGTCAAAGCTTCGGTCCAGGGCTTCAAGCTGGTGCGTTCCGAGCTTCTGCCCACGCAGAACGAAGCTTTTCACTTCACGTCTTCGGTCTTCCGGCGGAATCTCTACTATGTCGATTGCCGGATGGTGTTCAATTACTTTTTCAATGGTCAAATCAGTGTTTGCTGTCATTTTCACAATAATAAGATAAAACTGAGAAAATATAAAGCCATGTTTCCTGTTCCATTGGGGTCCAAGCCGCTCAGTACCCTTCGGTCAGTGCTTCCATTCGGTTCCATTCGTGTCCATTGGGGTCCAAGCCGCTCGGTACCCTTCGGTCGGTGCCGCCATTCGGTTCCATTCGTGTCCATTGCGGTCCAAGCCGCTCGGTACCCTTCGGTCAGTGCTGCCATTCGGTTCCATTCGGTTCCATTGGGTTCCATTGGGGTCCAAGCCGCTCGGTAGTGCTTGGTCTCATCCTTGCGGTAAGCGAATAGATCGACAGAACCGATGGAAAAAATGGTGAGGCTTGGATGACATGGGTGAGGGGCTTGAGCAAGTTAATGGAGGCGAGGAATGAAGGTTTGGCCAGAGAAGAGAAAGAAAAAGCCCGGACACTGGTAAAGCATCCGGGCGGAATGAGTTAATAAGGATTATTTTGCTGCTTCGGACTCGGCCTTTGCAGCCTTGATCACATCGTCGGAGAGCTTGCCCTGGAGAGTTTCGTAATGGTCGAACTCCAGCTCAAAGCTGCCGGTGCCAGAAGTCATGGCCTTGAGGTCGATGGCATAGGTGAGCATCTCTGAATCAGGAACTTCTGCATTGACAGCGATCATGTCCCCGCCGAGGTCTTCCTGCCCGAGAACGCGGCCGCGCTTGGACGAGAGGTCGGAAAGGACATCGCCGAGGTACTTGTTCTCGATGTAGACAGTCAGCTTCATGTACGGTTCGAGCAGCACGGCGCCTGCTTTCTCAAGGGCGAGCTTGATGGCTCCCTTTGCGGCGAGCTTGAATGCCATTTCCGAAGAATCGACAGGATGCTCCTTTCCATCAATCAGCGTAACTGCAATGTCAACCAAAGGATAGCCGGCAAGGAAGCCTTCAACCATTGCTTCGTGGAGGCCCTTTTCGATTCCGGGGATGTAGCCCTTGGAAACGCTGCCGCCCTTGATGGCATTGGTGAATGTGTAGTAGGCACCTCGTTCAGACGGTTCAATCTCGAGGAGAACCTTTCCGTACTGGCCATGGCCGCCGGACTGCTTCTTATGGGCATATTCAGCGATGCCGCTCTTCTTTGTGATGGTCTCGCGGTAGGCGATCTTAGGAATCTTGGTGTCGATCTCGATCTTCTGCTTGTCGCGGATCTTGTCCAGGATCATGTTGAGATGCAGCTCGCCCATGCCTGAGATGACCTGTTCCTTTGTTTCTTCATTGTAATTGCTCTGGAAGGTGAGGTCCTCTTCGGTGATGCGATGGATGAAATCGTTCATCTTGACTTCGCTGTTCTTGTCCGGAGCGCTGATTGCAAGCGCATAGACTGGATCCGGGAACTTCAGAGGCTGGAATCTGTAGCCGTAATCAGTGCCGCCGAAAAGCGTGCAGTTTGTAAGCGCACCGTTGCTCTTGGTGAGGATTCCAATGTCTCCTGCACCGAGGCTGTCGACTTCAAAGATCTTCTTTCCGATTGCCTTGAAGAGCTTGCCCGGGCGTTCCTTCTTTCCGAAATCCGGATTGAGAAGATCCGTGTCGGGAAGAATCGTTCCGGTGATCACTTTGAGGAATGAAAGCTTGCCGGAGAACTGGTCGAGTGTTGTCTTGAATACATATGCGGAAATCTGATCGCTTTCTTCGATCTTCTTTGGCTTTATAGTCTTTGCCTCATCTTTCGGATCATAGATGAAGTCTTCTTTTCCAAGCGGGCAGGGGAAAGTTTCGGCAACGAAATTCAGGAAGCTTGTGATTCCTGAGCTCTTGAGCGTGGAACCTACGAACACTGGAACGATGAGGTTCTTGTCAAGGCCGTTCTTCAGGCCGTTTGCAATTTCCTGCGGCTCAAGCGAGCCGTTCTCGAAGAACTTCTCCATCAGGGCATCGTCGCCTTCGGCGGCAGACTCGATCAGAGCAGCTCTGGCTTCTTCAACCTTCGCCTGGTATTCGGCTGGGATTGCAATTTCCTTTTCCTTTGCTCCGTTCTGGAATGCATAGGCCTTTGATGTAATAAGGTCGATGACTCCTGAGTAGTTCTGGGCATTGCCCATAGGAATGGTGATTGGAACGAGAGTCATCTTGAGCTCTTTCTTAAGATGCTCCATCGTCGCATCGTAATCGACTCTCTCTTTTTCCATCTTGTTCAGAAACAGCACTCTGGGCTTGTTGCGGCCGTTGAGCCTGCGCCAGAGCTTGATTGTTTCAATCTGAGCACCTTCGCGTGCGTCTACCATCATCACTGCGCTTTCGCAGGATCTCAGGCCGCAGATGACTTCACCAATGAAGTCCGCTGTGCCCGGAGTATCAAGGGCATTGATCGTCTTGCCGTTCCACTTCATAGTGGCGGAAGCAGTATGGACTGAGATCTTTCGGGCAATCTCCTCTTCGGTGAAGTCGCTGACTGTCTTGCCTGATTCGACCATTTCCGGCTTGTCTATTGCATTGGCATAATAGAGAAGCTGATCCAGGAAAGCTGTCTTTCCCGTTCCGTTGTGGCCTGCAATGGTCAGATTCCTCAAATCTACGCTGTTGATACCCATAATTCCTCCTTCTAGGCGCATGCCCGGTAAAACAAAGAAAATGGGCACGTAGAATCAATTTTAGCATGATTCTTATTTCTGTCAAATACAATCTGTTGAAAATCACTTTTTCTTGTGCTAATGTTACACGCGGAGAAAAACATGGATCCAAAAACGACACGAAACATAGGTATCATTGCTCATATAGATGCTGGAAAGACCACGACAACAGAGAGAATACTGTTCTATACTGGGGCCAATCACCGCATAGGCGAAGTCGACGACGGCGAAGCAACCATGGATTTTCTTGAGCAGGAGCAGGACCGCGGCATCACGATTTCGAGTGCAGCCACCACTTGCTACTGGAAAGACCACCAGATCAACATCATTGACACTCCGGGCCATGTGGATTTCACAGCAGAGGTCGAGCGTTCGCTTCGTGTGCTTGATGGAGCAGTAGGCGTGTTCTGTGCCGTCGGAGGCGTTGAACCGCAGAGCGAGACCGTCTGGAAGCAGGCGGATGAGTACCATGTACCTCGCATCGCATTCATCAACAAGATGGACCGCATCGGAGCGGACTTCTACCGTGTCCTTGACGAAATCCAGGCGAAGCTTGCAGCGAATCCGGTTCCTCTTTTCCTTCCTGTCGGGAGTGACAGTTCGTTTTGCGGCGTGATTGACCTTCTCAAGCAGAAGATGATCACATTCAACCCTGACGATCAGGGTGCAGACATGGTGGAGAGTCCGATTCCTGATGACATGAAGGATCTTGCCGCCAAATGGTACGACAAGCTGATCGACGAGGTTTCCTCGCTTGATGACAGGATAACCGATCTGTATTTCGAAGGAGAGCCCATCCCGCCGGAGATGGTCATTGCTGCAATGCGAAAGGGCACCCTTTCCCATAAGGTGCTGCCGGTCTTCGTCGGGTCATCCCTGAAGAACATCGGCGTGCAATGCCTGCTTGACGGAATCGTGGACCTTCTTCCATCGCCGGATGAAGTGGATGCCATCGTAGGAACGTCAGTGAAGAAGGGCGAGAAGATCGAGATTCCAAACGACTGCAAAGGGCCTCTTGTAGGTCTTATATTCAAGATCACATATGACCGCGATGCCGGCATGCTTTGCTTCGTGCGCATGTACAGCGGCACCCTGAAGAAGGGCGAGGCCGTATACAACATGGAGAAGAAGAAACGCGAGCGGGTCAACCGCATCCTCAGGATGCACGCAAACCGTTCAGATGAGCTTTCCGAGCTTCAGGCCGGAGATATAGGTGTGGTTGTGGGATTCAAGATCGGCCAGACAGGCGATACCATCGGCCTCGAAGGATTCCAGGTGCTGCTCGAGGAGATGAACTTCCCCGAACCGGTGATAAGCGTTGCAATCGAGCCTAAGACGATGAGCGATCATGACAAGCTCGCAAAGGCTCTCGAGATGCTCTCCTGGGAAGATCCTACTTTCACCTGGAAGGAGAATGAAGAGACCGGCCAGATGGTAATCAGCGGAATGGGCGAGCTTCACCTGGATGTGCTTGCAACACGTCTTCAGAAGGATATGAAAGTCGATGTGCGCATCGGGAATCCGCAGGTTTCGTACCGCGAAAGCATCACCAAGTGCAACGAGGATTCATTCACGTTCAGCAAGGTCATCGCCCAGAAGGAGAATACTGCCACTGTCACTCTCAAGGTAACGCCACTTGGCCCGAAAGGCGGGCTTGTCTATGAAAACAAAGTCAGCCTCAAGACAATGCCCAAGCCTTTCTTCGATGCAGTCGAACGCGGTGTGCACAGCTCGATGCAGAGCGGAATCCAGTATGGCTACGAGGTCTGCGATCTGAAAGTCGAGCTCACCGATGTGAAGTATTCGGAGACTTTCTCTTCGGAATTCGCATTCGAAGCCGCCGCTGCCCAATGCTTCGACAAGGTCTGCCTCGGTGCCGGGTCGGTTCTGATGGAGCCTGTTATGGACGTGGTTGTTGCTGTTCCGACCCAGTACGTGGGTGAGGTGATAGGGTCGCTCACGATGCGAGGCGGCATAGTCTCCAGCATGGAGAGCCGTGCCTCAGGCGATCTGATCCACGCTCAGGCTCCTCTTGCAAAGCTCTTCGGCTATTCGACGGCGCTTCGCAGCTCGACTCAGGGACGCGGCACGTTCTCACAGACGTTTGACCATTTCGCTCCGGCGCAGGTTCAGAGCGCAGTATGACCTTCTGGGAGATAGCCGCAATTGGAGTCGCGCTTTCGGTCGATGCCTTCGTCGTTTCGGTTTGCAAAGGACTTCAAATCCGCACATCAGGCTGGAAAGAGGCTTTCATTTATGCATTTGTCTTCGGATTCTTCCAGGCTGTGATGCCTCTTGCCGGGTATTTCATCGGCGCTCAGTTCGCCTCGGTTCTCTCACGCTTTTCACGCTGGATTGCTTTCGGATGCTTTCTTGTGCTGGGCGTCAAGACGATTGCCGATTCGCTTCGCAAGAAGTCCTGCTCATGTTCTTCTTCCTCGGATTCTGGCCAAACCCCTGATCTTCGCATAAACGTCGGTGAGCTTCTTGCTCTTGCCATTGCCACTTCCATCGATGCCCTGATAGTAGGCTTCAGCCTCGCATTGCTCTCAGTGAACATCTTTCAGGCTATCACAATCATCGGTGTCATTACTTTCGCTTTGTGCTTCATTGCCGTAATGCTTGGCCGCATCCTCGGAGCCCGGATTGAGCGCATCTCTTCATGGGTGGGCGGAATAATCCTTATTCTTCTTGCAATCAAGGTACTTTTGGGCTGATTCAAGCCAGAAAGGTCAATTCTCTGTTCATTACCAGGGTGTAAACCGGAAATGAAATATTTGCTTTGGCCAATCCCTCATTCTTCGCCAAAGCCTCTGCATAAACTTGCTTTTCCTTATTCAGGGAATTATTCATGCCGTAAACAACGAATTCCCGAATTTTTCAGGTCAGGCAGGAACGGTGTATACGGTTTGAACGGTTTGGACGGTTTGAACGGTT
>JAQUYU010000004.1:13342-48959 GCA_028691695.1 Sphaerochaetaceae bacterium | reverse complement strand
TACAAGCTCTGCAATACGATGAGCCCGATGGGTTCTGTTTCACGCGGAGTCTGCATTGTGAATGACGGTTTCCTCGTTTCGATGAGGGAGAATACCAAGATCGAGTTCGCTCCAGATGGGAAGATCGTATCTCACCTTCCTGAGGGCGATGCGATTCTTTCCGGAGACGAGACTGTCTCGATGAATTTCTTCGGGTTCACACCTGTCGCCTTTGACAGCTTCGGCAAGTTCTTCCAGGACTTCATCAAGGCCAATGTGGATACTCCGAAGGGCGAGAGCCTCCTTCCTAGCGCCGCCAGCGATATCGTCACGAGCGGGCAGGGGCGGATCCGTGTGTTCAACACTCCTGAGAAGTGGTTCGGAATGACTTACAAGGAAGACAAGGAAGTCGTTCATCAGAACCTTTCGCAGAAGACTGCGACAGGGTATTACCCTGAGAAGCTATGGGCAAAGGACTGATGTCATGGTGTAAGGAGAAGCTGCCTGGCTACCTGTACATCATATGCGGGTCGTTCGTGACTGCGGTCTCCCTAGTGTTCTTCATCAACCCGGGAAAGATTGCAGCTGGCGGGGTAAGCGGCATCGCTACGATCCTCTTCCATACCTTAGGCTGGGAGCCAGGAAAGATGATCTTCATCCTGAGTGTTCCGCTTTTCATCGCTGGGCTGGCAATATTCGGAAAGACTTATGGCTTCAAGTCGATACTTGGAACTGTATGCCTGTCTGCATTCACCTCAATTCTGATCAAGGCTTTCGGTTCGCAGGGCTTTCTTGACTACAATGACTCGCTTTCGGTGATGCTCTCTGCAATCTTCGGCGGAGCAATCGCAGGCGCCGGAATGGGACTTGTGATGAAGAGCGGCGCCAACACAGGCGGAACCGACATCATAGCCCAGATCATTGCAAAGTACACTCCGATCACTCTCGGGACCGCTCTCACTCTGGTTGATGGCATGATCATCTTCTCATCGATCTTCGTGTTCGGCATCACCAGCGCGCTTTATGCAGTGATGACTGTCTATATCACAGGGCTTATGATTGACAAGGTGGTGCTTTCTATCGGTAAGAACTATGCCAAGACAGTGTTCATAATCTGCAGCGGAAGCCCGAACAGGGAAGTGATTCAGAAATTCATTCTCGAGCAGCTGGGTCATGGCGGCACGATTCTCGCCGGAACAGGGATGTACAGCGGGCAGGATCGTCCAGTGATCATGACTGTAATCAAGAACAACAAGATCAGCCAGCTTACCAAAATCGTTCACTCAGCCGATCCTAAGGCTTTCATGATTGTTTCGGATGCTTATAATGTTCTTGGAGAGGGTTTCAAGTCAATTTCGAGCTCTGATTTGAGCTGAACAGTGGATTTATTGAAAGGTTTTGGGTAATATTGGTTTAATCAGGCATCAGATGCCGAGGAGCTTTTAAATGAAAAGGAAAATTTGGACTTTCGTCTTGGTTATATTGATTGCAGCCGTTCCTGCTTCCTTGATTGCAGGCGACGTCTTCGTCTCATTCGACTGGACAGGAATCAGTCCTGTTCCGACCTATCTTAGATATCAGGTGGATGGACAGGCCGATGGCAGCTGGACTGCTGGCGATGCATCCGCTTCCGGGATTCTTCTGAATCTTGATGAAACGGTTTCTCATACTGTTTATGTACAGGCTTCCTATGATGGAACCCTCTATGGCAAGGCCTCTTCAGTGGCCATTGCCGCTGCAGCTTCGGAATCTGCCCCTGCCTCTGCTGTTTCAGCAGAGGAACCGGCAAGCTCTGTAGAAGAGCCGATGCAGGCAGCTGTGGAGAAGACCGAGGCCGTTTCCAACACGAAGAGTTCGCTTCAGAGTATGATTAGCCTTGACGGCTCGTTCGTGATGTATAAGACTGGATCCGGCCATTCAAAGGCTCTTGCAGGAACATTCTCACAGGATTTCTTCAAAGAAGGAAAGAATTTCGGCATGGGATACAGTCTTGGTGTCTTCTGGGACAAGCCGCTTGTGTTCGGAGTCAAGATAGGACCGGATTTCGCATTTAAACTCGGAAAGAAGTTCTCTCTTGCAGCCGGCGCCGGAGTAATGGGCGACATGGATGTGAAGGTGCATGATTCGATCAATCTTTCAGCCTATGCAGAAGCAGGACTGAGGTTTGCATTCTCCGATGGATTCGCAATTGGTGCAAAGTTCACCTATGTCTATCCGTTCAAGTCGTTTGCACTTTAGTATATGATGATTGCGGGGGAAGGAAAGAGGTTCTGAATTGAAACGTATTCTTTGCACTTTAGCTTTGCTGGTCGCTTGCCTGTCTCTTTTTGCAGGAGGCCAGGTACTTACCTTTCTGTGGGACTGGGATGACTTTGATGTGACAAGGTTCCGCTATCAGCTTGATGCGCAGACTGAAGGGCTTTGGACCGAGTGCGAATATTACGAAACATCCGCCGCTTTCGATAGCATTGATCTCAGTGTTCCTCATACGCTGTATGTCCAGCAATCCTACGATGGCATCAACTGGAGCGAGTCTTCTTCTCTTGTTTCCGAAGTTTCTGTTTCGGCGCAGGAGATTGTAGCAGAGCAGGCAGTAGAGGAATCTCCAGCACAGGAAGCAGTTGTTGAATCTACTCCAGTAGAGGAAGCAGAGACTCCCGTTATTGCAGAATATGTTCCTAAATATGACATTGGGCTGAGGCTTCTTCTCAAGAGCGACCTGACTTCAGATACCGGCAAGACTTTCGAAGCCGGCGCTGTGTTCGGAATGCCCAATCTTTGGAAGTTCGGAACGATCTTCAATCTGGGGCTTCGTTTCAATGCGATTGCCGATTTCTATCCGCGCAGTCCTGCAAGGCTTGATTCAATCAACGTCTCAGCTCTGAGCGTCTGGTCTATGATGCTAAGCGATAAGCTGTATTTAGGAATTCCTGTCGGAATCGAAATGGCAGGGAATCTTGAGACAGGCTCGTTCAAGTTCGGGATCGGCGGCAGCGCAGGGGCTTACATTGGCTTTATGATGGGAAAGCATTTCATGGCTGAAATAGAAGGACTTTTCCATGTTCTTACTACCGAGCAGACGTTCTCTGCCGGTTTGTCATTCAGCTATAAATTCTAGGGGGATTGTTGTGAAAAGCGGCCAGATGCAGGCTTGCATCGACTTGATAAGGTTTTCTTTGGAGGTTGAAGGCTCTTCGCTTGAAGACGAGCAGGAGTCGCAGATATGCTCTGTGCTTGACGGTGATCTTTCCGCAGACGATGCGGTGGAGACCATTGTGAGGGAGTCATCGCTTGATGATAACTTCATTCCCTCCGAAGAGGAGAACGGTCGTTATCCGTCCACCAAGACTCTGGTTAATTACTTCAACATCCAGGAGCGTGACCGGCTCCGCATGCTGGAAAACCAGATAGTGCCTTTCCGCTTTGCGGAGATTCTCATGAGACCGCTTCCGTTGAAGTTCGACTTCGAGACCCTCAAGGAAATACATTCAACCCTGTTCGGGGATCTTTATCCGTCGGCAGGAGAGGTCAGGACGTTCAATGCTTCAAAGCGGACTTCGTTCTGCAAGCCTCAATACATCGGGCAGATGTCGCAGAGCATATTCTCTAAGCTTCTTTCGGACCGGTACCTCAAGGGCAGGGAACGTGATCAGTTCATCAACGACCTTGCATTCTACATGGGAGAAGTCGAAGCGCTTCATCCGTTTGCCGATGGCAACGGACGGACGGCAAGGCTGTTCTTCTATCTTCTGACATTGAATGCAGGCTATGACGTGAAATGGTATGAAATGGATCCTGACCGTCTTCTTGAAGCCGATATTTCGGCGATTGATGGAGAATACCAGAGCCTTGTGGCTGTTCTGAGCGATGTTGTAGTCCAGTAAGCGATTGAATAAAAGGCTTTATTCCACTACATTTACCAGAGTTATGATAAAAAAGAAAATAGATGATGCTGCAGTGCTGGAACAGCTTTCCAAGCTGCCAGAAGATTCCCGTTACATCTACACGCTAGATGATGGGAAATTCCGGTTGACTGCAATGCAATGCACTGCGATGGTGAATCAGATGAGGGCCAACTTCGGCCTGGGCTTTCTTGAAACCTGGGTTCTCGGGCAGGCCTATGTTGCCGGCGGGCTTCTTGCTGGCGAGGTCAAGGGAAACGACAGAATTGTTCTCACAGTCCAGTGCGGCGGCCCGATAAAGGGCTTCAGCGTTGAAGCCTGGGCTTGCGGAGCAGTAAGAGGGTATCTTCAGCAGGTTCCGATTCCATTGGACAAGCCGATGGAGGGCAAGGACCTTAACCTTCTCTACGGGCCTGGTTTTTTGAGCATCACGAAGATCATCGAAGGATCCAAGGAGCCGTTCTGCGGCAATGTGATGATGGAGTACGGCGATCTTGCAAAGGATCTTGCTCTGTACTACCAGCAGAGCGAGCAGACTCCTTCTATATTCGACCTAAGCCTGAAGTTTGACAAGAAAGGCACTTTGATTGGTGCCGGCGGTCTATTTGTTCAGGTTCTTCCTGGCTGCTCTGAAGAGAGCCTTGACAAGATGGAGAAGCTTTCAGCAAAGCTTCCGTATGTCGGAAAGAAGATCAGCGAAGGGGAAGACATGAAATTTTTTGTGGATGAAGTGTTCTCTGATCTTAAGCCCCAGTTCCTTTCAAAGGCTGCCGTCGGGTTCTCCTGCCCATGCACGAGAGGGAATTTCCTTGCTCATCTGCGGAGCCTTCCACAGGATGAGAAGGACGGCATTCTCAAGGATGACAAATTCCCTGTGACTGTTTCATGCCTCAACTGCGGGACTGATTATGAGTTTTCAAAGGAAGAGATCTTCGGGGAGGACAAATGATTTATTTTGCAGCAACTTCAGCGAACCAGACTGATCTGGTCGAGACGGAGGCACGTCAGGCAGGATCCGAGGATGTGAAGGTCACATCCGGAGGAGTGTACTTCAAAGGCGATCTGAGAGTCGGATACAGGTTCTGCCTGTGGACAAGATGCGCAACACGCGTTCTGGTGCTTTTCCATCAGGCGGAGATCTCCTCGATTGATGAGTTCTATGACCACAGCGTCGAGCTTCCATGGGAGAATTTCCTTACTCCTGATACTACTTTTGCAGTGACTGAGACAGTCTCCGGCTGTAACTGGCTGATGAACACCCACTTTGTTTCAATCAGGCTCAAGGATGCAATCGTTGACAGGATGCGAGACAAGTTCGATGACCAGCGGCCTTCGGTGGATGTCGATGATCCTGATATCGCATTCGCTCTCCATATAGATGGAGACAGCGTTTCCTACTATATTGATTTCTCCGGCCGTTCGCTTGCCAAGCGAGGCTACCGCAAGCAGCAGACTGAAGCCTGCCTTTCTGAGTTCCTTGCTTCTTCGGTCGTATGCAGGAGCCAGTGGTTCAAGGATGGGCAGCAGTGCACTTTCCTTGACCCTTTCTGCGGAAGCGGAACGCTGTGCATCGAAGCAGCGATGACGGCTTCCCATTCTGCGCCTGGGCTGGTCGATCCGTACCGCTTTGCTTTCTACAAGCTTCCATTCCATGACGAGAAGGTCTGGAACGAAGTATTCAGCGAGGCTGATGATAGCACCGTTGTTCCAAAGTGCAAGATTATTGGATGGGATATCGATCCTGAGGCTATCAGAATTTCAAAAGCCAATGCCAAGGCGGCAGGAGTGGACGGTTTGATTGACTTCCAGTGCCGCGACTTTCTCGATACCAAGCCTTCCGATGTGACTGACAGCAAAGGCTGCATTGTTACCGATCCTCCGTATGGGATACGGATGGGTGATTCGGATGTCCAGATCCAGAAGCTGTATACAGGAATAGGAAAGGTGATCACTGATTGCTTCAGAGGATGGAATGCTTCTATTCTCTGCGGGGACAGCAGCCTCCTTGGCTACGTGGACATGAAGCCTGACCGGACCAATTCGCTGTACAACGGCGGAATGGAATGCCAGCTTGCTCACTACTACATCTACACTGACGATGAGCGCAATGCTCTGATCGAACGTGCCAAGGCCAAGCGAGAGGAGAGGCTTTCCGCTCCTCTTTCCGATGGTGCCCAGATGGCGGCCAACAGGCTTAAGAAGAATCTTGAGGCCCTGAAGCCTTTGATGGATAAAGAGGGTGTAAGCTGCTATCGCCTCTATGATGCGGACATGCCAGAGTATTCGGCTGCCATCGATATCTACGAAGGCAAATGGATAAGCCTCCAAGAGTATGCACCTCCTTCGACAATCGATCCTGATGATGCACAGCGTCGGCTTGACGAGCTTGTGCTTGCAACCGAGCGTGTTACAGGAATCGATATGGACTGCATCTTCGTGAAGCAGCGGTCCATCCAGAGGGGAAACAGACAGTACAGCAAGCTCAATGCCTCTGACAGCAGGTTCTTCATTGTCAGGGAGGGCGGGCACAGGTTCATGGTGAACTTCACCGACTACCTGGATACCGGGATTTTCCTTGACCACAGGCCGGTGCGGGCGAAGATCGAGGGTTTGGCCAAGGGAAAGAGATTCCTCAATCTCTTCTGCTACACGGCTACTGCAACTGTCTACGCCGCTGCTGGCGGGGCACTGTCAACCGTAAGCGTAGATGCCAGCGGAACATACCTTGACTGGGCGCAGAAGAATATGCAGATCAATGGGTTTGAGAGTCTCAACCACTTCTTCTACCTTGATGACTGCATGCGATATCTTGACGGCACGCGTGACAGGTTCGACCTGATCTTCTGCGATCCGCCGACGTTCTCAAATAGCAAGAGCCGTGACAGCTTTGATGTCCAGTATGACCACAGCCGGCTTATCAAGTCTTGCATGGCTCACCTTGCAGATGACGGGCTTTTGATCTTCTCGACCAACTACACCCGTTTCCAGCTCGATGAATACATTGCAGAGATCTTCGATGTGAAGGATATAAGCCAGGAGACGATAGGTGATGATTTCTCTCGCAATCGTAAGATTCACTACTGCTTCGAGATCCGCAAGCACAAGCTCGCTCCTGTTCCGGTGAAGATTCGCCTGAAGAAGAATGTTTCAATAAAGCTCAAGCAGGATAAGGAAGACTGAATATACAAGAAAGGGATGCTTTGCGGCATCCCTTTCTGCATTCACTGGCTAAGCCAGTATCTTGTCCTTGTCTTCTTCGTCATCATCGCCTTCTGTGTCGATGCGAGGCGGCTCATTGAGATCCATCCACTTGGTGTCGATGGAGAACACTATGTCTATGTCGCAGAATTCCCAGTATTCCTTCATTGCACTGATGATTCTGGCTCTGATTGCATCGAGCTCCACTATCGGGCGCTCCTTGAACAGAGTGATGTACACTATTGCTGAGATCATCCGGCCGGACTTCGTGCAATAAAGGGCAAAGTCCTTGAACCCGAACAGCTTCACTTCGGACTTGATTATTTCTTCAAGGTCTTTCTGGATGTTCTCAGGCGGGGCTGCATTCAGCAGTTCCTTTGCGTTGCTTATGAGCTGGCGAGAGAGTGATGGGAACATCGTAAGAATGAAGATGATTGATACAGCAGGATCAGTGTACGGTGCCAGATATGCGAATCTGGTTCGCTCAAGTATGCTCATCACAGCCAGTGCTATGAGCATTGCTCCGCTGAGGAATGTATCGTTAAGCCAGCTGATGGCTTCGTTCTTCAGCATCGGCGATCCGAGTTTCTTTGCATTTCTCGAGAGTACAATGTACACGGCGAAGCATACTGTCATTGAAATCCCAGCGAATGTCAGCGCTATGCCTGTATTGATCATATAGCCGCCCTGGAATATCGCCTGGACCGATCCGATCAGAAGGAAGATATTCGCAGACATGAGAATCACCACTCTGATTATGATGAAGAATGGCTCGAATGCTGAATAGCCGAATGGGTACTGCTTGGTTTCACCGCGGTACAGGAGCTTGAGAAGAAGTCCTGAGAACAGTATGAAGCCGCTCTGGATGAATGACCGAAGTCCATCGAAGAGAATGGATCTTGAAGATGATGCTACTGAAAGTACAACTCCAAGGATTCCGAACAAGAAACAGACAACAGTAGCTCCCCTTATAAGGCGAAGCTCTTTCTTTGACTGACACATAATGAGAAAGAATTCCTTGGCGCAATAAACGGTGCGCTTAGTTTATTTAAAAACCCCTAGTTTCTATATAATAGCACTATAATAAGAATATTGCAAGAGGGCAACCCGTGGGCGACTATGGCAGAAAATCATTCTTGATTTGTTGACATCGGGCGGTTTGATGTGTTAGTTTCTTGTATAGGTAGTTAGTCATAGCTAACCTAGGAGAACAGAATGAAACTAAGCGAGCTGCCAGTAGGCAAGGAAGCGGTAATCACCAAAGTAGGCGGAAAAGATGAATTCAGACTGAGACTGCTCGATATGGGACTGCTTCCAAGAACAAAGGTCATTATCGTGAAGACTGCTCCAATGGGCGATCCTATAGAACTCAAGGTCAGAGGATATGCTCTGACGCTGAGGAAGGAAGACGTCAGTGAAATTGAAGTGGAGGTTCAGTGATGAATTTTGCGCTTGCAGGAAACCAGAATTGCGGAAAGACGACGCTGTTCAATCAGCTTACCGGAGCGAATCAGCATGTCGGGAACTTCCCTGGCGTGACGGTCGATCAGAAGTCAGGAGTGATCAAAGGGCATGAGGACTGCACCATAGTGGATCTTCCTGGAATATACTCGCTCAGGCCATTCACAAACGAAGAAATCATTACCAGGGATTTCATCATCAATGGAAAGCCCGATGGAATAATCAACATCGTTGATGCGACGAATATTGAGAGGAATCTTTATCTGACACTGCAGCTGCTTGTCATGCGCATTCCGATGGTGGTTGCACTTAACATGATGGATGAAGTGGTCCTCAACGGCGGCAGCGTGGATTCGGAGAAGATGAGCGACATGCTCGGAGTGCCGGTCATCCCGATCAGTGCAGTGAAGAATCAGGGAACAGAAGAACTTGTCGAGCAGGCGATCAAGGTCGCGCATGATGGAATTCTTCCCGCGAAGCTTGACTTCTGCGGACCGGGACCGGTGCATAGATGCATCCATGCGGTTTCCCATGTAATCGAAGACCATGCGGCAAGATGCCATATATCACCGAGGTTCGCGGCGACAAAGCTCGTGGAAGGCGATGCTCAGATTGAGAAGCTGCTTGCAATATCAGAGAACGAGCATGATCTGATCGAGCACAGCGTTCTTGAGATGGAGACTGACAGCCAGATGGACCGCAATGAGGCGATTGCTTCGATGAGGTACGACTTCATAGAGACGGTTGTCAAGGAAGCGGTGAAGAAGCCGGCGGAAAGCATCCAGCGCAGGAAGAGCGTGCGCATCGACAAGGTGCTGACAAGCAAGTACTGGGGAATACCTGTATTCCTTGGAATAATGCTGCTGGTGTTCTATCTGACATTCGATCTTGTCGGACAGAATCTTTCAGATCTGCTTGCTCAGGCGATAGACTGGTTCACTGGGGTGGTAGATGGGTGGCTGACGGCTTATCAGCTCAACCCAGTGGTGCAGAGCCTGGTGATAGATGGAATATTTGCAGGAATCGGAAGCGTGCTTAGCTTCCTGCCTGTGATACTTGTTCTCTTCCTTTGCCTGTCGATTCTTGAGGATTCAGGGTACATGGCAAGAATAGCATTCGTAATGGACAGGCTGCTGAGGAAGATAGGATTGTCCGGACGGAGCATAGTACCGATGCTTCTCGGATTCGGCTGCAGCGTTCCGGCAATCATGGCCACGAGGACTCTTTCCTCGGAGAGGGACCGCAAGATGACGATGCTGCTAGTGCCGTTCGTAAGCTGCTCGGCGAAGGTTCCTATCTATGCTGTGTTCACAGCTGCATTCTTCCAGCGATACAGGGCGCTGGTGATGATCGGACTGTACGTCATGGGAATTCTAATAGGGATTGTTGTTGCGCTTATAGGGAAGAAGACGCTGTTCAAGGGCAATTCAATGCCGTTCGTGATGGAGCTTCCGAACTACAGGCTGCCTTCGGTCAAGTCTGTTGTGATCCTGATGTGGGAGAAGGCGAAGGATTTCATCGAAAGGGCTTTTTCGGTCATTCTTGTCGCCACTGTGATCATCTGGTTCCTGCAGACATTCGACACAAGGCTCAATGTGGTGATGGACAACAGCACTAGCCTTCTGGCTGCGCTTGGAAGGGTCTTTTCACCGATATTCAAGCCGCTTGGCTTCACTGACTGGAGGATTACTACTGCGCTTATCACAGGGTTCACCGCAAAGGAAGCAGTGGTGAGCACTCTTGGCGTGCTTCTTGATACATCCACTGCAGGATTGACAGTTGCTTTGTCAGCGCTTTTCACGCCGGCTTCTGCGCTGTCGTTTCTGACGTTCACCTTGCTGTATTCGCCATGCGTGGCTGCAATTGCGGCTATCAGGAGAGAACTCGGAAATCTTCATCAGACATTGCTGATGATTCTGTTTCAGTGCACAGTGGCTTGGGTGATTGCCTTGCTGGTCTATAGGGCTGCGCTTCTGTTCTTTGTGTAAAAACGTGGAGATTGAATCGATTTAAAGCTCATTTAAGTTTCCTACGTCAAAGTTCTATGTGCTGCAATCGGAAGATGAATAATCCGATTATGTAGAAACACGGACTTTTATGGAGCAATTGACCAGCGGTTGTTGATTACTTGCTGATAAAGCTTTATTTTTCGATATGTTGAGGAAACAGATGAACAGAAAAATCAGAATTGCCTGTACTTTGATAACAGTCCTTGCCGCTTCTTTCTTCTCGCTTTATGCAGGAACTGCTGAAGAACTTATGGCTGAGGCTCAAAGCTCAAGCACTCAGGTGAAGCGATATGAGATCAACAGGGAGAACAGCCTTCTTTCTGTAAGCAAGATTGATGCCCAGGACGGGATGGCATGGACTGTGGATCTAGGAACCATGAAGTATCAGCCGACAGAGGAATCTGTACTGAGCTATAATCCTGGCTTCACATTGAAGTTTCCTGAAACGGACAGCGGAATCACTTATTCGCTTGGGCTTGATACCTCGCTTCTTGTGAAGAATTCCAGCACGTCCGGCAGCATCTCGCCCAATGCCGGCTTGGTATGGGAGTTTGACCTGGGATACGTATACGATGTGGACGACATTACGATGGCACGGCAGCTGCTTTCAATCGAGACTTCCTACCAGACAAGCCTGCTTGAGTTCCAGATGAATTTCATTGATGCCCTCAAAGCTCTTATCAACCAGGAAATCAACATAGAAAGTGCGCAGAGATCCCTCGATGATTCACAGAAGCAGCTTGACAAGGCAGTTGCGCTCAAGACTGTCACAGAGGGAACTTCAAAGTATTCCAACCTCCAGAATGCTATTGATTCGCAGACGATTGCCCTTGAGAATCTTCAGGACAAGCTTGACATAGCAAAGGCGAACTTCAAGACCAAATACGGAATTGAATATGTCAGGCCTGAGATCAGCGAGACGCAGATTGTGGATTTTGAATCATTGGAAGATGGGAATTCCTCGGTGAAGCTGGCTTGGTACAAATACCAGCTGGCTCTGGAAGCATACAGGAACAAGACTGAAACAGCCAAGACGCTTGATGCGCTGGCTTCGCTTTCAGGCAATGTCGGGATGGGCACTGGGTCTTCTGATTCGCTGGCTGCTTCGGCCGGGGTGAAGTATTCAACAAGCAATGGCTGGACGGCAAGCGGGTCTGTGGATCTGGGATGGAACATAAGCAGCTCGACTTTCAGTCCGAGCGTGACTCTGTCCGGCAAGTACGTCCCGTCAAATACCGATGAAACAGACCAGATTGAGATCAAGGAGCTTGAATATGACAAGCTCACTGCACAGCTTGACTGGGAGAATGAGCTTTCCGGCTATCTGGACGATGCCGTGGACATGAGGTCTTCAATCCGGGTTCTTGAAGGGGATATCAAGAAAGCCCAGGCTGATGTCGACTATGCCGAGAAGCTTGTCCAGACCGAGCAGGCCAAGCTGGATCTTGGGCTTGCAAGCCAGACCGATGTCGATGATGCGGTTTTTTCACAGAAGAAAGCCGAGACTGCACTTGAATGCTATTATCTTGATGCAATATCGCTTAACAAGAAGATTGCGCTTCTTCAGCTTTAAGGAGAACGAATATGGAAAATAATCCGAAACCTGTACTTTCAACGGAAGACAAGATTCGTCAGGATCGAAGGAAACGTGAGACCAAGAGAAGAATCCGCTCGATCATCATCTGGGTGATCGTGCTTGCAATAATCGGATTCGGAGTGTACCTGTACAATTTCTACAAGGTCAACTTAAGGCTGCCATGGCAAGAGCCGGCGGCACCAGCAGTGACGAAGACCGTAGAGGGCAAGGTGGAACAGCGAGAGTACTCGGTTGCCGTTGATATTTCCGGCTCGGTCGAGGCTTACGACACCCAGTCGGTGAAATTCAGGTCCTCTGGAACCGTGACTTCCGTTCTTGTATCTGAAGGCGACAAGGTCACGAAAGGACAGCTTCTTGCCACTTTGGATGACAGCGATGCCCAGTATGCAATAGAATCCACGACAAACGACATCGAAGCTGCGAAGATCGATGGCAATGCCAGCCAGCTCAAGTTGCTTGAAATGAAGCTGAAAAGCCAGACGAAAGCTCTTGAGAACACCAAGCTATATGCGAACTTCGACGGAGTCGTGACATCGGTGAATGTCGATGAGAACGATTACTTTGAGGCTGGAAGCTCTGTCATTACAATCATTGACAACAGCAAGCTGAAGGCAACTGTCGAGATCGACGAGATTGATATTCAGAACATCAAGGTTGGAATGACTGCCACTGTGACATCGGACAGCGTTCCCGGCAAGACGATGACGGCGACAGTGTCATACATTCCTATGGTAGGAAGGTACACAAGCTCTGGAATCGGAGTAATGGATGTCGAGATCCTTTTCGAGGACTTCCCAGAGGCTTTCAAGCCTGGGTTCTCGTTCGAAGGGGTGATAGATGTTCAGGAGCCTCAATCAATGCTCCTCGTGCCTCAGAATGCAGTCAAGACGACCAGAGGCGTATCAACCGTCCAGAAGAAGCTTTCAGATGGAACGACTCAGTCTGTTGAGGTTTCGGTGAAGTACCTTGGAGAAGGGTATTATCAAGTTCTCTCTGGGGATATTGCTGATGGCGATACTGTGATGATGCAGACCACTGCTTCAACTAACGCAGCGTCCTCGATGATGATGAGCATGAGCAGCGGTTCCGATACCGGCGGCGGTCCAGGCGGTGGCGGCGGAGAACCGCCTCAGAGGTAAATCCAATGGCATCTGATTCGGTAATTGAAGCAGTTGATGTCCGCAAGTACTACATAGTGGGCGATTATCTGGTAAAAGCGCTCGATGGTGTGGATGTGGACATCAGGAAAGGCGAGTTCGTCTCGATCATGGGTCCGTCAGGTTCTGGCAAGTCCACTCTGATGAACTTGATCGGGTGTCTTGACCGGCCGACAAGCGGGATTCTTAAAATCGATGGCACTGACACCAGTGATTTCTCAGAACGGGATCTTGCATACCTCAGAAACGAGAAGATAGGCTTCGTGTTCCAGCAGTTCAACCTGCTGGGAAAGCTCAATGCCCTTGAGAACGTCATGACTCCGCTGCTTTATGCAAGAGTCAGTCCAAAAGAGCGGCGTGAACTTGCCACTGAGGCTCTGGAGCGCGTGGGGCTTGCAGACAGGATGAAGCACAAGCCAAATGAGCTTTCCGGCGGGCAGAAGCAGAGAGTGGCAATAGCCAGGGCTCTGGTGAACAATCCTTCGCTGATCCTTGCGGACGAGCCGACAGGAGCGCTTGATACGAAGACAGGCAATCAGATAATGGAACTGTTTGAGCAGCTCAACTCTGAGGGCAGGACCATAGTGCTCGTCACCCATAACAGAGAGCTTGGAATGGCTTGTTCCCGTCAGATTCTGATCCGTGATGGGAAATTGGAGAAGTGATATGATCTGGGAGAATACAAAGCTTGCATTTGCCTCGATGAAGGCCAACAAGATGAGAACGCTTCTGTCTCTTCTGGGAATCATTATAGGCGTCGGAGCCGTAGTGGCAATCCTGACGCTTGGAAACAGCGCTACAGAGAGCATCACTGACAGCATTTCAGCAGGCGGGCTTGAGATGGTCTCGATCTTCCCCGTATCTGGACAGAAGAGCTCTGAGACGTTCGATGAGCAGTTCTGCGAGACGCTGAAGAGCGAAATCAACGGAATAGATTTCGTGCTTCCCATGAACACGAGCAATGCCAATTTCAGGAATCAGCAGGAGACGACTACTGCACAGCTTGCAGGAGTGCCTTCGAACTACGCTGAGCTCATGAACTATGATGCCGAGAGCGGGGAATTCTTCTCGCAGGAGGATAATATCTTCAAGCGTCAGGTCTGCGTTCTTGGAGCTGATGTTGCAGAGGAGCTGTTCCCTGACGGCAATGCCGTAGGACAGTACATAAGCATCTTCCGAACCCAGGCGAAGAGCTATCAGGTGGTTGGCGTCATGGAGAGCAAGGATGCCATGCTGTCGGTAGCGTTCGATAACTATGTCTATGTTCCTTACAATACATACACCCAGCGTTTCCGAAAGGTAAGCATGGTTGGAACCTACGTTGTCAGGACCGCCGATGGAGAGGATCCGATAGCCATCGGAGATTCGATCACATCTTATCTTGATTCGCTTGTTGGAAGCGATTCATACAATCTGTTTTCGCCAGCTACTCTTGCCGAGATGGCTCAGAGCATAACAGGGACATTCAGCACTTTCCTTGCGGCAATAGCGGCGATTTCGCTTGTTGTCGGCGGAATTGGAATCATGAATATAATGCTTGTGAGCGTCTCTGAGCGAACCAGGGAAATCGGGGTGCGCAAAGCTCTTGGGGCGACCAATTCCGATATAATGGGACAGTTCATAACCGAGGCGATTGCACTTACGCTTGTTGGTGGCTTCCTGGGAATAATCCTAGGCACTGGAATAAGCGTTGCAGTGACTAACCTTGTTTCATGGACGTTGCACATTTCGTATTCTTCATATATTATTGCAGTGGGCTTTTCAATGGTCATCGGCTTGTTCTTCGGATGGTATCCAGCCAGGAAGGCAGCCAAGCTTGATCCTATTGAATCGTTGAACTACGAATAGAGATGAATACAAAGAGCTTTGCTGATTTTTTTGCTTCCAAGGACAAGATAGTGGCGTATGTGCTGCTTGGACTGCTCTTCTGTCTGATCACAGCGATGATTCTTTTCGTCGGATTCTCTTCTGTTGAGAAAGAGAGCCTTCTGATGAAGACAGAAGCAGAGCGCTCTTTCAATTCGATTTACATGGCATGGTCGGAGAATCAGGATTCGACCAAAGCCACTCAGATCATGAGCGATGAAAGCGTCATTGGAATCGGCATCTATTCCAGCACTGGACG
Source organism: Sphaerochaetaceae bacterium (assembly GCA_028691695.1). Classification (GTDB taxonomy): domain Bacteria; phylum Spirochaetota; class Spirochaetia; order Sphaerochaetales; family Sphaerochaetaceae; genus JAAYFO01. Next base: position 33,531 of record JAQUYU010000004.1, on the reverse strand, counting down.
TCTTTATCGATACCTCGGATCGGTACCTTATGCACTTCCATATGGGAACATGGAATTCAATTCCACCCAGGATGGCGATGCCTCATATGGAATCTACAGCTTTGACCGCAAGACAGGCGTTCTTCGTTACATGAGGCTTGCACGCCTTTCGATTGACCTTGATGCCGGAGCTCTGGTCCTCGATGAGAGCGGCTCGCTTTCCACTGATCTTGATTTTCCGGAGATTCTCTATGTCGTGATGGATGGAAGCTCGTATTCACGGGCCGTCACAAGAATCTGGCTGCTCACTGCAATCGCATTAGCAGCTCTTGTTCTTGTCTTTCTGGTGTTCATCAGGCTTTTCAACAACAACCGCAAGTACAAGGAGATGCTTTCACGTCAGGAAAGCCTTGTGAGCCTAGGAGCTGCTGCAAGGACGCTTGCCCATGAAATAAAGAATCCGCTTTCGGCGATGACCATCCAGACTGCCCTGCTGAAGAAGGAGCTGCCTCCTGAGTACAGAAGCGACCTTGCTGTAATCGATCAGGAGATTCTGAGGCTTACCCAGCTTACCAATAAAGTGAGCGATTTCCTGCGCAACCCGCTTGGAGATCCTGCGCTGATTGAAGTTCGAAGCTTTCTTGAAGGGATCAAGAATCTGTTTCCGAACAGGATTGAATTCACGCCTTCAAGCCTCAAGGAGGCATACATTGAGTTCGATCCCGATCGTGCAAGGTCTGTGTTCGAGAATCTGATTAAGAATGCCACTGAAAGCTGCACAGGCCGTGATCCTCAGGTCCAGGTTGATATCGTCGAGCGCCGCAAGAGCCAGCTTTCGATTTCGGTTCTCGACCGTGGCGACGGGCTTCCAAAGGGTGATAGGAGCAAGTTCTTCGATCCGTTCTTCACGACAAAGATACACGGATCCGGCATTGGTCTTTCGATAACCAGGCAGTTTCTGAAAGCGCGCGGCGGCACGGTTACGCTTTCCGAACGTGAAGGCGGCGGCACGAAAGCTGAAGTGGTGATCTCAATGATTCCTATCAAGTTCGCACATGCTATGCTCAAGACCCGTGCAGAAGATGAAAGGAAAGGGAGCACGACATGAGAGTTCTTATTGTAGACGATGAAGATAACATCAGAAATGTGCTTGCAAGATACCTCAAGGTCGAGGGCATGGAGTGCGATGGCGCCGAGAATGGACTTTCGGCACAGCGGATGCTCTGCGACAGTCCCTATGACATCTGCGTGATTGATCTCAAGATGCCGGGAATTGATGGAATCGAGCTGCTCAAATGGATGAGGCTCAATGGGCTTTCAATGCCGGCTATAATGATTTCCGCTCATGGCGAGATATCCGATGCCGTCGAGGCTCTCAAGGAAGGGGCGCAGGACTATCTGGTCAAACCTTTCAACCCCGAGGAGCTGATCCTTCGGATCTCGACCCTTGTGAAGGCCCGTGACCTGGCAAGGATGGTCCAGAGCACTGAGCTGAAGAATGTCCCAGCAGACATGCTTACAGGGATTTCTCCGGAGATAATGCAGATCAGGGATGTCATTTCCAAAGTTTCGCAGAGCAATGCGAATGTTCTCATCACTGGTGAGAGCGGCACTGGAAAGGAAGTAGTCGCCAGAAGCATCCACGGCCATTCGCTTGTATCAGGCGGCCCGTTCGTGGCGATCAATATCGGCGGAGTGCCTGAGAACCTGCTTGAAAGCGAACTGTTCGGGCATGAGAAAGGCGCTTTCACCGGTGCCATTGCACGCAAGGTAGGAATGTTCGAGCTTGCAAGCGGCGGAACGCTGTTTCTCGATGAGATTGGCGATATGCCTCGTCCTCTGCAGGTGAAGATCCTCAGAGTTCTCCAGGACCGCAAGATCACCAGGCTCGGAGGCACTGTTCAGATTCCGATCAATGCAAGGATAATCTGCGCAACCAACAAGAACCTCGAAGAGATGGTTCGCAATGGTGATTTCCGTGAAGATCTGTTCTATAGGCTAAATGTTGTGAGGATAATCATACCGCCGCTTCGGGCAAGGCCCATGGACATCGAGCCGCTTTCGGCTCAGATCCTCTCAAGGCTCAACAAGGAGATGGGGCGGCATATCGATGGATTCACCGTCGAGGCAATGAACATGCTCAAGAACCATAGCTTCTATGGCAATGTCAGAGAGCTTGAGAACATTCTCGAGCGGGCTGTGATCTTTGCTGATTCAAACCTGATCAACGAAGACTGCCTGGATCTCAGAGGCAGCGTATCACGCCCCGGCACAGAGCAGGCACCTGATGCAATGATGGTTCCTTCAAAGCTTCCTCCTCAGAAAAGCCTCAAGGAAATTGAGAAAGAGTCCATCATCAATGCACTTCACCGATGGGAAGGCAACCGGACGAAGGCTGCTTCAGAGCTTGGCATAACCCGGCGAACCCTTATTTCTAAGATTGCAGAGTACAATCTGGATATCTGATCAGACTTCTTCCAGATCATCCATCCATATTGCCATGCAGGCATCGGACGGCATTCTCAGGTCCCCTCGTGGAGAAAGAGCAACAGATCCTACCTTAGGTCCGTCAGGCATGCATGAACGCTTGAACTGCTGGGTGAAGAACCTGCGATAGAAGATTCTAAGCCATTTTTCAATTATTTCTGGAGCATATGTGTCCTGGAATGCATAGCAGGCCATTCTGAAGATCTTTGAAGGCGCATGACCCCATCTGAGCATATGGTAGAGGAAGAAGTCGTGAAGCTCATACGGCCCCACGATATTCTCTGTGTTCTGGGTTATCCTGCCGTTCGGATCGGATGGAAGAAGCTCAGGACTCACAGGGGTGTCCACAATGTCATGCAGCACCTCAGCGAGTTCTCCAGAGCTATTGTCGGCAATCACCGTCACAAGCGCCCTTACAAGGGTCTTTGGAACTCCGGCGTTGACTGCATAGTTGGACATGTGATCGCCGTTGAAGGTTGCCCATCCTAGAGCAAGCTCTGAAAGATCTCCCGTTCCTATGACCAGACCGTTGAGTTCGTTTGCAATATCCATAAGGATCTGAGTCCTTTCGCGAGCCTGCGAGTTCTCATATACTACGTTGTGTACCTCTGGGTCATGTCCGATGTCAGAGAAGTGCTGGTCCACTGCATCCTTGATGTCGATCACCCTGAGTGTGCAGCCATAGGCCTGGGCAAGCTTCTCAGCATTGGAACGGGTCCGCGACGTTGTCCCGAAGCATGGCATGGTAACAGCAATGATGTCCTTGCGGTTCTTTGAAAGCATTTCGAATGACTTGACTGTCACCAGAAGCGCAAGGGTCGAGTCCAGACCGCCTGAAAGCCCGATCACGGCTGTCTTGGAGCCGGTATGGATGAACCGTCTCTTTAGTGCCAGGGCTTGAAGCCTGATGATGTTGTTGCAGCGCGAATAGAGCTGGGAGTCCTTCTCCGGAACGAATGGGAACTTCTCGAATTTCCTGGTAAGAACGGTCTGCTCCAGATCCATGTCGAACGGGACATAGATGTACGTCGGGTCGTCTGCACAGCCGAAAGTGTTCCTTAGCTTGCGCTCATGGTCAATTTTCTTGACATCGATCTCAGAGATCAGGAGGCTATCCTCGGATTCCCTGTGCTGGGCGAGAAACTCGCCATCCTCGCAGATCATGTTGTGACCTACGAACACCAGATCGGATGTTGATTCTCCTTCACCGGCATCTGCATAGATGTAAGAGCAGATGAGCCTTGCGCTCTGCCCGCAAATGAGACTTGAGCGGTATGCGGACTTGCCTGCAAACTCATCGCTTGCGGAAAGGTTTGCTATGACAGTGGCTCCATTTACCACATGAGATACGCTAGGCGGATTCGGAACCCAGATATCTTCGCATATTTCGACCGAGAGCCTGAACAGCGGAATCTGATTGCATGCGAAGATGAGCTTGTTGAACAGTACGGTATCGTATCCCGCGAAGCTGATCTTCTGAGGCTGGCTCAGGGCAGGGGTGAACCAGCGGCATTCGTAGAATTCCTGATAGTTCGGGATGTTGACCTTGGGCACCAGCCCGAGGATCCTGCCATCGTTTGCAACGCAGGCGCAGTTGAACAGCTTGCCGCGGAATTCCACAGGGCAGCCGAATATCACGATGAGATCCTTCGGAACGCTTTCGACAATCTTGCCTACAGCTTCTCTTGAGCTTTCAATCAGCGCCTGCTGGAAGAACAGGTCGCCGCAGGTGTAGCCTGTGACGCAGAGCTCAGGAAGCACAAGCAGCTTCACGTCTTCGCTCTGGGCTTTCTTGATGAGCTCAAGGATCTTGGATGTGTTGTAAACGCAGTCTGCCACCCTTATCGAAGGAGTGGCTGCAGCCACCTTGATGAATCCGTCTTTCATTTCCCAGTCCTCCTGTCAAGAACGTTCACAGACTCCATGTGGGATGTCTGCGGGTAAAAATCAAATATCCTTGAGCTTGTCAGGGCATAGCCCAGCTCGCTGAACAAAGCGGCATCGCGTGCGAACGTTACGCTGTCGCAGCTTGCATATATTATACGACTTGCGCCGAGCTTTCCTAGCTGGGCAGGCACTTTTTTGTCAAGTCCTGTCCTAGGCGGGTCGACGATGATGGTCTGAGCCCACTTGGTGAACTTGAAATCCTCCACGCTTCTTGTGAAGAACTCAGTTGATTTCAGATGCATTCTGGCAAGAGCCAGGCAATGGGGATCCCTTTCAACGGCGATGACCTTGTGATGGTCCTCAAGGAAAGCAGAGAACGTTCCGATTCCAGAGAACAGATCCATGACGTTCTCTCCTTGAACGAGAGAGACTATGTAATCAATCATCTCAGGCAGCAGAGAGAGGTTTGACTGAAAGAACACGCTGTTTGAAACAGGCAGCGTCTTGCCCATGATGGTCGCAAATCCGTTTTCACGTCCTAAAAGAGGACCGTTTGAACTCATGCATACTGCTGCTTCTCCTCCATTGGCCACTGCAGCCAGCTTCTCAGGATGAACGAGCAAGGCATTAATCTCGGGATCAAGCACAGGGCAGGACTGAACAGCGACGAATTCATTGCTTCCTGATCGGAAGAAACCGGCGCTTGAGTCCTTGATCTCGAATCGGACTCTGGTTCTGTAGCCTAGGCTCTTGCCTGATGCCGGCGCCTCCATCTGGAAGGACGGGGACTTGTCAAGCGCATGGAATTGGTGCAGCGTGTCCAGGAATAACTTCTTCTTCGCTGAAAGCTGCGCCTCGTATCTGAGGTGCATCAGGTTGCAGCCTCCGCAGATTCCGTACAGCGGGCAGACGGGGACTGTCCGGTCCGGCGAGCTTTCGATCACCGAAACGGCATTTCCCATCAGGAAGTCCTTCTTCTCCCTGGTCACCTGGACATCTACAAGCTCTCCGGGAAGGGCGCCCGAGACGAAGATCACTCTTCCGTCCTCGCAGCGTCCTATTCCCTGTCCTTTCTGAACCAGGTCTGTGATTCTGATTCTCATCTTCACTTCTTTGCAACGAGCTCTTCGAACTGGTCGGTGTAGTCAGCTATGATATCAAGGCCTTCCTGCCAGAACTCCGGGCTCTGGATGTCACACCCGCCTGTTGCGGCGACTGTCATCGCATCGTACTGTCCGGTGATGGACAGCATTCTGTTTAGATCCTCGCAGAATGGATGGCTGCTTCCGTTCTTCTGGGCTTCTTTGAAAAGCCCTAGGCCGAACAGCTGCCCGAATGCGTACGGATAGTTGTAGAACGAGTATCCTGCGTTGTAGTAATGGCCTTTCACAGCCCACATGTACGGATGGATCGTATCTGGATCAAGTCCGTCTCCATATGCCTTCTTCTGGGCGGCAACCATCATTTCACACAGCTCGGATGGAACAAGCTCTCCCTTTGCCCGTTCTTCGAACAGATTGCGCTCGAAGTAGAACCTTGCCAGGATGTCAACACATGTCTGTGTGGCGCTTGAAAGGTAGTTCTCAATCAGGATTGCCTTCTCGCAGTCGCTGGCCTCGGCAACAGCGCCCTTGAATACCGTGAACTCTCCGAAGATCGAGGCAGTCTCGGCAAGAGTCATCGGGTAGGCGCGAAGCAATGCCGGTCTTGTGCTTACTATCCTGTCGTGCCAGGCATGTCCAAGTTCATGTGACAGGGTGAACACTCCGTCATAATCGTAGTTGAAGTTTGCGAATACCCTTGATTCCTTTACATCAGGCATGTAGGTATCATAGGCTCCACCGGTCTTTCCAGCTCTTGGGAATGGGTCGATCCAATGCTTGTCGAATGCATTCTGGACAAATGCTCCCTGCTTGGGGTTGAAAGCGGTGTATTGCTCGACGATGAACTTCTGAGCTTCTTCGTAAGTCCACTTCCTTGCCGATTCGCCGATCGGAGCGAACAGGTCCCAGTAGGCAAGCTGCTTGATCCCAAGTGCCTTGGCCTTTAGATGAAGATAGCGTCTGAATGTAGGGAAATTCTTCTCAATCGTCCCTGTGAGGGCGTCGATGACCTTCATGTTCACCCTTGAAAGGAACGCTGCATGTTCGAGCGGGTCGTTCCAGAGACGCCTCTTCTCAAGGGTCAGGCAGCTGCCTTTCACGCCGTTGAGCGCTGCTGCAAATGCGACCTCATGCTCTTTCCAGATTGAAACCTCGGCATCGTATGCCTTCTTTCGCACCGCACGGTCAGGATCAGTGGCCATGGTCCTAAGCTGGATCACAGTCTTCATTTCGCCACCGATCTCGGCGCTTGCAACTGATGAGATCGATTCCTGAAGCCTAGAGAACGCATCGCAGCCGGTTCTGTTCAGGTCGCTTGCCAGGTTCTCCATCTCAGGGCTCATCATGTGGGCCGCTTCGGTGATGGTCTCTTTCAGGACAAACCCGTATTCTTCGAGCACGCATCCTTTCGCTGTAAGCGCAAGGACAGCATCCTTGCTGTCGGCTATGAACTTGTGAAACAGGACGCTTGCTCCCTCGGCCTTCACTGAAAGCTCATCGGCTTTGTTGACTCCGGTCACTGCTTTCTTGTCGGAGGTGTTTACTGTCAGGCATGCATATGCATAGGCACTGGCGGTGGTACATGAATCAATTATTGCTTCATAATGGCGTATGACCTGAACTGCAAAGGCTTCGAATTCCTTTCCAGATAGCGTTCCAGGCTTGTAGCCCTTAAGAGTTTTCTCGAATTCCTCGATGTCTCTTGCTGTATTCTCCAGAGCAGCTGTGTACTGCTTTGAATCTATCGATGGGTAGATGTTGCTCAGATCCCAGCGGATTGTCTCTTCCATAATGTCCTCCTGGCTGCATGCTTTCATGCCATGCCTTGATACTATTTCCAACTGGTCCAAAAATCAACCTCAGAAGCAGAAAAGATATAGTCATTGATGCTGCACAAGAAAGCTCAGCTTTCTTTGGTTCTGTATGAAAATTCTATAAGTTCTGAGTTTTTTTCTGTATCTTTTTTAAAAGACTCTTGTTATACTAATTGCGAGGCGTATGCTTCGTGTTGCAAATTGATGACGGGTTCGCCGTCACAAGGAGAAATAGAAAATGAAGAAAACATTGATTGTCTTAATGGTTGCTCTGCTCATTCCAGCAGCAGTGTTTGCAGGAAGAGGCGCGTTCGATCTCATCATCGGCGCAGTAGCAAAGTACAATTATGGACTTGGGGAAATGATTGATGAAGTCAAGGCTGGAACAGATCCTTCTCCTTTCCTTAAGCTGGACAACTACCAGTTCGGACCTGAACTCAGGATTCGTCTTGCAATCGTCGAGATTGATGCCGGAGCTCTTATGAACACCAATGGATCTGGTGCAAAAGAGTTCTACAAGACGTTCGATTACTCAGGCTACGGGAACGTAGGTCTTTCATTTGACCTTCTTGGTTTCATCCGTCTTGGTGTTACAGCCGGACTTGACTTCGCATACAAGCCTACCAATCCAGAAGGTCAGCAGTTCATAATTGGACCTTCGACCGTTGGAGATACCAAGAGACAGACTCTGATTGCCAGCATGGAAGGCGGAGCCGGTAACATGGCAAACTGGGCCCTTACTGCTCCTATCAACGTAAGAGCCACTGTTGACTTCCTTCTTGGCGATGCGATCACGCTCGGCGTGAATGCTGTTCTTCCGACCAACCTCAGCATTGCTGCAATCAGCGATGGTGAAGCATGGAAGGCCGCTTACAAGGATGCTACTACCAACTGGAAGGCGACTCAGGTTGGAATCTACCTGGGATTCAATCTTATCTAGGACTTCAAATCCTTCAGAAAGATCAAAGATGCCCTGTCTTGTGATGGGGTGTCTTTTTTTTATATAAAAACTGTATCCTTTTTCAGAGTGAAATGTTATATTCTTACGGAAGCAGATTATTCTGCTTTTCAAGGCGGTTCCTGACTTATGAAGAAGTTTGCTGTTGTTCTGATCATTGCTTGCATTCTCTGCTCCTGTGCATATGCTGCGGATGATGGGAATTCAAATCAGAGCTGGAACTGGTTCGACCTATCAGCCGGATTCAATTTCACCTTCAGAGACGGAGCCCTCAGTTCACTATCAGATATAAAGAACATAACGGCAAAGGACATCAATTTCGGCGTCGAGCTAAGGACGAAGATGCTATTTCTGGAACTTGATGCCTCCGGTGAGCTTGGCGTCACTGAATCCAATGGACTTCAGTTCTCCGGCCTGCTGGTTGCTGGAATCTCTGAGGACCTGTTCGGAACTGCAAGGCTTGGAATCTGCCTTGGCCCGGTTGTTGACTATGTGCATGATGGAAAGAAGGGCACGCTTGTGATTGACGGAAATTCGATTGAGGCGGCTTCGTTCACCGATGCTCTTAACAAGAGCCACTTCAATATAAGGACGACCTTGGATTTCTTCCTTGGCCCTGTAATCAAGCTAGGCGTTTCATTCACGCTTCCGACTGATTTCACTCTTGAGACGCATGACATGAACATGCTCATTCCAAACAGCGACAATCTCAAGGAAGGTTCTTTCTCGCTTGTTCTTCAGATGACTCTTGTATGATCTGGTGCAATAAACGCAGAAAAGCTGTATCATGCTGATATTTGGAGACAATTATCATGAAGTATGATTTCACAAGCATTTTGGACAGAAAAGGAAATGATGCCATGGCAGTAGATGCCTTGGGCATGAGAGATGGCTTTGCCCCAGGCAGGCCTGAGAAAGGATTCGATGTGATCCCGATGTGGGTCGCCGACATGAACTTTCCAGTTGTTCCGACTATCCAGCAAGCTGTGATTGAACGGACCCAGCATCCTGCATTCGGCTATTTCCTTCCAAGAGATGAATACTACGATGAGATCATCGCATGGCAGAGCAAGCGCCATGGAGTAACCGGCCTTTCGAAAGAATGCATCGGCTACGAGAACGGAGTGCTTGGCGGTGTGGTATCTGCGCTTGGCGTGTTCTGCTCCAAGGGTGACAACGTGCTTCTCCAGGGGCCGACGTATATAGGATTTACCCATGCCCTTGGCAACAACGGATACAATATCGTCCATAACCAGATGAAGCTTGATTCAAAGGGGATCTGGAGGATCGACTTCGAGGACATGGAAAAGAAGATCATCGACAATAAGATCCATGCAGCTGTGTTCTGCTCTCCTCATAACCCATGCGGGCGCGTCTGGGAGAGGTGGGAGCTTGAGAAGGCCATGGCGATCTTCGAGAAGCATCAGGTCAACATCGTTTCAGATGAGATCTGGTCCGACATCATCCTCAATGGCAATACCCACATACCGACTCAGATGGTCAGCGACTATGCAAGAAACCACACGGTAGCGCTCTATGCGCCATCGAAGACTTTCAACCTTGCTGGACTGATCGGAAGCTACAGGATCATATACAATCCGGCGCTTCGTGACAGAGTAGCCAAGGAATCGAGCCTCTCGCACTACAACGATATGAATGTGCTTTCAATGCATGCCCTCATCGGAGCATACAGAAGCGAGGGCTATGAATGGGTGGATGAGCTTTGCCAGGTTCTTTCAGGCAACATCAACTGGGCCTTCGATTACATCAAGTCTCATTACGAAGGCATAGAGGTTTCAAAGCCTCAAGGCACTTACATGCTGTTCCTGGACTGCTCTTCATGGTGCCGTGATCATTCAAAGACAATTGATGAGCTTCTAAAGGCGGGCAGCGATGTCGGTGTTGCCTGGCAGGATGGCCGTCCGTTCGGCGGAGAGCACACGATAAGGATGAATCTTGCGCTTCCTCTGTCACGTGTGCAAGAGGCATTTGCAAGGCTTTCAAAGCATGTATTCCACGTGCAGTGATTTATATGGTATTATCATGACAGGAGGATTTCCATGGGTAAAGAGAAAAGCGTAATGAAAGGTTTCCTTGGAGCGCTGATTCTGTGCGCAGTGATGTTTGCGGTGGTTTATTTCCTTTTCCCGAATGCTTCCGAGAAGTACTTCGGGATGAGCTTCAAGAACGGTGATGTCTCTGCCAAGATGGCTTCAAGCACCGCAGAAATCACTGACATGGTTGCTGATATCAAGACAGAACTGAAGGCTTCAGGTGCTACCGATGAGCAGATTTCGAAGATAATCGATGAGCTCAAGAATTCAGATGTATGGGATACAATCAAGGATGGGGCTTCCGATGGAGCACAGGCGGTTTCCTCCTTTGTCAAGGATGCAGCCAAGGAGCTTGATATAAACATCAGCGCCGAAAGCATCAGCAAGGCAATCTCGAGCATCGATTTCAAGAAGCTCGGAGCCAGCATTGCTTCGTTTGCTTCAGGGGCTATCGATACGATAATGGACAAGATCAACTGACGGAGGATCAATGAGCGGATACGAACAGGGCAGTCTTTTTGATGACGAGCCGGCCAAGCCTTCTGCAAAAGGAAGGCTCTTTGCAGTAGATGGGTACGGGATTATTTACCGTTCGTATTTCGCCTTCATTAACAGGCCGCTGACTGATGCTCAGGGACGTAACGTGTCGGCTGTGTTCGGATTCTTCAATACTCTGATGATGATCATCGGGAAATACAACCCCGAATATCTTGTGGTTGCCATGGATGCCCATGGAAAGACGTTCCGCCATGAGCTGTACCCAGAGTACAAGGCAAACCGCGATGCAGCACCTGAGGACCTTCATGCTCAGGTTCCGATGATTCTTGATATCCTCAAGGCTGCTGGCATCCCATACAGGATGCAGGTCGGAATGGAAGCCGATGACATCATTGCCACTCTCTGCCGCCAGGCTGGAAGAAGCGGGCTTGAGACAGTCATCGTCACCGGCGACAAGGATCTCATGCAGCTGGTAGGGGATGGCGTTACCGTCCTCAGGCCTCCCCGCAAAGGCGAGAAGGATTACATGCTCTGCACCAAGGATGAAGTGCCTCAGATCTATGGAGTGAAGCCGGATCAGATAGTGGATTATCTTACCATTCTAGGTGACAGTTCGGACAACGTTCCTGGAATAGACGGGCTCGGTCCCAAGGGTGCAGAGAAACTCCTTGGACAGTATGGCACCCTTGGCAGCGTGTACAGCCATATCGATGAGCTTTCTCCCTCTGTGCAGGCCAAGCTCGAAGCGGCGAAGGACCACATTGGGCTTTCTCATACGTTGATAGTCCTGAAGGATGACCTGTTCAAGGTTGATGACTTTGACAAGGAAGGATTCTCTGCAAAAGATCTGGACTGGTCCAAGGCTGTTCCTCTCTTCTATCAGGCGGGATCCAAGACCCTTGCAGCTCTTGCTGCCAGGATAAGCGGGAAGAGTGTCTCTCATGAGGCTCCCCCTCCAGAAGCCAATCCAGAGCCTGCTGCTATGCAAGATGATGGATTTCGAGTAACAATGTCTCTAAATCCCGATTACAAGGCTATAACAACTCTAGAAGAGCTTGACAGGACATTGAAAGAAGCGGCCTCATTGGGCATCATGGCTTTGGATACTGAAACTACCAGCGTGGATGAGATGCAGGCAAGTCTTGTCGGATTCTCATTCTGCTCGCAGATCGGAAAGTCTTATTATGTTCCTCTCGTATGCGAAGGAAGACGGATGCTTGATGAGAAGAAGGTCCTTGAGATTCTTTCCAGAAGGCTTGAGGGCGTGAAGGTCGTAGGTCAGAACATAAAGTATGACTACAATGTGCTCCGGCGTGCCGGGCTAGTGCTTGGGTGCCTTCATTTCGATACGATGATTGCAGCATGGCTTCTGTCTTCAGACAGCGGGGTGTACAACATGGACGACCTTGCGAAGAGAAATCTTGCCTATGACACTGTGAAATTCGAGGATGTCGTTCCAAAGGGAAAGCTATTCTCTGACATCAGCCTTTCAGATTCTGTCAGATACGGTGCCGAGGACAGCGATGTCACATGGGCCTTGTACCAGCTTTTCGGGCATAGGCTTGAGAAAGCGGGATTGATGAATGTGTTCACTGAAATCGAGATGCCTCTTGTGAAGACGATTGCCGATATGGAATACAACGGCATCCTGCTTGATACGGACAAGATTGCAGCTCTTTCCAAGACGCTTGAAGACGAAAGGATCGGAATAAAAGCGCAGGTCTACAAAGCCTGCGGAAAGGAGTTCAACCTCAATTCTCCGAAGCAGCTTCAGGAAGTGCTGTTCGTCGATCGGAATCTTCCAACCGGAAAGAAGACCCGTTCGGGCTTCTCCACTGATTCTGATGTGCTGGAGGATCTGGCCAATAAGACAGATGATCCTGTTCCTTCTCTTATCCTGCGAAGCCGTTTCCTCACAAAGCTCCGGGGCTACTGCGAAGGGCTTCCTGCGCTGGTCAATCCATCTACTGGACGAATCCATCCGAGCTTCCTTCAGACCGGAACAGGGACTGGAAGGCTTTCATGCAAGAATCCGAACCTTCAGAACATTCCGGTAAGGACAGAAGAAGGAAGGATGATCCGGGGTGCATTCCCTTCAGCTCCTGGATGCGTGCTTCTTTCGGCTGACTACAGTCAGATCGAGCTTGTCGTTCTGGCACATTACAGCAATGATCCGGCGCTTCTTGATGCTTTCAGAAGCGGAGAGGATGTCCATAGGCGCACTGCATCGATGATTTTCGGACAGCTGCCGGAGCTTGTCACTCCGGATCAGCGACGGATTGCAAAGACGATTAATTTCGGGGTGATCTATGGCATGTCTGCCTTCAGGCTTTCCAATGAATTGGGCATTTCACGAAAGGAGGCCCAGGGGTTCATCGATTCCTATTTCTTGATGTACAAGGGAGTGAAGAAGTTCGTTGAACAGACTCAGCAGCAGGCGAAGAAGGACTTGATGATCCATACGATGTTCGGGCATCAGAGGCTTATTCCTCAGATGGCTTCCTCCAACAAGGTCGAGCTTGCAGGAGCAGAGCGCATTGCCGTAAACTCCGTGATTCAGGGCACTGCCGCCGAGATCATGAAGAAGGCGATGATAGGGGTCTCCCAGACGCTGATTGATGGGAAATTCTCTTCCAAGCTTCTTCTTCAGGTTCATGATGAGCTTATATTCGAAGTTCCTGAAGCTGAAGTTGAATCGATGAAGGCGATGGTGAGCAGGGTGATGACTTCTGCTGCAAAGCTTTCCGTGCCGCTTCGCTGCAGCATTGAGACTGGTACCGATTGGGGGCAGATGCATTGACGATGATTATCGGGGTTGCGGGAAAGAGCTGCAGCGGAAAGAACTATGTTGTAAGCTACCTGGAACAGGAAAAGCACTGGCAGTCGATTGATGTCGATGAGGTGGGTCATGATGTAATCGATCAGGCTGCCTCTGAGGTTTCAAGAGCATTCGGGAGTGATGTGATTCTTCCTGATGGCAAGGTCGACCGGAAGGCTGTTGGAAGGATTGCATTCTCAGACCCTGCCAAGCTCCATGCTCTTGAGCGGATCGTCCACCCAAAAATGGTTGAGAAGGTGATTGCAACAGTTTCGGAATGCACCAGCGATGTGGTCATTATCAATGCTGCCATCCTGCATAGAATGAAGCTTGACCGCTTATGCAATGCAGTGATCTTTGTCAAATGCCCGTTCTCTGTCAGATGGCATAGGGCATATCTCAGAAACGGGACTTCAAAGGATTCTTACATCAGGCGATGCATGAGCCAGAGAGATATAAACAGTCGCTGTTTCTGTCCGGGCATTCCCGTTTACGTCGTTGATAATGGCAATAACTGCAATAAAATGCATCGACAAATCAATAGGATTTGTGATAAACTTTTCAGAAGCAGGGAAACTGAGGTTAAACATGGCTAGAAAAGGTCCGAAAATATTGCTCGCTGTTCTTATTGTGGTTCTGGTGTACCTTCTGGCGATCATTGTCGTGACACAGCCTGGTTACAATGAGAAGGTTCAGAAGAAGATTTCAGAGAAGACAGGTGTTGCGGTGCAATCAGCACCTTCTGCACCTTCAGCAACGGATGACCAGATAAGGGCATTGATTTCTGAGGAAGTTTCCAAGCAGCTTGCTCTCTCCTCCGTTCCAGAGGTTGATACTGAGGCCATTGCTTCTGAAGCTGCATCAAAGATTGATATCGATTCAATTGCTTCTGAAGCTGCATCAAGGATTGATACTGATGCAGTTGCTTCAGATGCTGCCGCTTTGATTGATACTGATGCCATCGCCTCAAAGGCTGCTTCCAAGATTGATGTATCCGCCGTTGCTGCCAAGGTCGATACTGACGCAATAGCTGCCAAGGTGGAAAAGCCTTCTGTGACCATGGACGACATCAAGCCGCTTGTGCCTCAGATTACAGATGCAGTGAATTCCAGCCTGTCTGCTACTGTTTCAAATCAGATATCCAAGAGCATTCCAGAGATCATTGCACAGGTCACCCCTGTGGTTCAGTCGGCTGTCTTGAAGACAGTTTCGGATTCCAGTCAGCTTCAGAAAGCAATGGTCGACTGGATGGCTGCCAATCAGGATGAGCTTGTTACAAGCATCATATCCACCATTGTCAGCTCCAAGGAGCTATCGGATGCCGTTGTTTCAATTATCACTGCAAATGCCGGCACACTTGGCCCTGCGATAGTGACTGCTCTTGAAGAGAATAATAGTCAGTTCATTTCAGGCCTAGTGGTTTCTGCCCTTGAATCCGATCCTGCGATAGCTCAAAAGCTGGTTGCTCTGGTTCTTGAGAGCAAGCAGGAAATAGCCGATGCAGTGGTTCCGCTTATCCTAGAGCACAAGCAGGAAATAGCCGATGCAATCGAGCCGCTTGTAGTTCCTGCCGCTTCTGCTGCAGATACAGCAAAGACTACGGTATCAACTCCAGAAGTTACGGCCAAGACTACGGAATCAACTCCAGAAGTTACGGCCAAGACCACGGAATCAACTCCAGAAGTTACGGCCAAGACCACGGAATCAACTTCAGAAGTTACGGCCAAGACTACAGAAGCAGCTTCAGAAACTGCAGTCAAGACTGCAGAGCCTTCCGCAACAGCAACAACAGCGACTCCTACTATTGATGAGCCGGCAACTGCTGCACCAGTTGAGCCTACGATTGCTCAGAGCATGAGCAGCCAGAGCAATGCTTCTGATGTGCTGTCAGGCACAGCAGCTACAGAGGATCTCACCGATCAGGAGTATTCAGAGAAGGAATCTTCATTGAAGGAATCAGTGCTTTCCGATTTCAAGAGCAAGCTCAAGAACTGAGCAGCTTTTTTATATGACAAGGGCTGGGATTCAGCCCTTTTCGTGTCTGTAGGGGGCTTTATGAAAATAGCGGCATGTGCGGATCTTCATCTTGATAGAGTTCCTGCCTTCCTTTCAAGCGGAGGCGACTATGCTATGAGGCTTGTTGCTGACTATGTAATAGCCCATGGCTATGATGTGCTGCTGCTCTCCGGAGATGTGATGGACAGCGAAGATTCATGGTTCTCCTGCTACGGCCCGCTTGTATTGCAGCTTCAGCGACTTAAGAATGCAGGAGTCCATGTAATTGCAGTGGCTGGAAACCATGACTTCAGAGTATTCTCGCAGATTGCCGGAAGCGATTCCGACAAGCTTTCGATTCTGGGACATGATGGGAAGTGGAGCTTCGAAGACTTCAATGGAGTCAGATTCATAGGATGGTCGTTCCCTGATTCCTGGTTCAAGACAGACCCGATGCTGTCATACGATAGAACGCTGGAAGACTTCAGCGGTCCTATGATCGGACTGCTTCACTGCGACTTGATGAGCTCTCTGCATGGTTCTAACTATGCGGGAGTGCTCTCTTCTGAGCTTGAGAATACGAAGGCCCGCTGCTGGATGCTTGGCCATATTCACCAGAGCGGAGCTCAAGGCAAGGCATTCTACTGCGGTTCCCCGGTACCTCTGGACCGGTCAGAGAAGGGATTCCATGGAATCTGGAGCATTGAAGAGAAGAACGGGGTGCTTCTCTCTCCTGAATTTGTCCAGATCAGCCCTGCTGTCTATTCGGACTGGGAAATAAAAGCAGGTTCTGTTCATGACAGGCAGGAACTTGAAAACAGGATTGCATCTGGGTGCAAGGCTGCTTTCTATTCGCTGTCGGATGCTTCAGCGATTCCCCTGAAGAGCGTAGGCCTGAACCTTGAATTCACTGGTGCAACAGACAGGAATCTTGATCTTGATTCGGCATTGGCTGGAATAAAGGATTTCTCATTGACAATAGAAGAGACCGAGGTTTCTGTTACTGGATTCACCGATCACACTGAGTTTGACACAGACCTTGAACAGCTCTCGGGAAGGCCAGGCCCTATAGGTGTTCTTGCAAAATACCTTCTTTCGAGGTCGAATACTATTGAGAATGGCATATCTGAAAGCCTTGCCAGAGTGCAGAACGGTCCATACTTCTCTTGCCTTGACATCAAAGGAGACAATGACTTCGACAACGAAATCAAAGAGGCTGCAAAGCGGCTTCTTCGGCAGATGCTCCGACAGGAGGCCGCAGTATGAACGACAAGCTGTGCATTGACAAGATCAAAGTAATACGGGCTCCAGGTTTTGCTTCCGGTGAATTTCCTGATGTTCCGCATTTCACTGATGGGCTCAACGTTGTAACAGGTCCGAACGGATCAGGAAAGACAACCCTTTCCAGAGCTATTTCAGGCTCGCTGTGGAACCAGAAGAAGGAAGGCTATGAAGTAGAATCAGAGGCTTCATGCGCCGAAAAGCAGTACAGCATTCTTCTTTATGGCCGAAGCCTGTCACAGAAGAACAAGAAAGATCTTTCCACAGGGCTTCCGGCTCTTGTGGATGGCGGAAATGATATCTACAGCCTCAGCATCGTGGATCTTCTTCAGAATTCCGAGAAAGGCAGTGTTTTTGCAGAGAAAGTCAAAGGCGAGCTTTACTATGGAATAGATGTTTCAAAAGCGGCAGCGGATGCGGGATGCAAGCCGACTGGCCCTAAAGCATTATCTGATGAATACAAAGCGGCGCAGGCAAACCTGACTAAGCTTCAGTATGAGCAGGCGCATGGTACTGAGGTTCTTGAGCGTATCCATGAACTTGAAACTCTTTCACAATCGATTCCTGAGATTAGATTACAGTCTGAGCAAGTTTCGAAGGCACTTGAATTCCAAAAACAGAAAGCTCTTCTTGATTCACTTGAAGCTCGCAAGAGCAGCTTCCCAGAGAACATGGATCGCATCACATCCGATACGATGAACCTGTACAAGACCATCAGGCATAGCCTTGATGATTCTGCTAAGAAGCTTGAATCAGAAAGGCAGGAGCAGGAGGATAACGACCAGACGATTGCTGGATTCAGCATACCGGAAAGCCTTCGTTCGGATTCAAATGCAAGGCAGAACCTTGAGCTTCTGATGGATGAGCTTAGGGACGCAAAGCGCAACTCAAGCTCTGCCGATGATGTTCTGTTCCTTGCTCAAGCCGAATGCAGCATACTTTCCAAGCAGTACAGCTGGCTGGGAGCAGACCTTGAGACTGCTAGCCTTCAGGAAAAGGCAACAGCTCTCAAGAAGGTGGCTCAGGATTCGGAAAGAGCAAGGGGAAATCTCATCACTGCCAGGCAGACCTATGATGAGCTCAAGGCCAATGCTCCATCAGCATTCGATCAAAAGCAGCTTGAGACTCTTCAAGCTGACAGGCAAGCTATCTCTCAGGCTATGAAGCCCAGCAGAAGCAGCATCTGGATTCCAATCTGCATTGCAGCAGTTGGAATTGTTCTTGCCGCTGTTCTTGGAAGCTGGATTGCAGGTGCAGCGACAGCAATTGCCGTTGCATTGTATTCAGTCCTTTCAAGCTTGAAGCCGATAAGCCTTTCGCCGATTCTGAAGTCACGAAATTTCGATGGTGTCACAGGAAGGATTACGGAGCAGATGTGCCTCGATGCAATTGCCAGGATCGGGCTCAGAATCGATAGCTTGCTGGCAGATCAGCAGAAGCTTAACGCACTTGAGAATGCAAGAATTAAGCTGGAAGAAGCTCAAAGACAGTTCGATGCATGGAGAAAAGGTTCAGAAGAGGCTGCTGAAGCTCTTGGAATCAATGCCTCGTCTCCGTCATTTGAAACAGGAATACTGTTCAACTTCTCTTCGGAGATCATCAGATGGCAAAATGAAATAGGAAAGCGTGACAAGGCCGAGAAGATCGCCTCAGATCGCAAGTCTGAGCTTGAAAGCTTGATACAGAAGATTGGCCTTATGCTTGAAACAGATCTTGCTTCTTACGAGGCCGCTTTAGTTCAGGCGAAGGCAATGGCCGATCAGCTTGCTGGTTTGAAAGAAGCCGAGGCAAAGCAGCAGCAGATTGCCCGCTTGATTGAATCTGATGAGCATTCGCTTTGCAAGGCGAAGCAGGATATGGGAAGATTCTGGGAGCAGACAGGAATTGCCGATGGAGATGAACAGCAGCTTTCCATTCTGTGTTCAGAGCTGGACGATTATACCAAAGTCTGCAATCAGATTGCACAGATTTCACTGGTTCAGGCCGATGATGAGCTTTGCAGCCTTGACAGCACAGAACTTCAGGCTCGCAAGGAGGAGTTGGAAAAGCAGATAGCTGATAGCGAATTCTCCATGCAGGAACTAGGAAGCCTGAAGACCAGATACAAAGGACTTATTGATTCCAGCGCTGTCTCCGAGGCTAAGCTTGACCTTGAGCGAAAGCGTCAGAAGCTATCCGACTCATGGGAGGAATATGCCATAGCAACAGCTGTCGGGCTGCTATCCGCCGCTGTTGAATCCGAGTCTCAGAAAACGGACTGTCCTGCAATTCTGAGCAAGGCAAGTGCCTGGATGAAGACATTCACATCTGGTCAGCATGATATAAGCTTCTCTGATTCTCAGTTCAGATCATACGATGCGAAGAAGGATCGGACCTATCTTCTCGATGAGCTTTCAAGTGGAACAAGAGTCCAGATGCTCCTCTCGCTCAGGCTTGCAGCAATCGAGCTTGCCGAAACCACGGTGCGATATCCGCTTATCTTCGATGAGCTCATGGCCACCAGCGATGAGCCCAGAACCTCTGCATTATGCTCGGCAATTTCCGAAATTGCAAAAAGCAGGCAGGTCTTCTACTTCACAGCACAGGACGATGAGTATTCAAGGCTTGCCCATAGCTGCCCGAATTGCAACCTGATTTCCATCGGTGGGCGACAGAATCTGACTGAAGCGCTGTCGTATGAGAAGAAGCCTGAGAAGGTCTTCCTATACCCCGCCTGCTACGGACAGTGGATGAAGGAAAACAATATTCCTTCAGGGACTCTGTTCACTCCCATTGCCCAGCTTCCGTGCTGGTTCCTGTTTGAAAGCAGTGAGGAGCTGGCTGAATGCTTGGATGCAGGCCTTGAGCATGTGTATCAGGCAGCAAATTCAGTCAGGTACAGCAGCGATGAAGATGTGCAGAATTCAATCAAGGCTATGAAATTTGCCCAGAGACGTGCAGAGAGAGGGCGCTCGAAGCCTGTCACAGAGGCTGTCCTGCATGGCTTTCCTGATGCAAAGCCCGGAGCAAAATACTGGAATGATGTTCTCCAGATGGCAAGAGATTGCGAGCCTTTTGATGGAAAGGCTTTCATTGATAAGCTTAAGTCCGATTCAACCAAGAAATTGAGGGATCTTGCGCCTTCCATTGAAGCTTATCTTCAAGAGAGTAGTTATTATCCTTCTGGAACCATCGAAGACAATGCCTTGATTCTTGAGGCATTGCATCATGAAGAGCTGGGGATCAGGGCATTAAGCTGCGCAAAGCGCTATCTTGAGCTTTTCTGCCCGGAGGAGTGATTATGGATTTTGATCTTGTAAAGGCCAGAAGCCTGCT
>JAQUYU010000004.1:2483-13242 GCA_028691695.1 Sphaerochaetaceae bacterium | reverse complement strand
ATCTTCGTAGCCTTCGTCGAGCCAGCGCTCACAGGATCACGGCCTGTGTGCCTGACAGGATACCCGGCTCAGATCGAATGCCTTGCCGAGAATGACGGAATGACGAAGAAGCGATGGGAACTGTACTGGGACGGGGTGGAGATTGCGAACTGCTATGCCGAAGAGACCGATCCGCTGAAGGTTCGCGACTGCTTCAGAAAGGAATATGCTGCGCTTTCGGCTGCCAGATCGGTTTCAGGGTCGGTTATTCCAGATGTTGATGACAAGTACTGGGAAATTTTCAGGACTTTTCCCAAGTGTTCAGGGGTTGCGATAGGCATGGACAGACTTCTTATGACTGAGTGCAAAAAAAAATCCATCGGAGATTTGATATTGTTTCCTGTTTCTGATATACTTTGAAAGTTGTTTATTTTTTGTAATAGAGGTGTTTTATGATAAAAGCAGGACAGATTGACAAGGGCACAGCTCTTCTGATCAAAGGACAGCCATTTGTCTGCATTGACCGTGAATTCGTTAACCCTGGAAAGGGATCGGCTTTCGTAAGGCTCAAACTCAAGAGCCCATCAACCGGACAGGTGCTTGCGGAGACGATGAAGAGTCAGGACAATGCCGAGGATATCACTGTCGAGGACATGGATTTTCAGTATCAGTACAACGATGGCGAGAGTTTTCATTTCATGAATGTCGATACTTTCGATGATGTTCCGGTTCCGATGACTTCATTTCAGGATTACCAGTATATTATGAAGGAAGGCGAGACTTATCGATGCACAGTGTACAACGATGAGATTCTTGACATTCAGGTTCCGAGCAAGGTTGTGTTCACAGTCGCAGAAGCGGAGGATGCCATCAAGGGCGATACCGTTACAGGTGCAACCAAGTACGTCACTACCGAGACGGGGCTCAAGGTCCGAGTGCCTATCTTCATCAAGCAAGGCGAGAAGATCCGCATAAATACGGAGACCAAAGAGTACCTGGAACGAGTCAACAGCTAGTTTAGATGTCTCAGATACATACTCTGGAGGCACTGCAGAAAACGCTCAGGCTTACACCATCCGAGATGGCATGGCATGAGGATTCTTCTACGGTGCCTCTTGCAATAACCGATCATTTCCTTTCTCTGATTGATCCTGACGATCCATGCGATCCGCTCAGGGCTCAGGTTGTGCCGACTGCAATGGAAAACTCCAGCCGCAGCTGGGAGAATATCGATCCGCTTGCCGAGGTTGCTCACAGCATAAACCCGCGGCTTGTCCATCGCTATGCAAACCGAGTTGCTTTTCTTGTCACCGATGTCTGCCCCATGTACTGCCGCCACTGCTTCCGGAGACGATTCACCGGCAGTCTTCAGGGACCAGCCTCAGAAGATGAGATAAATCAGAGCGCAGACTATGTCGGAGAGCACCCTGAAATACGGGAAATCCTTCTGACTGGCGGCGACATGCTCACTCTTTCAAACAATGCAGTTGAGCATCTCATCGGAGCTTTCAGGTCAAGACGGCCGGATCTGATGATCCGCCTATGCACCCGTTATCTTGCAAGCGACCCATCAAGGATTGACTGCGATCTGATCAATGTCCTGAGAAAGTTCAATACGGCACCGATCTTCATCATGACCCAGTTCAACCATCCGCGTGAGCTCTGTCCTGAAAGCCTCAGGGCTATAGCGCTTTTTGCTGATGCAGGTTTCCCTCTCTTCAACCAGTCGGTCTTGCTTCACGGGGTGAACGACGATCCTGAGGTCCTTGCCAAGCTCTGCGAGAATCTTCTTGCAGCGAGGGTGAAGCCGTATTACCTGTTTCAAGGCGATCTTGTAAGCGGAACTTCCCATTTCAGAGTTCCTCTGGAAAGAGGGATTGATATCTTCAGAAAGCTTTCTCAGCTTGTTTCAGGCCTCGCACTTCCAGTATATGCTATCGATCTGCCAAACGGAATGGGGAAGGTGAACATCGGCACATCCGACCCTGTCCTTGATGAAGACCATAGCCGATGGACACTCAAGACTCCTGACGGGCATGTGGTAAGCTACCCCGCCGAGTGATTGAAAGCACCTTTGGTTGTGCTGTATAATTCCATCCAATGAAAAGCTGCGTTGACGATGATCGGATATTTGCTCTGGCTACATACCCTGCCAGAAGCGCCCTTGCCTTGTTCCGGACAAGTGGTGAGGGCAGCATCGAATCTTTTGCCTCATGCTTTTCATCGGGAAAGAAGCTTCTTGCTGCTCAGAGCGGGACTCTTGTCCACGGAGTTATTCAAGGTGTCGATGATGTCGTTGTTGCTGTTTACCGCAAGGGACACGGCTATACAGGCGAAGAAGCACTTGAAATTTCCTGTCATGGAAGCATTGCTGCCATTTCGCTTATGGCGGAGAAGCTTTCCAGCCTTGGGTTCCGGCAGGCGGAGCCCGGTGAATTCACCCTTAGGGCATTTCTTGGGGGCAAGCTCGATCTCACCCAGGCCGAAGCTGTAAATGAGATTTCAGGTTCCAGAACCAGACGTGCCCAGCTTCTTGCGCTTTCACGCTTGAACGGGGCATTGTCGGATAGAATCAGGAAAGACCGCTCTGCACTGGCCGATGCTATGAGCGTGATTGAAGTCCAGCTTGATTATGCAGAGGATGAAATCGGCGGTGATACCACGTTTCCGATTGAACGCATAATGGAAGCCAGGAACGATCTTGAAAAGCTTGCACGTACTTTCTCCACAGGAACTTTGCTTCACGCAGGGGCCAGGGTAGTGCTATGCGGTGCAGCGAATGCAGGCAAATCGACTCTGTTCAATCTGTTTCTCAAGCAGGACCGTTCGATAGTCAGCCCGATTCCGGGCACAACAAGGGATTTCATCGAAAGCGACTGCGAGATTTCAGGAATACCAATCAGGCTGTTCGATACTGCAGGGCTTCGGGAAAGCAGCGAACAGATTGAATCCGAAGGCATAAAGCGCACAATTGCCCTTATGAAAAGTGCAGACCTCATTGTTTACATTGTGGATTCTGCTTCTCCTGAAGAAGGCTATCTGGATGTCAAGGCACGCATTGAACAGCAGATGCCTGATGTGAAGAAGCTGTTTGCATGGAACAAGACGGACATAGACAGCAGCCTGCCGAAGCCCGATGGATTCCTGCAGCTTAGCGCTGAGACTTCTGAGGGGTTCGAAACGCTTTGCAACGCAATCGCCAGTCTGATCTCGCCGTCTGATTTCGATTGTGAGCAGGATGTCATAGTGGAAAGCCCAAGGCAGCATCAGAGTCTCTGCGATGCGGTCAGCGCTCTGGACAGGGTTCTTGAGATGCAAAAGCGCAGCGAGAACCTCGATATGATTGCTGTCGAAATGAAGGAGGCTCTTGACCAGCTTGGGTACATCTGCGGCGAGCTGACTTCGGATGATATGCTTGACAGGATCTTCAGCGGATTCTGCGTAGGGAAATGAAATGGATTACGATGTAATAGTGATTGGCGGCGGCCATGCGGGAATCGAGGCTTCGCTTGCCGCTTCACGGACTGGATACAGCACTCTTCTAATTACTCAGAGTCTCGATACGATTGGACGGCTGTCATGCAACCCTGCAATCGGCGGGCTTGCAAAAGGCAACATTGTAAGGGAAGTCGATGCAATGGGCGGCCAGATGGGCAAGCTCATCGATGCCACTTTGGTTCAGTACCGGATCCTCAACAGGCGCCGCGGCCCTGCCGTTCAGGCTCCGCGAGCCCAGGCGGACAAGTTCTCCTATTCGCGGCTTGCAAAGGAAACCCTTGAGCATCAGGAGCATCTTTCACTGTTCATGGATACCGTAACGGGAATTCTTGTAGAGAAAGACGGCCGAACCGTATGCGGTGTATCCACAGGACGAGGGCACAGCATCACTGCAAAAGCTGTCGTAGTCACCACCGGTACTTTCATGGATGGACGGATCTTCATCGGAGAATACGATGCTCCGGAAGGAAGGCTTGGTGAAGAACGGGCTTTCGGACTTGGCGACAGCCTGCGAACGATGGGGTTCACCACTGCCCGTCTGAAGACAGGAACCTGTGCAAGGGTATCGTCAAGGTCGCTTGATTTCTCCAAGATGGAGCGCCAGGATGGAGATGAACCTATTGAGCCATTCTCATTCGATGATGATATAGTCCAGAGGACTCAGATTCCATGCTGGATCACATACACCTGTGATAGGACTCACCAGATCATCCGTGATAATATCTCACGCTCTCCGCTTTATGGCGGGAAGATCGTCGGCAAGGGGCCGCGTTACTGCCCCTCGATTGAAGATAAGGTGGTACGTTTTCCAGAAAGGGAACGGCATCAGATATTCATCGAGCCTGAAGGATCAGGAACCGACGAGATGTATCTCAACGGGCTTTCTTCCTCTCTTCCAGAAGATGTCCAGAACGATTTCATACATTCAGTGCCTGGTCTTGAGAATGCACAAGTCATGCGTCCGGCCTATGCCGTGGAATATGATTTCGTGTTTCCTACCCAGCTTAAGCTTTCGCTTGAAAGCAAGCTCTACGACAACCTTTTCTTTGCAGGCCAGACCAATGGTACGAGCGGGTATGAAGAGGCTGCCTGCCAGGGACTGATCGCTGGCATCAATGCGGTTCAGAAAATCCGCAAAGAGGAGCCTCTGATCCTGTCTAGGACAGAAGCCTATACAGGGGTGCTTATTGACGATCTTGTGACAAAGGGAACAAGCGAACCGTACAGAATGTTCACCAGCCGGGCTGAATACAGGCTCAGCCTACGCCATGACACCTGCGATATAAGACTTACTCCTAAGGCGGACAAGCTTGGGCTCTGCAGTCCAGAGAGGATGCAGCGTCTTGAGAGCAAGCTTGATCTCATTGCCCAGCTCAAGCAGGTCCTGAAAGATTCGAAGTTCGATGGAATGAATGCAGCAGCTGCTCTCAAACGTCCCGAGATAGACCTTGATAAGATTTCAGAAAATGTCCCAGAAGTGAATAAATTCTCCGAAAACATACGAGAACTTGTTCAGCAGGACATTAAATATGAAGGATATATAGGCCGTGAAGACCGTCAGGCGGAGCGTTTTCTAAAGCTTGATAACTTGATCATTCCTCCCGATTTCGACTATAGGACGATGGAAGGGCTCAGCGAGGAATCACGTGAGAAGCTTGAGAAGATCTTACCTGAGAACCTTGGTCAGGCTTCACGCATCAGCGGGGTGCGCACCTCGGATATATCGCTTCTTCTTGTGTACCTAAGGAGGCGTAATGGCTGATTTCTTTCCACAGGCTCTTGATGAGATGAATATTCCGTACGATCAGAAAATGATTGCTCAGCTTGAGCGCCATGTTTCCGAAATCGAGCTGTTCAACCCAGTCTACAAGCTGGTAACAGGTGATATAAGAGTTCGCCATGTTCTGGATAGCCTCTCCGGTTACCATGAAATCCGAAAGATCAAAGGTCTTTGCCCGTCCGATTCATTCACCGTCGCTGACCTTGGTTCTGGAGCTGGCTTTCCGGGCATTCCGCTTGCCATTGTAATGCCGGATGTGCATTTCACGCTTGTCGAACGGATGGGAAGACGTGCAGGCTTCCTCCGAAATGTCATAGCGGCCACAGGTCTTTCAGGCAGGGTCGATTTGATTGAGAGCGATATCAAGGAAGTGAAACGAAAATTCAACCTTGTGGTCATGCGTGCCTTTCATCCCCTTTGCGACATTGCTTCCGAGGCCTCGGCTTTGCTTGCTGCGGGCGGCTCCATTCTTGCCTGGAAGACTACAGAGGACTACCTTGATCATGAATTGGCAGAGCTTGAGCAGAAATTCCCCGGTCGCTTCAGCTCATCTGTCACGCCCGTTTCCGTCCCAGGTCTGGACAGGCCGCAGAAGCTTTGCCGGCTTTGCTTGCGGCAATCGGTTCACATTGAATCCTGAAAATGATATATTGAAATCTGTTCGGAGGATCGATGAGCAGGAAATTCAATGCAAGGATAATCATACTGGCGATTCTTCTTCTATCGTCTTTTTTCAGCCTTCTTGTCTTTGCTCTCCCGTTCTTCACCGAAAGCCACACGCTGGGTTCCGGTTTCCTTGCCCAGTCAGGTGCTTTTCTTCTGGCCAATTTCGGATTCTTCGCCCCCTCTGATCCGCTCTACAGCTTCTCGCTGCTTCCTCTTGTAGCATTCTTGCTTCTAGAGAGCTTATGGGTAGCACGTTCATCAGAGAACTGGCTCAAATGCATCCTGTCCATTCCGGTTTTCGTGACACTTAGGGCTCTGTTCATGCTTTCGATGAACATGGCTCTTCCTTCGTATCTTGAGCCTCTGAAGGTGTTCCACAGCAAATGGCTCTGTGCATTGCTTCTTCTCGGAGAAGTGTCCGTGTTCGCTCTGGTTACCAGCCTGATGAGCCGAAGCAGAAGGAAAAGCAAGCCTGCAGAGAAAACTGCAAAAGCAGAGGTGAAGAAAGCAAAGCCGGAAGAAGAAGCGATAGCACAATCCGAGCCCGGGAAGCATAATGTCTTTGCAACCTCTGTTCCTGAGTTCAAGATGTTCAAGAATCAGCCAAAGCCTCAGCCTCAGCCGGCTGCAGAGGAAGCAATGAAGTCTTCGGTGAACATCGGAATCTACGATGTTGTACGCAAGGAAGCTTCCATTGCTCAGGAGCAGAAGCTCAAGAAGAGCTCCAACTCATGGAACAGCTTCCAGCCCGGGAATCTCACCAAGAAAGTCGCAGAGGACGAGAAAGCCCTCAAGGCGATGATGGAGATGGAGAAGAAGACCCGCGAGGAAAAGGAAGAGAAGCGCAGGGAAGAAGAGGCTGCCCGTGCAATCGCCGAAGCCAGAGCAGCAGCGGATGCCGAGGAAGATGCAAGAATCAAGGCCGAAGCAGAAGCGAAAGCGAAAGTAATCCAGGAATCAGAAGAGGCTCCTGCTCCTGAAATCGTGGTTCCAGAAGAAACCCCCGTGCCTAAGCCTGAAGTCAAAGTTGTACAGGAACACATCATTGCACCGGCTCCTGCTCTTAAGGAAGATGATAGCCAGAACGGCTGGAACAAAGAAGAAGAGGGCGATTACGACCTGGTCTCTGGCGTCGGAGGACTTGGCCATGCTGATCCTTCATGCAGCAACCAGTACCTTCTGAACAGGCAGGATCTTATGTACAAATTTCCGCCGAGAGACCTTCTGAAAGTCTATCCGAAGGATGATACCGGCGAGCATGACGAAGCCACCATCAGGCGTGGCAATACGATAGTTGACACTCTGAGCCAGTTCAAGGTGGACTGTCATCTTGTGGGCATTACCCGTGGCCCAACGGTCACGTTGTATGAATTAGCGCTTGCCCCTGGTGTGAAGGTATCAGCCGTCACCGGTCTTACTGACAACATAGCTATGGATCTTGCAGTCCAGCAGGTCAGGCTTCTTACCCCGATTCCTGGAAAGCAGGCCATCGGAGTTGAGGTCCCGAACTTCAAGAGGGAGACTATAGGCTTCTCCGAGATCATCGATTCGCTCGATACGAAGAAGATGAAGATTCCAGTAGTGCTTGGAAAGAAGATCACAGGCGAAAGCGTTGCGATGGATCTCGCAAGCGCCCCGCATGTGCTTATAGCCGGAGCTACCGGAAGCGGAAAGAGCGTCTGCGTCAACTCTATGATCTGTTCCATACTCTACACAAAGACCCCGAAGCAGGTTCGCATGATCATGGTGGACCCGAAGATTGTAGAGCTCAAGATCTACAACGGTATTCCGCATCTGCTTACACCTGTGATCACCGACCCGAAGAAGGCAATCAAGGCGATGCAGTTCTGCCTTGAAGAGATGGAACGCCGATACCATGTCATAGGTTCGGTCAATGTCAGAAACATCGCAGCATATAATGAAAAAATCGAAGCGGAGCATCTTGCCCGTGAGAAGATGCCCTATATCGTGGTGATCATGGATGAGTTCGCCGACCTCATGGCTGTCGCAGGAAAAGAGCTTGAAATGCTGCTTCACCGCCTCAGTGCCATGGCAAGAGCCGTCGGGATTCATCTCGTGTTTGCAACACAGAGACCGTCGGCGGATGTCGTCACAGGCCTTATCAAGAACAACCTTCCTACAAAGATTGCATTCTCGGTTACAAACCAGATCAACAGCAAGATCATTCTGGACTGCAGCGGAGCAGAGAAGCTTCTTGGAAAGGGTGATATGCTCTATGCAACAAGCTCGATCCGTGACCCAGAGCGAATCCAGGGTGCCTTCCTCAGCGATCCTGAGGTTGAGTCCATTGCTGACTTCGTGAAGACCCAGGGCAAGCCCGATTACCTTGACGAAGCCCTGTTCGAAGAAGACGACAAGGATGCAGAATCCGAGGAAGCGGATGAGGAATCACCGTACTCCGGGGATGATGCAATTTTTGACAAGGCTCTGAAGATTGTCTGCGAGCGTCAGAGCGCAAGCGCTTCATATCTCCAGCGAAGGCTGTGCATCGGTTACAATAAGGCTGCCCGCCTGGTAGAGCGGATGGAAGAGCTTGGATATGTTGGCCCGGCCCGTGGCTCAAAGCCACGCGAGCTGCTCAAGATGCCGGAATGATGGGAGGTATGATATGAAGCTTGGCGATCATGCAATAAGAAACGGAGAGCTTATTTCTCCAAAAGAAGCTGTTCTTCCTGTCACACAGCGTGAGGTTCAGTCAAACTTCAGCGTCTATGAGGCGCTGAGAATAATCGAGAAAAAGGTCGTTCACCTTCCGGAGCATCTTCAGCGCCTGAAGGAATCGGCCAGGGAAATCCGGCTTGAGCATTCATTTTCCGATCAGATGATAGCATCTTCAATCGGAAAGCTGATCGAGACGGATTGCATAACAGAGGCGACGATGAGGATCCTCATCGTCGGAGGACCTGAGCCGGTGCTGTTCATAACAGCCTCTCCGATCCTTTCATATCCTCCGAGCATGTATAGAGACGGCGTTTTTTGCACAGTCTACGAAGGAGAGCGCTTCATGCCTGAATGCAAGACAAGCAATCTTCTTCTGAACTATATTGCTCTGGAGGATTCGAAGCGCAGAGGAGGATTTGAAGCTCTTCTGCTTGATCACAACGGGTGCATAAGAGAAGGCACCCGGAGCAATTTCTACGGATTCAGGGACCAAATTCTATATACAGCTCCGCTTGATGTCGTCCTGGATGGGATCACCCGCCAGAGCGTGCTGAAGGCTGCAGCAGAAATAGGAATCAAAGTGGCAGAGAAGGCTCTTCGCTATTCCGAACTAAAGGAATGCGATGAGGTCTTCATTTCATCCACCAGCATGAGCGCTATGCCTGTCAGGCAGGTAGAGGACATTGTGTTCTCTTCAGATCATCAGCGAACCCTCCGTCTATCCGAGATTGTCAGAAACAGGGAGCTGGACGCAAAAGTATGAAATTCCAGGAACTAAACCTGCACCCAGAGGTGCTGGCCGGCATAGAGAAAGCCGGTTTCACAGACTGCACTGAGGTGCAGGCGAAAGTATGCCCGCGTGCCATAGAAGGCCATGATGTAATGGTTCGGTCCAAGACCGGCAGCGGCAAGACGGCGGTGTTCGTTATCACGATTCTAGAGAAGATCGCCCGTGCAAGAGAGAAAGGCGAGAAGCCGCCTAAGGCTATGATCATCAGCCCGACCCGTGAGCTTGCCCTTCAGATCGCCTCCGATGCTGAGATTCTGGCATCAGGGATGCCTGATGTGAAGGTTGAGTGCTTCTACGGCGGAGTCGGATACGAAAAACAGAAGAAATCTCTATCAGAGGGTGTCGATATTTATGTCGGGACTCCCGGACGTCTTATTGATTTCATGAAATCGCACGGAATAGACTTCAGCACTATCGGCATGTTTGTCGTCGATGAGGCAGACAGGATGTTCGACATGGGCTTCTACCCTGACATCCAGCAGATATTTGCATCTCTTCCTGACAAGTCCAAGCGCCAGACGATGATGTTCAGCGCCACTCTTTCCACCAAGGTCCGCAACCTTGCCTGGAACTACATGAACGAGCCTGATGAAATCGAGCTTGAGCCAGATGAAATAACTGTCAATGAGATTGTCCAGGAGCTTTATCACACTACCAAGGCGGATAAGTTCAAGCTTCTTCTCCTTCTGCTGAAGAAGGAGAATCCTTCATCCGTTCTGATCTTCACCGATACGAAGTACATGACTGTCGATGTTGCCGAGCGCCTCAAGCTGAATGGATACAATACTGCATGTCTTATGGGCGATATGCCTCAGGAGAAGCGCCAGAAGGCTCTGGAGCGGATGAAAGAGGGCAAGATCTGGGGCCTGATTGCAACGGATGTTGCTGCACGCGGCCTTCAGATCGATGATCTGCCGCTTGTGGTAAACTATGATATCCCAGAGGATTTCGAGAACTACGTCCATCGCATCGGACGTACTGCCCGAGCAGGAAAGAAAGGCAAGGCAATCACCTTGGCCGATGAAGAGTACGTATGGGGTCTTGAGCCTATCGAGAACTACATCCATATGAAGATTCCAGTAATGTGGGCCGAGGGTCTTGAGGATGTGACTGATCTCTCAGAGGGCAAGAAGATCTACAACAAAGAGCATCTTGCCGGAGTTACTTCTTCCTTCCACCGTGGAGGACGGCGTCCTTCAGGTCCAAGACCTTCATCAAGCCGCAGGCCTTATGAGCACACCGCCTACAACAGGCGCAGCAGCTACACTCGCAAGGAAGCAATCGATGATGCAAAGCTCTCTTCTCTTTCCGAGAAAGATCGTCTTTCTTATTACAAGAAGGAGTTCTTCGGGGAAGGCAGCAAT
>JAQUYU010000004.1:0-2383 GCA_028691695.1 Sphaerochaetaceae bacterium | reverse complement strand
TTTACTCGCTGCTTTCAATTCTGTTTCCGATGCTTACAAGAGAGCTTCTGAAGACTTATATTCCTGAGATGAACTTCAAGGCGATGGCGATAACATTCGCAATGATGCTTGCCATCTATCTGACAAGCTTTCTGATGGATTACATCCGGTTCCGCTGGGGTCATGTAATGGGCACCATGATGGAAACCGATATGAGAAGCGATCTTTTCTCTCATCTTCAGAAACTGAGCGTCACATATTTCGACACAAGCAAGACCGGCCATATCATGAGCCGGATGACCAATGATCTATTCCAGATGGCCGAGACTGCACACCATGGGCCTGAGGATCTGATTCTGTCAGTCCTTACGATAGTCGGCGCCTATGCTGTAATGTTCAGCTACAGCGTGCCGCTTTCTTTGATTTCCCTGATCGTCATGCCGCCGATGCTCCTCTGGGGCATCTTCATGGGCAGGAAGATGAAGAGCAAGAACAAGGATACCAGAGCGATGGTCGCCGAGGTGAATGCCACAGTGGAGAACTCGATTCAGGGAATCAGAGAAGTAAAGAGCTTCACAAGCGAGCCGTTCCAGTCTGAGAAGTTCGAGCAGAGCAATTCCCGTCTCAAGGACAAGAAGTCTGATCAGTACAAGACAATGGCAAGCTACCACAGCGTTGTGGCTCTACTGAGGAATCTTTATTACTTCACCACTGTTGTTGGCGGAGCGATACTGATATATAAGAACATGATTGAGGCCTATGATCTGGTCACTTTCCTGCTGTTCGTTTCGGTTGTGCTCACTCCTATAGACCGGATGATTCAGTTCGTGGATCAGCTTCAGCAAGGAATGGCTTCTTTTGAGCGTTTTGAAGAGATCATGGAGATCCAGCCTTCGATCAAGGATGCCCCTGATGCAGTTGAGCTTGATGTAACAAGCGGTGACATCCGCTACAGTGAAGTCAGCTTCGGCTACAGCGACAAGGATGGAGAAGTCGTAGGAAATGTCTCAATGGATATAAAAGGCGGCTCCAAGGTTGGAATCGCCGGGGAAAGCGGAGCAGGAAAGACTACGATTGTATCGCTTCTTCCAAGATTCTATGAAATCAAGAGCGGCAAGATTACAATCGACGGTCAGGATATCACATCTGTGACTCAGCGGTCGCTCCGGCAGAATATCGGAATCGTTCAGCAGAATGTGTTCCTGTTCGATGATACGATTCGGGAGAATCTCAGGTATGGCAAAAGCGATGCTTCCGATTCTGAAATCTGGGATGCTTTGGAAGCAGCTGATCTTGCTGCCTTTGTCCGGTCTCTCCCTGATGGTCTTGATACCGAAGTAGGCGAGCGTGGAACCCGTCTTTCCGGAGGACAATGCCAGAGAATCTCGATTGCCAGGGTATTCTTGAAGAACCCTCCGATTCTTATCTTCGACGAAGCTACTTCATCTCTAGATTCTGAGAGCGAGCAGCAGATTCAAGAGGCATTCAACCGTCTTGCAAAAGGCAGGACTTCATTGGTCATTGCCCACAGGCTTACCACGATAATGGATGCCGACCAGATATTCGTAATGAAAAAAGGCAGGGTCGTTGAGCAAGGTACCCACAAGCAGCTGTTGTCAAGCAATGGTCAGTATGCTAAACTTTGCCGGATGCAGGAGATTCAATCATTGTGATAAAGATTGCTGTTTTCTTTGAGCTTTTTGCTTTCACTATCTGTCTGATTATTTCGCTTTTCGTTGTTCTGATTCCCGTGATGCTTATGAGGCTTTTCGGTTTGAAGAAGGCAGGAAACTACTGGGCACGCATTTGCGGCACTGCTTTCTGCTATGTAATCTTCTGGCTTATTAACCTCAAGGTCACAGATGTCTCGAAGGTTCATTATGATCTGGACAAGTATCCAAGGCTTTGCTTCATTGCAAATCACACGAGCATAATTGATGTTCCTGCTATCGTCGGCTGTCTTCATGTATGGACTTCATTCATTGCCAAGTATGAGCTTTCCAAAGTTCCTTTCGTAAATTTCTGGATTTCCTCCTTGGATTGCGTATTCATGAAGCGCGGTTCGATCCGTGACTGTGCCAAGGCTATCGACGAGGGCGTGATCAAGGTTGAGAACGGCACCCGGATGACTATTTTCCCAGAGGGCACACGCAGCAAGAACGGCAAAGTAGGTGAATTCAAAGGCGGCAGCTTCAAGCTGGCTACCAGATCCAAGGCTGTGATCATTCCGCTTGTGATCAAAGGAACCCGAAATGGCTTCGAAACAAAGAAGACCATCCGGCGTCAGTATGCGAAGATCGAGATGCTTGAGCCGATAGATACCTCTGTCCTCACTCCTGATGAGCTTCGCGATTTGCCGAAGCGGGTCGAGGATCTGATCCGTGAGGCATATGAGGCAATCTGA
>JAQUYU010000057.1 GCA_028691695.1 Sphaerochaetaceae bacterium | reverse complement strand
TTTCCGGAGACAGCGGGATCGCAGAGCAGCGGATTCGGGTCACCTGCGGCGAAAGCCTCGGGATCGATTGAATCAAGCCCTGTTGCGGTTAAGCCGAACGGTGAATCGCTTTCCCTGAACACCAGCGAAGCCGGGTTGTGATAGAAAGAAAGCGCACCGAGACTGTCTGCCATGCCAAGACCCCCCTGAGCTTCGCTTCGCATGTCAATTATTCGCACAGGAGCAGCGAAAGCAGCAAAAGAGAAAACAAGCAATGCCAGCCACCAGAAAGCTTTCTTCAAAAAATCACCTCGTCTTCAACGCCTTTGCAAGCTGGTCAGGGCATGAAGTGCTCTTGTAACCGCACTTGATGCCTTCAAGCCGCTTTACCACTTCGTCAGCCTTCATGCCGCGGCACAGGGCATCAAGACCTTTGTGGTTGCCGTCGCAGCCGCCTGCAAAGCGCACTGCCTGAACAGTGTCGTCGTCATCTATATCAATCATGATCTCAAATGCGCATATTCCATGCGGCTTGTAAACTATCGTTCTCATACGGCTGATAATATCAGAACTCTTTATAATCATCTAGTCCATCCATGGCTTTGCTGATACAATGAAAATCCATGAAGCAGCTATCGGATTTCATTTCAAGCAAGCATCCAGAGACCCTGATTGCAGGCCTCGGGTTTGACTCGCGCCGCATTGAAAAGAACTG
This sequence comes from Sphaerochaetaceae bacterium, assembly GCA_028691695.1. Lineage (GTDB taxonomy): Bacteria > Spirochaetota > Spirochaetia > Sphaerochaetales > Sphaerochaetaceae > JAAYFO01. The sequence goes on along the minus strand of JAQUYU010000057.1, from coordinate 10,249 downwards.
GGCTTTCTTTGCATTCGCCCCTGTTTCTGGCGGCAGGCCTGGAGACCTCTTCATAAATCAGGCTATCTCAAGCGGCGCCGCAGCGGTGATCTGCCGCGACAGCGAACCAAACAGGGCTGCAATGGAATGCAACCCTAGCACAGAGTTCATCTTCACATCGAGCCCTCAGGCAGAATTCGCACGCTGGTGCAGCATATTCTGGGACCGTCCTCAGGACAGCTTCCCGATCATCGGCGTAACAGGCACTGACGGCAAGACCACGACATGCAGCTTCCTCTATCAGATCCTGAACACGCTTGGAATCAGAACTGCCCTTCTTTCCACGGTGAGCATGGACAGCGGAAGCGGGATCAAAAGCTCTCCATACAGGCAGAGCACGCCGGAAGCGGACAGAATATTCTCTTTCCTGTCCGACTGCCGGGCCAGCAAGGTCCAGGCGGTGGTGATGGAGACCACAAGCCACTCGCTCTCCCCGCTTACGTCAAGGCTTTCACAGATATCTTTCGCAGGAGCCGTCTTCACAACTATTAGCAGCGAGCATCTTGAGTTCCATGGCACGCTTGAGAAGTATGTGGATGCCAAGATGAACCTTGCCCGCCAGACTTCACGTGAAGGATTCGTCATATATCCGTCATGTTCCCAGTATGGATCGCTTATAAGAAGCTCTTTCAAAGGAGACAACATCCAGCCATGCGACGTATCAAGCCTCACCATCCTTTCAAGGACGATTGACCAGACAGTCTTGCAGGAAGACTGCATGGGTGTATCATTCTGCTATGGACCTGAAGCATTCCTTCAGAATGCCCTGGAAGCCCTGATGGCTGCCCGCGCTTTCACAGGAAGGCAGATTCCCCTCTCGATTCTCTCGACCATCGTCCCAGTCCGCGGAAGGATGGAGACGAAAAGAACCACAAGAGGCGTATTCATCGTGGATTTTGCCCATACTGCCGATGCATTCTCAAGACTGTTCTGCTTCGTGAAGCAGATGCGGCCTCAGTGCAGGATTACCGCTGTATTCTCATCAGGAGGTCATAGAGATATTGATAAGCGTTCCAAGATGGGAATAATAGCTTCAAAGATGTGCAACACAATGATTCTTACAAGTGAAGATCCAAGGGACGAGGGGTTTGAGAAGATCACATCAGACATCCTAAGCAAAGCCGACACAAGAGACTGCAGCGTTCTTCTTGTTCCAGACAGGGCCGAGGCTATACGCAAGGCGGTGTCCATTTCGGCCCCAGGCACAGTAACGCTGCTTCTGGGCAAGGGACATGAAAAGACGATTGAATTCGAAAACGGCAGGAGCATTGCATGGAATGAATCCGAAGTGCTCGCAAGCGCATTGAAGGAGGCAGGGATTGAATAAGCCAGCACTGGTATTCGGAGGGAAGTCGCCGGAACACGAAGTTTCGCTTTCAAGCGCATCCAATGCGCTGAAGCATATCCAGAAGGCAGAGGATTCTGAAGTCCTGCTGATCCTTATCCGAAAGGACGGGCAGTTCGTGCTTACCGATAGGATTGCTGAAGACGGCCCATCAGTGCCGCTCTGCGCCGTTCCTGGACAGGGGCTTGCATTCAGGGACACAGGAATAATCATTGGAATCAGCATCGCCTACCTGTTCGCCCATGGAACGAACTGCGAAGACGGCACGCTTCAGTCCGTATTCCAGTCCTGCGGCATCCCATACACAGGCTGCGGCGTCCTTTCAAGCGCACTGTGCATGTCCAAGACCGCCGCTTCAGAGCTGGCAAGCAGCATTGCTCCATCGGTTCCACGATTGTGCACCGCTGCCATGCCGAGCAAGGCGAGCCTTGCTGGAATCGGCCTTCCGATCATTGCCAAGCCCGAATGCTCCGGTTCCTCGGTTGGGATCTCAATCATTGAAACAGCATCCGAAGCCGAAATCGTACGTTCTTTCACTCTGGCAAGACAGTTCAGCCCTCTTGTCCTCTTCGAAAAGCTGGTGAAGCCATGCAGGGAATTCGAATGCGGAATACTGGAGCATCAAGGCCAGATCATTGCACTCAGAGTCTGCGAGCTTGTCCGAAGCAGGGATTTCCTCTCCTACGATGACAAATACAGATCCGGTTCCGATTACATTCTCTGCCCTGCCCCGATCGATGACAGCCTCCAGCATCACATTCAGCAGACCAGCATAAGGATATTCCAGAAACTCAGCTGCCGCGGCTTTGCCAGGATTGACTATCTGATGGACAGCATCACCGGCACATTGTACTTCAACGAAGCAAATACGATACCTGGATTCACTGCAACAAGCCATTATCCTCGGATGCTCGAAGCATCAGGGATTGGCAAGGAAGAATTCATCAAGGACCTTAGAAAAGCCGCTTTTGATTTGCATTCAGAGCAGAATCAACTATAATGAATCCATGGGAAGCGTATTCTTTCATGTGGATCTTGACGCATTCTTCGCATCGGTAGAGCAGCGCAACCATCCCGAATACCGCGGGAAGCCCCTGATAATCGGGATGCCTGAGCGACGCAGCGTCGTGTCAACATGCTCTTACGAAGCCCGCAAGTTCGGTGTCCATTCGGCAATGCCCTCTCTTCAGGCACAGCGCCTCTGCCCTGACGGGATATTCATACCGGGCAATTACAAGGAATACCAGAAGGTCAGCCGGCAGGTGATGGACATTCTCAGGCGCTTCTCGCCTTCGGTTCAGCAGGTCTCCATCGACGAAGCATTCCTGGACATGACAGGCACGGACCTTCTGTTCGGGCCTCCAAGACAGGCCTGCGTCACTCTCAAGAAGGCTGTTTTCGACGAGACTGGGCTTACGGTAAGCGTCGGAGTAGCCCACAACCGCTTCGTCGCGAAGCTGGCAAGCGACTTCCACAAGCCGGACGGAATCTGCGCAGTCTCCCCATCCAAGGAAGAGATATTCATTGACAAGGTAGGACTTGCCAAGCTCTGGGGAATCGGCAAGAGTACATTGAGCACGATCCAGAGCAAGGGAATCCGCACTACGCAGGAAGTCAGGAGCCTCTCTCTCAGGCAGCTGGAAGGCCTTTTCGGAGACAATCTTGCATCGTATCTGTTCAAGGCAGTGCGAGGGATTGACCCGGGAATCTGCGAGCAGGAGACAAAGAGCCATTCGATCTCATCTGAGCAGACATTCATCGACGATGTCTACAGCGAAGAGACGCTTTCGGCGGTGCTGCTCCAGATGTCCACAGAGGTGATGCTACGGGCCATCGACGAGAACGTCATGCCAAGAACCATAGGAGTGAAGATTCGGTACGGAAGCTTCGAAACCACCACAGTCCAGGCAACCCCTGACGATGCGGTGCTCAACACCAATCAGGTCTTCGAGCAGGCACGCAGCCTGTTCCTGTCAAAGTGGAAGCGAAGCGAAGGCATCAGGCTGCTAGGGCTAGGGCTGTATCAGGTATACACCGGAGATGCCCCGATGCAAGGCGAGCTGTTCAACCAGACGGACCAGAAGCGACGGGCTCTGGACAAGACCATACTGACCCTCTCAAAGAAAGGGCACAGCATGAAGAAGGCCTCGACTCTTTCAAAGCCTGATGAAACTTAGTTCAGCTTGGCGGATATGATCAGATCCCTCTTCAGGTTCTTGAGCTTCTCAGACAAGGAAACCTTGTAGATATGAGGATTTATGAATCGCTTGTAGCTCTGGTGGAAACGAGCAAGGTTCGCCTTGACATCAGATCTTATCTCCGAGAGAGGCTTGAAATCCATGGTAATGCTGCCGTTCTCCATCACGCTTTGAAGAAGCGGCTCGATCGTTGCGTACTTGTCTTTCTTCATCTTGTACAGGTCGGTGTCGCTGAAAGGATGATAGAAGACATAGTCATTGCCCTGCTCGATCACCTCGTCATCAAGGGCTATGAGATCGCCCACGGCAAGAGAGTCGCTGTCATAGAAGCGGTAGACCTGCTTGATTCCAGGGTTCGTAGTCTTCTCGAAGCTGTTTGAGACCTTCAGCGAAGGCTGGAACGATCCATCGGAAAGCTGCTTTGCGGAAAGCTTGTACACGCCGTTGAGCGAGCTCTGCGTCCCTCCTGTGGCAAGATGAGTTCCGACTCCCCAGCTGTCGATAGGCACATGGTCAGAAACAAGAGTCTGGATAATATCCTCGGTAAGGTCGTTTGAAACGCAGATCGTGGCTTCGCCTAGCCCTGCATCATCGAGCTTCTTGCGGATGATCCTAGGAAGATACGAAAGGTCACCGCTGTCAATTCTGACGCCCATCTTCAGCCCTTTCTCTTTCTGCTCCAGCCCTACCTTTATTGCATTGTCTATCCCTGATCCCAAAGTATCATAGGTATCAATGAGCAGGATGCAATTGTTCGGGTAGATCTTTGCAAATGCCTGGAAGCTCTCAAGCTCCGACGGGAACGACATTACCCAGCTGTGAGCCATTGTGCCGCCTGTCGGGATTCCATACTGCTTGGCTGCGAACGTGTTGCTTGTAAGAGCTGCTCCGCCGATGTAAGCTGCCCGGCTTGCGCTGTTGGCACCGTTCTCGCCCTGGGCTCGCCTGAGGCCGAACTCCATCACGGCGGTATCGCCTGCCGCCAGGCACACACGGGCGCTCTTTGTAGCGATCAGAGTCTGGAAATTGACAGTGTTCAGAAGCAGTCCCTCGATGAGCTGGCAGTCAATAAGGCTGCTTCGCACGCGAACAAGCGGCTCCTGAGGAAACACCACGGAACCTTCCTTCATCGCCCATACCGAACCGGTGAATCGGTACGATTCAAGATAGCTCAGAAACGGCTCTGAGAACTGATGCAGAGAGCGAAGATATTCAACATCCTCCTTGGAGAACCTGAAATCCTCAAGTGCCTTCAGAAACTCCTCAAGGCCGGTGAAGACCGCATATCCTCCGCCGAACGGATTAGTCCGGTAGAACATGTCAAACACAACCTCAGGGTTGTTGTCGGAGAGGAAGTACCCCTGCATCATAGTAAGCTCATAGAAATCAGTGAACAATCCTGAAACTGCCATCTTTCTGCCTCCAGAATAGAAAACCGCCGGCAAAGCCGACGGTCCGCATTAAATAAAAACCTATTTCGTAATGATATCGAATCCGCAGAGTGGAACAAGCGCGTCAGGGATGCGGATGTTTCCTTCCTTGGTCTGGTAGTTCTCCATGATCGCCACCATAGCCCTTGAAAGAGCAACAGCCGTGCCGTTGAGCATATGGACGAAACGCGTCTTTCCATCATCATCCTTGTAACGGATATTGAGGTTGCGCGCCTGGTAATCGGTGCAGTTGCTAGTCGAAGTGACTTCGCCGTATTCACCGCTGTCACCACGGCCAGGCATCCATGCCTCGATGTCGAACTTCCGGTAAGCCGGAGCTCCGAGATCTCCCGTGCATGTGTCAACAATGCGGTAGGCAAGCCCAAGCCCTCCGAAGATCTCCTCTTCGATGCCAAGAAGCTCCTTGTGGAAGCCGTCGCTGTCCTCCGGGAGGCAGAATATGAACATCTCAAGCTTGGAGAACTGATGGACGCGGTACAGACCCTTGGAATACTGCCCTGCGCCGCCGGCTTCACGCCTGAAGCAATGGGAAAGACCAGTGAACTTGATGGGAAGATCCTTCTTGTCGATGATCTTGTCTTCCATATATCCGCCAAGGGTGATCTCGGCAGTTCCTACAAGGCATGTTCCAGTGCCCTCGACCGTATAGATATTGCTTTCTGCCCCACGCGGGTTGAATCCTGTTCCAAGAAGAACCTCTTCCTTGGCAACATCAGGAGTGATCATCGGCATGAAGCCATGCTTCATCACGATATCGATTGCATAGCGCTCCAGGGCCATCTGGAGAATCACAGCCTTGTTCTTTATATAGTAGAACTTTGGGCCGCTTACCTTGGTTGCAGTATCGAAATCAAGAAGATCAAGGCTCTGGCCGAGCTGGACATGATCCAGCGGCTTGAAGTCGAATACAGGAGGCTTGCCGACGAACTTGACAGCAGTGCTGTCCTTGTCTTCCTTGCCTATCGGTGCATCCGGGTGAGCATAGTTCGGAATCTGCCTTGCCTTGAGATCGAAGACCGAGTTGATCTCTTCAAGCCTTGATTCGGCAATTGCGATATCGTCCTTGAGCTTCTTGCCCTCTGCAATAAGGTCGGAACGCTTTGAATCATCCATCTTGGACCTCATAAGCGAAGCAATCTCATTGCGTCTTGAACGCATCGCCTCAACGCTCTGCATGTCATCAGACCTTTCATCCTGAAGCTTGATCACTTCATCGACATCGCAGTTCATATAGCGGTTCTTGATATTCTGGGCTATTTCATCCCTTCTCTGCTTGAGTTCTCTTAGATCTATCATTCAGAAACTCCTTGGTAAGCAATATTACTACAAAAACGGAGCTTGATAAAGCAATTTTCACCTAATCGAATCAGAGTAATCAAGAATTCCTGATTCTATGGCCTCTGCCATCTTCACGGCAAACGCATCAGAACCAAGTGAAAGCACCTCTTCGGGGTTGGAGATGAATGCAGCTTCGACCAGAGCAGACGGCATTGCAGTACAGTTGAGAACATAAAGATTTCCCTCCTTCAGCCCTCTTCTGTTCATGTACGGAAAGCCTGAAGCGATTGAATCGACAATCGCCCTTCCAAGCCTGTCTGACATCAGAGCGCACTCCTGGCTCGCCTTCTCGCGGGAAAGAGAAGCGAAGCGGAACCCCATTCCAGCTGGAGTGCTTTCATTCAGGAAGTCGATGACCTTGTCGTTGCGTGCCGTGTAGACTTCGAATCCGGAAGCCTCGCTTGCCTCAGAGCTGTTTGCATGAATCGAAACGAACAGAGCAGACTTTCCTTCCGGCCAGAGCGCAGAATTGGCAATAACGCATCTCTGCTCAAGCTCGACGAACACGTCTGAATCACGGGTCATAACAACTTCAATCCCATCATCGGAAAGAAGATCGCGCAGCTTCAGTGCGATGCTGAGAACAGCATCCTTTTCATTAAGCCCATTGCCTACAGCTCCAGGATCATGACCGCCATGACCTGGATCGATGACAACAAGCCCGACGGCATGATTGAACGGCCCTTCTGCCGCAGCAGAAGGAAGAATCGCAAGCAAGACAAGAGCAAAGACTATGAGAAAGCGCTTCATCAGCGGTCCTCAGGCTTTCTGAAGCCCTGGCACAGCTTGTCATAGTCCGTCTTGTACAGGGAAAGCTTGGGCTTGACTTCCTCTCGAAGCAGTCTTGCCCTGCAGTGATAGGGCCAGCGTTCGAGATAATTGCGACCGCCGACCTGCCGCATTCCAAGGACCTTGGCATAGCAGCGGTCGATGCCATCGCATTTGGAAAGGTCCTCAATCGCATTCAGCTTGGACCTCAATTTCACCTGGAGGCTGTTAGAAGCCACGACAGGAAAGCCGAAGAGCCAGCTGCGGGTTCCGAAGTCAAGAGACTGCCAGTAGGATGAATGAATCCGCTCATCCATCCCCCTCAGACGCTGGAAAACAGCGCGCTTGTAAAGCCCAAGTCCCCAGAATGGATAGAGGGTATCGTAGAAATGACATGTATCGAAGCTTCCGTCGGGGCAGAAGCACTGGGTCCTGATCTCATTTCTGACACTTGAATCCGGGACTCTTAGAGTCGGGACCACTTCGTCCTTCTGGTTCTTCACTACAGGAGTTATGCAGCAGATCTGAGGGTTTGCCCTAAGAGCATCAATCAGTGCTCCGCCATCGAACCGAAGAAGCTGCGCATCGCTGCGAACGACGAGGAAATAAGTTGAATAGCATTCGGTGGCCATCGCATTGATCCTAGCGGCCATCGAAACCGGACGGTTGAATACAAGGTAAGTGATGTCAGGATGGGCTTCAGTGAGACGATCAAGCTTCTCCTTGTCATTGTTCAGGGCAACGTGAATTGAGAAATTCATGTTGTTCTTGTACCAATCAATCGCCTGAAGCATATCATCAGTGCTGCCTTTGTCCTGGATAATCACGCAAAGCAGTTCTTCCTTGTGAAGTCTGTTTATTACCGATCCGATGTTCTGGCTTCTATGAATGATGCTGTAATCGCTTTTCATAACACAAGCATAACCAAAAAACCAAGATCAAACAATCCTTATGCACAGGCTCATCTTCTCAAAAAACGAGGAAAGCGGACTGTCGGCATTGTAGAACACTGCGGTGCAAGGCTTGCGCCAGTGGGAATCGAACCATATCTTTCCGCCGCTGTATTCCTGGGAATCGAAGAGATTCACCCAAGTGCCCTTCGGAAGCATAACTGATCGTCCCTTGGCTCCTCTTTTCAGAACTGGGGCTGCAATGAGCTCACTCCCAACCATGAATTCATCAGTGCAAGCTTCCGACCAGGACTCTGGATATATTGATTTTATGGATCGGACTATTGCCAGGCCTCTGCTGCTCGCTTCCTTTTCACAAAGCTGAAGATAAGGCTTGAGGACCCTATGGACCAGCGACCAGTAGGAAAGGATATCCATGACCTGCGGGGAATCGCCAATTGCATCAAGGCATCTGGAAGAGAATAGCATGACAGGAAACATGCACCCTAGCTCAGTCCATCGCACCAGAAGCTCGGCTGTCATGCCTGCGCTGCTCCCGCCTATCTCGGAAAAGGATACAGGCAAGCCGGAATCACCGAGGCAGAGAACCGAAGGGATCACCGAAGCAATTCCATTCTGGGCTGACCAGTCTGATGACAGAGCCCCGGAAACAACATTGCGCCAGCCAAGCGCATTCCCGGACACATCGTAGAACCGCACATCTCCTTCTGACTCGGAAGAGAACCAGACTCCTCTGCACTGCTTTTCGGGCTCATTGCGCTTCCATAGCCCTGCAATCATAGCCTTGTGAGCCGAAGCCAGATCCAAGATCTTCCTGGCATCGGATTCATCGTCGAAGCCGATGACGGCTCCATCATATATCCATTGCGGAACAGTTATTCCCATTACATCACCTTGCAAAAAACTGCTCGAGAAGCATGTCGCTCATGCCTCTCTGAGAATGAAGATTGTCATACTCTTCATGGAAGATGCTCGGAGTGCTTCTCTTCAGTGAATCATTCTCCTGAGAAAGGAGCCTCGTTATTTCCGATGCGATATTCTCTGCCACTACATCCGACAGGCAGACTATCATGTACGCAGAAGGAGCTATGAACCTTGAAATGCACTTTATGCTCGAATACATGTAAAGCGCTGCCCTTCTCACAATCTCCAAAGCCTTCGGATCTCCATCAATAAGCGGCTTCTCCAGATTGAAGAACAGCGAATTCTCATCTGACTGGCCGTCAAACTCTCGGCTGACCTCGAACAGGTACGCCTGAAGGCATCCGCGAAGCCCGCATGTGCACAGCGGCCCGTCGAAGTCCAGAGGAAGATGCCCGGCCTCGAAGTTGGTTCCATCGGACTCTAGGAAAATCCTTCCTCTATGACCGACAAGCGTGCCATTTACTCCGGAACGAAGCAGGAACGTGAACAGCGAGCCATCCTTTAGATTGCTGTGATTGTATGTATCGAATGCGAAAGCCGAACAGTTATTATGAACCAGAACCGGCAAATCAAGAGCCTTTGAAAGAGTCGCCATGAGCGGGTAATTGGAAATCCCCTTGATTCTGTGGTAATAGACAATGACTCCGGAGTGCACATCGACCTTCCCTGCCGCCGCGACACCGACTCCGATGATCTTTTCCCTTTCAATGCTTTTCGCTGCTATTGCAGAATTCACCATCACGACTATCTGCGACACGACATGATCGATATCGAAGTCGGATGGAATATTGAAAAGATCGCAGAACACCCTGGAACCATTGAAATCGAACACTCCAAGAGATATGCATGATGCCCAGAACTCGACGCCGATCGTGTAAAGCGCACCAGGACAGACGGTGTAGCGAAGAGGCTTGCGCCCTTTCTTCGAATCGTTCTGCATTGTTGCTTTAATGCATGGCCTTATGAGCCCCTCATCTTCAAGCGAACTGAAGATCCTGAATACAGAAGGCGCCTTGAGACCGGTGGTCTTCACCAAGTCAGACTGCGAAGCCCCGCCAGAAAGACGGCTTCTATAGATTCCTGAAAGAATAAGGTTTCTGTTATGCTGTCTGATATCAACAGTTCGGAGCGGGTTTGCTTCCATATGAACACTTCCTTAACAGAACTATATTCCACCTTGAGGACAAATATCCATAGAAAACAGAATTATCTTTCAATTTTGTTTCCACTTTCAATAATCGAAGTGAAAACAATAACCGCCACCATGCATCCGAT
>JAQUYU010000056.1 GCA_028691695.1 Sphaerochaetaceae bacterium | reverse complement strand
CGCATGCAACGACTGCCCATTTGTTCAGATCCGTTCCTTTCTTAGGCAAAAGGATATTTGGAATCTCTACTCCGATATTTCGCAGTCTTTTTTCAATGTCTGACATTATAAAACCTCACATTTATGATTCTATCAATATTCTAAGTCAAAGCTGGGCAACAGGCAAGAAAAATCTTGAAAAAGTGATTTTTCAATAAAATTCTGAAACAGCTGAATTGTCTGCAATTTGAAATGAATTCAAGCCTCTTAATCGATTTCTGGACAATCCTTCATTCTTCGCTGTCATTGAAGAATCATCTTTCATTCCTTGTCCAGCTTTATCGTTTCTGATACTATGAAAACATGCTTGGAACACGAAGAATACTTGAGGTATTCAGAATTCTGTCACTATGGTCTTTGGTTGGACTTTTCGCCCTTACGCTGCTTTGTGCATACGGTTCCTACCATGAGATGACAGCCGAATTCCAGTCTTTTCTTTCCGGATTCATTCAGTTCTTCCTTTGGTTCAACCTCCTGATCAACGCCTTCATGTTTCTCTGCTCTTTATTTCTCTGGTATGCCGATGGCCATATTCCTTGGAAAGTAATTGTTCAATCTTTGGTGCAGCTGGCTTTAGTCTTCGGAATCGGCTTTGTCATAAGCCTGGTTCAGCACCTGATTGAGTCCGGCCTAGGAGTTTCATGATGACAGCAATACGTGGAGCGATAGATGTTGTTCAGAACACTGAAGAAGAGATTTCAAACAGAACTTGCCAGCTTTACAGGGAACTTTGCTTGAGAAACGACCTTCAGGAAAGATTGGTGTCTGCCCTTATAATATCATTAACAGAGGACATCGACTGCAAGAATCCGGCTACCTGCCTCAGAGAAAAAGGTTTTCTGTCAGAGACTCCCCTTTTCTGTGTTCAGGAAGCAAGAATCAAAGGACAGCTTCCAAGAATAATTAGGTTCCTGCTTCTTACCGAACAGAAAATTGATAAAAGGCACGATGTCTATCTTGGGAAAGCGGCTTCGTTACGTCCTGACCTGTGATTTGATCAATTCATCTACGTTGAATGCACCTTGCCTAAGCACTTTGTATGGATAAACCGTAGCATCGATAAGTGTAGAAGGAACAAGACCCTGAGTTTCAGAACCTTTGACCAGAAAATCAACTGAGCATTCAAAACGCTGCCTGATTTCAGAGAAATTCAATAATGTCGGTTCACCTGAGGTATTAACTGAAGTTGAATAAAGCGGAGATCCGATGGTTTCAAGAAGCTTCTGGAGGAATGGATCGTCAGGAACACGCATTGCAGTTGGAATTCCAGACTTGCTGTAAAGAATCACAGTAAGCGGTGCTGGCCAGATTGATTCGATGTCTTTCGGGATTCCATCTCGGCAGATGCTTCTGACTTGTTCCATTGTGCAGACAAGAAGAAAAGGCTTGTAATCAGGGCGGTTCTTTACGAAACGAAGCGGCTTCTCGCCGATTCCGACCAAGCTGCAGAGGCCATAAATGGTATCGCAAGGAAGCACGCCAACTCCACCGCTTTTTATAAGACTGCTTACAATCTGTATTGTTTCGGGGTTATTCTTGTTCAGTACCATCTTTTGCTCCATGCTTCTTTATAGTTCTTGCGAAAATCATCAGCAATACTGCAATCCCGGCTGCCGCTGATGAAATCAAAGCAATGGCAGAGCGCGAAAGAAACCATATTTCCTGATTATCCGCTTGAAGTTTCTTCAAATCATACATTTTTTCTGTATCATAATCTAGATACTCTGAATCAAAATAATATACGACATCATTCTCAAAACTGTATCCCTGCTTTATTGCCTTATCTTTAAGGAAATCTTCAGAAAAAATGTTCTGTTCCTGCAATTCAAGATTGGATTTTGCCAGATTGAGCTTTTCGAGGATATCATTCTGCGACTCTAGCTGCCTTGAAAGCTGCTTTCTATAGACAAAACCCTTCTCCCCAAGGATGCCTGAGAGCAAAAAAAACGTGCAAATGAAGAAGATAGTGAAAAGAAGCAAACATTTTCTTGTCATAGCGTTATTTTTTCTATATAATCCTAAAGAGATTGATATTGGAATTGTACTGGTTTCTTTGGTTAAAGTAAAGCAGGGGTAGATTATGGAAGAAAATAGGAAGAAAAGCAGTTGGGGAACAGTCTTTTCAGCGGTTTTACTGGCATTGCTTGTTCTAGGTTTTCTAGTATTTGCCTTTTTTTATTGGATTGCACCATATTTCAAGCTGAACTCATCTGACGTTTACAGATTCTGTACTCTTCTGCTTCCGTTCTTGATTGGAATTATCCTTATAGTGATAGGTGTTTCAGTCCGTGCCAGAAAGCAGCATGAATTTGATGAAGCACTCAGAGACAGGATCCGGGCTGGCAATCTATTCGCCTTGCCGGATGAAGAACCAGTTCAGAAGAAGCAAGAAGATTCTGCTGGTTCAGTTCTCACTCCTTCAGAGCTTGCTGAAAAAGCAGCACAGGAAGCAGTCCCTCAGCAGATTCTTCCAACTGAGGCCGAAGAAGATGACAGCAAGCTTGTTCCTGCTTCAGACTCAATTGAGGACTATGAACAGCAGATTTCTGAACAGCTTGATGAAATTGCCAAAGAAGGACTTCCTTCTGGATCGTCTGATGATGATACCATTGCAGCTGACATTACAGACTCTGATATTGTAAACGAAATAAATAAAGAAGATCAGGCTGAGACAACAGAAGAACCTGTTGCTGAAGCCGTTGAAGAGCCAGCTCCTGAAACAGTTAAAGAACCTGCTGCTGAAAGAGTTGAAGAACCAGTTTCTGAAGAGCCTGCTGCTGAAACAGTTGAAGAACCAGCTTCAGAAGAGCCTGCTGCTGCAACAGTTGAAGAACCTGCTGCTGAAACAAGTGAAGAGCCATATGTTTCCATCATTGATAGCAACGATCCTATAATCAAGGCCATTGATGCAGTGAAGCTGACTGATGAAGATGCATTCCAGGCAGCTGATGACGTTGAACCTGTCGATCAGGATGACAAGGAAGCCTACATCACTGATGAACTTGATTCTTCAGAAAGAATTGGATATGACATTACTCTTGCAAGGATCTATGGATGTGGCATGGATCAGATCCAGAAAGCTTTCCAGAGTTCTGCCAAGCTGTTCATTCTTTCAGACAGCAGCATACTTGCCGTCATCCCCTTCTATAATGAAGATGAAGCAAATGCAGTACTCAAGCTACTTGAAACTGAATATCGTATGACTTCCCGCAAAGGAAGAACTGCTGGATACCAGACAGTTGCCAGAGAGCTTTCTCTTGATTAATCCTTAAGCGGGATATCAAAGTGCATTCTGTCCTTGCATAGAATCGTGTCAGGATAGATTGCACAGGCTTCTTCCTTGAGCTTTCTAAGTTCCTTGTCCGAATACCTTGGGCTGTAATGGATAAGGCCCATTTTCTTTACATTTGCATTCAAAGCTATAGTAGCAGCCTGTGAACTGAGCATATGCTTCTTTTCTCTTGCATCTGCCAGAAGGTCATTGGTGAACATCCCTTCGCAAAGAAGCAGATCGGAATCCTTTACGCTTTCAGCGATGTAATCCAGGTACATAGTGTCTGTGATGTAAGAGAACTTTCTTCCGGATCGTGGAGAGCCCATAACATCGGAAGGATTGATTTTGCGGCCATCATCAAGAGTGATGCTATGACCGCTTTGAAGCGTTCCCCACAGCTTCCCCATAGGAATTTCCAGAGCCTTTGCCTTATCAGGAAAGAACTCCCCTTTTCTGTCATTCTCTTTGAAAACATAGCCGAAGCATGGCTTGCTGTGAAGAAGCGGAACAGCCTGTACAGTGTAATCCGGGGTTTCAAGTATAGTGCCAGCAGTTACAGTTCGAACTATTATTTCATAATTGATGTACATGTCAAGAATGCGACGGTTGTCATCGATGTATTCCTGAAGCTTCGGCGGTCCGTAGATATAAAGCGGATCGTTTCGTTCTACCTGAGAAGTAAGCATCAGAAGCCCGGGAAGCCCTGTTACATGATCTGCATGCATGTGAGAAATGAAGATGGTGGAAATCTTCTTCCAATGAAGATTAAGCATCTTTAGAGAGACCTGGGTGCCTTCACCGCAGTCGAATAGAAACAGCTCCCCTTCTCTTCTCAGCATTGCTGAGGTAAGGAATCTGCCTGGGAGCGGCATCATGCCGCTGGTGCCGAGAACGAAAACTTCAAAACTCATAGGTAGAATATAACTGTTTATCAGTTTCTCAACAACTCCAGCGGAGATGTTTTCTTCTCATTTTTCAAGGAGATGAAAACTGATAGACAGGAGACTCCGAAGAAAAGCAAAGCCATCCAAATAAGCTTCAGCGGCTTTACGTCAATCTTGAAATCAAGAAGGTACATCGAGAAGCCTGAAAAACCGGAAGAGGACAGTCTTGCAAGGACCGGAGAAAGATTGAATGAAACAAGCAGGCCAAGTGCAAATCCGATTGCAATGCCTGTGACAATGATTCTGGAGACAGAGAAGAATACTGTCTTCTGAACTTGTCTTTCATCTGCTCCAAGCAGCCTCATGGTGCAGATCTGAGAATAGTTGTCTTCTATCATCTCATGAGCAATGGTACCGCAATAGAAACAGGCAATGAATGCAATCACGATGATGATTATCAGGATCATCTGCTGGCTGTTCACGAAATTTTCATAAACAGACGAGTTCAGCTGATTCCATATCTTGAATGAAATCAAATCATTGTTCGCCTTGACCAGATCTGTTGCAATCCTTTCATTAAGCTCAGGGTCGTTTGTGTCAGTAAGCATTTCAACATTGATTTCCGCTGGCTTGAAGACGGAAAAAAGAAAATCGAATGAACCGAAAATAAGATTCTCATCAAGCTGACTGTATCCGCTTGAATACACAGCACAAAGCTTGACCATCACGGGCCTGAAGACAGCAGAAAAAGACGATGAGGAGGACTCTTCAGGATTTGCCAGAACCATCAATGCAAACTTATCCCCGACTTTTAGACCCAGCGTCCGAGCAAGGCTTCTGCTTATCATGACACCATTACGTTCGGAAATCAGGGTTCTGTCTTCGGCCTCGACTTTTATTTCATTCAGGCGCTCTTCGGAAAAATAACCGTTTTCAACGCCTTTGATTATAACGCTTGCAGTTGAATCCTTGGAATAGACTTCGCCGAAACCGGAAACAACCCTGCTCATGCCTTCATCTTCGGAAACGAAATCAGCCGAAGCAATGAACTGGATCTGCCCACCGGCAAGGTGTATGTATTTGCTCGTGATGCCTTCAATCATGCTGTCCACGAAAACAAGGCTGACAACAAGTGGAATCATCACGAGAATAATCAACACAAGATTGCCGATCGTCCGCTTGCGGTTCTTGAGAAGATGCTTTGACCAGAAGTTCTCAAATGCCATCTTTCACAAGCCTCCTGCCAGCAATGCGATACCTGATGCTGCATTTGGAAGCGAATTCAGGATTATGAGTGACCAGAACAAGAGCACAGCGTCCTTGGGCAGCAAATGAAACAAGAAGATCTTCTACCGCCTGGGCATTGTCATGGTCCAGAGCTCCGGTGGGCTCGTCGGCAAAAATCAGCCGTGGTCCGTTGACCAATGCCCTGCAGATTGCCACTCTCTGCTTCTCACCTCCGGAAAGGGCACCGACTGGCCTGGAAGCAAGATAGTCCAGCTTGAATTCCTCAAGCAGAGCTGTGGCCTTCTGCTTGGAATTCTTAATTGATTCACCAGAAATCAGCGCAGGAACCATGATGTTTTCAAGCGGGCTGAAATCTTCCAGCAGAAAATTGTTCTGGAAGATAAAGCCAATGTAGAGATTCCTAAGCTTGGAAATCTCTGAATCCCTCAGGAGGAATACATCCTTTTCCTCAGTTTCATGTTTCCAGAATACTTTCCCGGTTGTGGGCTTCTCTAGGCCTGCAGCAATATGAAGGAGAGTGCTCTTTCCTGAAGCGCTTTCTCCCATGATGGAAATGCTATCCCCAATATTAACACTGAAATCAATCGGTTCAAACAGTACCAATTTTTCATTTCCATTAGGAAAAGTTTTGGTAACCCCTTCCAGTCTAAGAATTTCAGTTCCTTGAATCATCTTTTAGAATCTCCATTATATCGATTTTGAAAGCCTTTGCTGCACCAGCAAAAGAAAAGGCCAAGGTACATATCAGGATTGCAGCAGAAAAAGCACCAATCTCACCCGCACTTATTGTCACGCTGAACGGGTAAGAGGCCAGTATCGTTCCGCGTCCTGTGAACAGCCTTGCCATGCTGTCTATGAATCTGAGAATCGGGGTAAGGCATTTCGAAACCAAGAGCCCGAGGACAATTCCGCTTCCAATACCGATCAACGAAATCTGCAAAGCCTGAACAAGGAAAATCATTACAGTATTCAACCTCGTCATGCCAAGGGCCCTCAAAGCAGCCGATTCTTTCTTCTTCGAATCAATCATCCTCACTGTAGAGCGTTTAAGATAATAGCTTACAATCAGGATTATGAATCCCAGGAATCCGATGACCATGTATTTTTCAAGAAGCAACGCAGAATAAAGAGCTGAATTCTCGGTCTTCCAGCTTGAAACCACGGCATTTGGATCCAAAGCAGAAATCGCATCCATAACTCGGTCAAGATCTTTGTCTTTTTCAACGTAGATTCCGATTTCCGCTTGGCCAAACCCTGATTCCTCTTCGAGCTCAGAAAGCCCTGTCAGACAAGTGCTGCCTGAAAAATCAGAACTATCAGAAATGAATGCCATTCCTAGCTTCTTCAAGGCTGTATATGGCACAAGCCTGACGGTAGTGCCTTTCTTTAGAAACGTCACTTTCAGATTGCTTGAAGAAGTCAGACCGAGCGACGAAGCAAGCTTGCTGCCCGGAAGAAGACTGCCGTCCAGATGTCCAGGAGCGTAGACAGAAGAAGAGAACCTGCTGCTTTGAAGAAGATCATCTTCAATGCCGCGAATCCTTATGTAAGTGCTTTTGCCTGTAGCTGTATTCATCGCAAGCGCCTGAACGTCCAGATAGGAAAAAGCCAGGTCAACACCAGGGATTGCCCCAAGGTCGGAAGTATCAAGCGATGAACCCGTAATCCTTATATCAAAGGTCTCAACGTCCCTAAGCTTCGATATCTGACTGTTCTGAAGCGAGTTCATTATTCCTATGATAATTATGAGAGCCGCCATGCCAATTGCTATCCCAAGGATTATAAGAATGGAAAACCGTCTTTGACGGTGGGTTTTCGAGAAAGCATATGCTCTTGCTGTTCTGAAAGTTACCAATATGTTACCTTCTTTATCTTGCCAGTGATCTCATCATAGTCCACTATAGCATATGGTTCTCCTGATTCGTATAGTGTCTGGTGCTTTTCTCCTCCAGAATACTCGTTAGAAACCATCAGGACTCCATCTGTCTTTTCCTCTTCTTTGATCACTTTCCCATTTGCATCATAGTAAGTATCTGCTGTGCTGGCACCCTCAGTGAATGAGGACTGGAGAAGAATCCCCTTATCGTCATAGGAATAATCCGTAGATGACACCAGTGAACCATTGAAGAGCGTATCCTTCTTCACAGTTCTTCCCTTTTCATCCATCACCGTACGGGTTGTCATTCCACCTGGTGCTGAAGTGCTAAGGACAAGAAGCCCTTCTTGTTTCTCTGCCTTCACTGCATTGTTCTCAAGATCAAGGGTGACTGAATCCATTATCAGCTTTCCGTTTTCATATATGAAGGAATCGGAAACAAGGACATCGTTGACAGCGGAAGAAACATCCACTGTCCTGACCATTGCAAGCTTGCTGTGCGAATTCCGGTAATAGAAATCCGTAGAAAAAAGAACTCCGTCTTTTAGATTTACAGTCTGAACCAACTCGCCGGAATCATCATAAATATACTCATGGGAAAAGATTGAGTCATTGGAATGAACTGAAAGAAGAACGATGCGTCCATTCTCGAAGTATGATGCTCTTTCTATTTCTCCTGATTTGGCATCAGTGATGCAAATTGCATAGGAAGCTTGAAAATCGAATCTGTCGAATCGAGTAAGCTGGGCACCATCATGCCAGAGGACTGAAGAGCTGATAATGCACTTTCCTGAAGGAGCTCTGATCTCAGAGGGAAGTACAGGTTCCGGCCCGTTGTAATCCTTCATTACATAAGAATCATCAGGAGAGGCCTTGCCTAGGTTCTGCCCAAGCCTGTTTGACTTGAACTGTGCAGCCATCAGAGAAACTGAAATAACTGAAACCAGAAGCAGAACCAGAACTCTTTTCATCAGAAGTCAAGAAGGGAGGATATGAATTCCTCTTTGTCGAACGGCTGAATGTCCGAATAGCTTTCACCTGTGCCGACAAAAGCAATTGGAATTCCAATCTGGACAAGGGATCCGGCTTTCGAAGAACTGTCATATTTTGTAAGAATAAGTGCATCTATTCCTATGGCTTCAGAGAATATCTTCGCCTGGCTTATGGTATTCTGGCCTGTTGTGGCATCAACGACAAGGAGCTTCTTGTAACAATCATTTTCGACTTTCGTCTTGATGATCTTGTCAATCTTGATAAGTTCCTTGAGAAGGTTCTCCTTGTTATGCATCCGTCCAGCAGTATCACAGAGAACGATATCCTCTTTTTGGGAAGCTGCGCTTGAAAGAGCATCGAATATCACTGCTCCAGGATCGCTTCCAGGATTCTGATGAACAAGCCTTGCACCAGTTCTCTGGGCATGAATTGCAATCTGGTCGATTGCAGCAGCCCTGAATGTATCGCCAGCAGCGAGGACGACCTTGAGGCCTTTATTCTTGTAATATGAAGCAAGCTTTCCGATAGTAGTAGTCTTCCCTACTCCATTGACACCAAGAACAAGGAATGCGTTCAGCTTTCCAGGAACAGGAGAAATGTCCGCTGACTGAACCTTCGGCTCTATGATCTTTCTTGCAATTGCGACAAGTTCCTCTTTTGTCTTAGGCTTCTGCTCCCTTGCAAGGTCTGATATTTCAAATGTAGCTTTCGATCCGAAGTCGCCTTCGATAAGAAGATCTTCAAGTTCATCATATGATGATTCATCAAGAGATTTCGAAAACTTGAATAATGATGCCAGCTTTGCACCGAGATTGAACTTTTTCATTCTGCAACCCTCACGCTTGTTCTGTAATAATCGAATAAATTCCCAAACAGGTCAACAAGAGAAATCGCCAATGCTCCGGAAACTGCAATCCCGGCAGCCTTGTAAGCAGGATTCTTGTCTTCCATAGAAGAAATAAGCACTTCTGCACCGAAAATGACAAGCGAACGGGCAAAAGACCAATAGAAGTCATCACGGGCTTTCTGATAAAGAACGTTTTCGGAAAGCCAGCTTGGAGTCATGGAGAAATGGATTTGGGAAGCATCTGAAGATGATTGGAGATGCTGCGTCTTGAATCCACTTTCACTGGCGGTCATCGTGAATGGAATGCTCAGATTGTCCAGAACAATCGGAACGTTTCCAAAATCCGACCCATTTGCTTTGATGCTTGTTTTCTGGCTTGACCCTGTCACAAGAATCGAAGCGTACTGTGCACTGTCATGCGAGTAAGAAAGATGAACGATCTGCTTCTGTGGAACTTCAAGCATTTTGGTTTTATCATCATTTGCATCTAGATACTCATATGTGCCAGGTCTTGCAACAGCAAATTCTCCATTTGCTTTAATTGAGGCAAATTCAGGAACGGCATCATCGAATACGATGAGCGAGGATTCACTTGGATAGAAGAAAGGCATCAATGAGAAAACTGCATCTTCATCCTTGAAATCAATGTCTGTTTCAAGGCAGATGTGTTCATAGACCTTGATCGGTTCCGTTTCAAATACGAAAATCCTGCATCTTATAAGGTTGTTAATCTTCCTGCTTGTCATGAGGATGAGAATATCAAGGCTGTTCGCAATGCAATAATCTGAAAGAGCTTCAGAATCATTGGAAGTGAACATTTTCAAAAGGCTGTCAGAATAATCGACAAGAAGAGTCTTCGTAATCGGTGCAGTTTCATCGAAATTCAGGACGAAACCAGAAAGATTGTCTGAAGCTTGAATCACTGCTTCATTATTTCCCTTCTTATATGCAGCATCCAAGGCCTTTTCAAAGACCTGGCGCTGCTGAGATTCCTGTTTTGCCTTTCTGCTTGCAATCAAAGCATCATCTGTTCGGAAATCTGCTGGAAAGCATCGAGCAATCAAGGCTTCAAGGTCAAATGCATCGCAATCATCACTTTCAATCAGACCAACAGTTCTTTCGCTTGCAAAGGCAAGTGAAAGAACTGCAACCATGACAAAAAAGAGAGCGATGAGCTTCTTCATTATTCAGAAAAACCTTGGCTTTGGTACCAGTTCAAGAACGATTCAATGAAAGGATCAAGTTCTCCATCCATCACTGCATTGATATTGCCAGTCTCCTGACCTGTCCTGAGGTCTTTCACCATTGTGTAAGGCTGGAATACATAGCTTCGGATCTGGCTTCCCCAAGAAATCTCCTTCTTTGCAATAGCATGCTTGGCATTCTCTTCTTCTTTCTTAGCCTTGTAGTACTGATAAAGACGAGACCTTAGCATCTTGAAAGCCATATCCTTGTTCATGATCTGGCTTCTTTCGTTCTGACACTGAACAACAATTCCTGATTCATAATGGGTGATTCGAACAGCTGAATCAGTCTTGTTTACATGCTGACCGCCTGCTCCGCCGCTTCGGTAAGTATCGATTCTTATATCCTCAGGCTTGATGTTGATTTCAATGCTGTCATCAAGAATCGGGGAAATATACACAGAGCTGAATGAAGTATGGCGGCGGGCATTCGAATCGAAAGGAGAAATCCTCACAAGTCTGTGGACTCCTGCTTCACCTTTAAGATAGCCATAGGCATACATGCCTTTCACCTGAACGGTTACACTCTTTATTCCACCTTCATCTTCAAGCATATCAAGTATTTC
>JAQUYU010000003.1 GCA_028691695.1 Sphaerochaetaceae bacterium | reverse complement strand
GCTCCGGTTCTCGCCGACACAGTGCGGATCATTCCCTTTGCAACAATATGGTTTGCAAGGCATCCGAAAGGCTGGGTGCATACAATGTTTGGGGTACCCGTCTCGGCAAGGTCCAGCATCTCAGCAGGAAGGAGCCATCCCTCGCCCATCTTCACCCCGTAGTCAATCAGACCCTCTGCGCGCTTCTTCAGCTCATGGTAAGTCGATGGAACCTCAAAGCATCCTTGCGATCTGACGACAGAGAGCATATTGCGCTCGATGCGGGTCATGAGCTTCATCATAAGAAGCGAGCCAATGCTGCTTAGGAACTTTCCG
Source organism: Sphaerochaetaceae bacterium (assembly GCA_028691695.1). Classification (GTDB taxonomy): domain Bacteria; phylum Spirochaetota; class Spirochaetia; order Sphaerochaetales; family Sphaerochaetaceae; genus JAAYFO01. The sequence continues at coordinate 49,613 of JAQUYU010000003.1, read as the reverse complement.
CCATAGTAATGCCGGTCATTAGGAACATTGTCAAAGCCATAGAACACGAAACCTGTGATTCCTGGAAGGACTACTTCACAGCCCTGGCTCTCAAGGAAATCCTGAAGATGATTATTGCCAAGCTCCGAGTACTTCATGTAGATCTCGCCAACGATCCCGACCTTGATCTTAGTTTCCTTGCGGCGCTCAACGGCTGCGAAATCCTTGGCAATTGCATTCATATTGACCCGCATCGCTTTGCTAAGATAGCCACGGTTGCGGGCAAATTTCCCACCAAGGATTTCAAGCCATTTGGCAACAAGGGCATCGGATTGACCTTTGTTCACTTCGTAAGGCCTAGTCTGATTTGAAAGCATCATCAGAAGATCGCCATAGATCAATGCCACGAAAGCCTGAACAAGCATTACAGGCCTCAGATGAAAGCTTGAGCTTCTGTTCATGCCTTTCAGATTAAGGCTCACCACTTCTACGTCGCCGTAGCCGCTTCGCTTCAGGGCTTTCTTGAGAAGAAAGTAATAGTTGCTTGCACGGCAGCCCCCGCCGGTCTGCGAGATGAAAAGCGCAGTATGCTTTGGATCATACTTCCCGCTAGAAAGAGCATCGATGAATTGACCGATGACCAGCTGTGCTGGATAGCAGATGTCATTATGAACATACTTGAGTCCTGCATCCAGAACACGAGAGCTTGTGTTTTCAAGCAGCACGCTGTCATAGCCGAAATTATTGAATACCTCACGTATAAGGCCGAAGTGAATCGGCGCCATGTTCGGTATGAGAAAAGTCATCTTCTGTCCTTTCATTTCTTCTCTCCTCTGCCGTTGTCATCCAAAGTGGCAAGAAGGCTCCTGACACGGATCTTCACCGCACCGAGATTGGCGATTTCATCAATCTTAAGCTGGGTGTAGATTTTCCCGCCATTGTTGATGATCTTCCGCACCTCATCGGAAGTAACGGCATCAAGACCGCATCCGAAGGAAACCAGCTGAATCAGATTCATATCAGGCTGAGTCAGGACGTAGCGTGCACTGTCATACATGCGTGCATGGTAGGTCCATTGATTGAGAACGTTTCGCTTCTGCTTCTTTTCGAGGTACGCAACGCTGTCTTCAGACAGAACTGCAGCCCCGCATTGGAGAATCAGGCCATCAAGTCCATGGTTAACTTCTTTGTCTGCATGATAAGGGCGGCCGGCGAGGACGAAGATAGGCATGCTCCTCTCTGAGGCGTTGGCAATGATCTTCTTTCCATGCATCCTGATTGCATCAATGTATTTGCGGTATGCTTCATAGGCCAGATCAGAAGCTGCGATGAGCCTGGCATACGGAAGACCGAGGCATTCATGCATGCGCTTTATGAACTTCACAGGGCGAGCGATGCTTACATATGGGCTTATGAGCTCAATGCTGCCATCCTCGAAGAACGGGATGTTGTGTCTTAGAACTTCGGGATAATATGCAACAACCGGGCAGTTGAAATGGTTGTCGCCCTTCTTTTCGTCGATATTGTAGCTCGAGCATGGATAGAATATCTTCTTGACGCCCTTGTCGGCGAGATTCTGCACATGCCCGTGGACAAGCTTTGCTGGGTAGCAGATTGTATCGCTTGGGATGGTCATCTGACCATCGAGGTATGTCTGACGGCTTGAAGGATCCGAGACGACGACTTCATATCCCAGGCTTGTTAGGAAAGCAGACCAGAACGGAAGCAGTTCCCACATGTTGAGCACCATGGGAATTCCAATCTTCTCACGCCCCTGCCCTGATCCAAGATCAAGACCAGCCATGTATTGCTGCTTGAATGCATACATATCAAGTTCTTCAGGGTTCTTGATGAACGCTGATGGATTGACCATGCGCTCGCATTTATTTCCGCTTACAAAGCGCCTTCCTCCAGAGAATGTGCTTATCATCAGCTGGCAATGGTTGGTGCATCCCTGACAGACAACGCCATGGGCGGAATACTGGAAGCTCTGAAGTTCTTCGAGAGTGATGATTCCTTCTCCCTGCCCTTTTCCGAGAGAATACAGGGCACATCCGAAAGCTCCCATAAGCTCGGCTTTGTCAGGACGCACTACATCAAGTCCAAGCTCCTGCTCGAAAGAGCGAAGCACTGCATCGTTCAGGAATGTTCCACCCTGGACCACTATATGCTTTCCAAGCTTGCTCGGATCAGAGCAGCGGATCACCTTGTACAAGGCATTCTTCACAACGCTGATTGCAAGTCCTGCGAAGATATCCGGAACGCTCGCACCATCCTTCTGAGCCTGCTTCACCAGGCTGTTCATGAACACGGTGCAACGTGATCCGAGGTTCACAGGATGCCTGGCCTTCAAGGCAAGAGCCGAAGCCTCCTCAGCGGTGTATCCAAGCGAACCGAAGAATGTCTGAAGGAAGCTCCCGCAACCTGAAGAACACGCTTCATTAAGAAAGATGTCATCGATTACCCCATCGTTGACTTTGAAGCACTTGATGTCCTGTCCGCCGATATCAATGATGAAATCAACTTCAGGATAGAAGAATCGGGCACCATAAAGATGCGCCACAGTCTCAACGATTCCATCGCTCAGCCCGAATGCAGCCTTTGCAAGGTTCTCTCCATAGCCAGTGCTGCATCCACGGACGATATGGATATCAGGGTATTTCTCCATGAAGGATAGAAGCGAATCTTTCACTGCTGTCACCGGAGTGCCATTGTTCTTCTGATATGTGTAATACAGCAGCTTCTTGTCGCTCGAGACCACGCAGACCTTCACTGTGGTAGAGCCAACATCAATTCCAACATAGGCATTGCCCTTGTACGAAGACGGGTCGGCTACAGGGATGAAGTCCTTGCCATGGCGAGCCTTGAATTTCTGATAATCCTCATCGGTTTCGAAAAGCGGCTTGAGCGAAGTGAAGCGCTTGTTGGGAACGTAATTCTCAAGCATCTGTCTAAGACCGGACAGGCTGTAGCTGCCTTCTGACAGCAACGCCGTACCTATTGCAACGAAGTACAGGGAATTGGCCGGGCATACACCAGAGACCCCAAGCGTCTTGTCAAAGCACGACCGCAAAGTGGGAATGAATGTCAGAGGGCCGCCGAGGTACACTACCTGACCATCGATCCGTCGTCCCTGGGCAAGCCCTGAAATCGTCTGGTTCACAACAGACTGAAGCACCGAATATGCAATATCCTCGGTCTTCGCGCCCTGGCTTATCAGAGCCTGGACATCTGTCTTTGCAAACACTCCGCAGCGTGATGCAATCGTGTAGCACTGCTTGCTTTCATGTGCAAGGGCTTCAATCTTGTCGGATGGAACATTCAGGAGGCTTGCCATCTGGTCGATGAATGCGCCAGTCCCGCCCGCGCACGATCCGTTCATCCGGACTTCAAGCTGACCTTTGAGAAACAGGATCTTGGCATCTTCGCCGCCTAGCTCGATCACGACAGAGGCGTCCGGGAATTCATCAAGCACTGCTTTGCGTTCGGCATAGACTTCCTGTGAGAACGCCAGTCCAAGATCCTGCGCCATTCCCATTCCCGCCGATCCGCTGACTCCGATCGAGGCAGTCTGGTCACCGACAGCGCTGGTCAATTCTGAAATCATCGCCGCCGAAGTTTCCCTGATCTTGGACATGTGCCTCTGGTAGCGTGAGAAGACAAGATTCCCGTTTTCATCCAATGCGATGCACTTGAGCGTCGTGGATCCAACATCGATTCCCACTCTGAGCATTTTTCTGGCCAAACCCTTGAAGCTTATTTCCAGTGCAGAAAATTACTGTACTGATTTGATTGAATATACCGAAAAATTACGCTTTTGGAAATAGTGTCATCATAAAACAGCTGCTATCTTCCATTTCTTATGAAAGATACCAGCTTTTTGTCAAATGTGAAGACATCATACCTGTTTTCAATAGCAAGAACTGCATATCGGCAATCAACATAATCTAGTCCTGTTTTTCTGAAAAGCTCTAGAGCTGACTTGATTGACTTCACGTTTTCCACATCTACATCCTCCAGAACAGAAAGAACTGCATCTGCCGCAGTAATTCTGTCAATGCTATAGACCTTAGTCAGAACATAAATCAATTCAGGAATTGTTTCTGGAAGCGTGGAAGCCCCATCGCTGATGAGCCTTGAGGCGATTTCAAAAGATTCCTTATCATCTTCAAGCAAGTATCTCAGTATGACATTGGTATCAATCAGCAATTCCGTACTTCTCCTTCATGGCATCGGCAAAAGCATCTTTCTCCTTCTTCCGCAGTTCAGGGTCTGCAAACCGATGAAGCATTCCAGCAGCTTTGAGTGCTTTATGCGGCAAATCTATCTTCGTGATTTCAATCTTTCCATGTTCTGAAGAAGTAACAGCAAGTCTGTCATTGACAGAAAGACCTGTTTCGTTCAGAAGCTCAACTGGAATCCTAATTCCTTGAGAATTTCCCCATTTCTTGATCTGAAGTACCATATCTGCCACCTAGTATATACTAGTATATACATAAAACCGGAATAGTCAAGGCAATCAGCGCTCGAATGCAGGAGGTGGTTAAGGTTGAGTGATTTTCTTGTTATTTCAATCATGAGCTTGATAGTTGCAATATGCAACTTGCATCATAGAGACAGATAAACCCGCCGTGACATCTCAGCTCAGGCGGGTTTCCGTATAAAACTGAGGTCGTTGCCTTGCAGCAATGCCTCTTTGATTATTATAAACAACTTTCAAGCTAAGTCAAATGCCTGAATATTTGGGTAAACGGCCGCACCGTTCACACCTAGAGAAATACAGTCATGGCTGTCAGCATTCTTTGAAAGCTCGCAAATCCATGCTGAAGTAATCCATCGTTGATACAGGCTTGAACCCAAGCTTCATGTACAGAGAAAGCGCAGGAATGTTATTCGTATCAACTTCAAGAATCGGTTTTCGCGGATGAGCTTCCTCTATCAAAGCCCTCATCAATGATTCGCCAAGCCCTTTTCCGCGCAATGGCGAAGCAATGCACAGATGGTAGATCCAGATATCATCTCCATCCGGGCAAAGAGCAGCATGACCGACAGGCCGGCCATTCTCCATGGCGATGTACATGATGCGCTGGGGAGTTTGGATCAATGGTTCTGACTCAAGCTGGGCATACAGCTCTTCTGTTGCCTTTTCAAGCGTAATCCGAGGCAGTCTTGAAACAGGAGCATTGACCGAATCAAGCTTCATCGCATATTCGCTGAACGAATAGCTTGCTGGAAAATGCTTCACAGCAGCCTTACCGCTTTCGCTTTCGCCTTCAATGGCAAAGATCATCTTCTGAAAGCCGCATCTCAGGCTCTGTTCAGCTGCTTTCTTCACAAGAAGGCCAAAGAAACCTTGCCCTCTGAATGCAGGATCGGTGAAAGCGGTTGCTTCGACCTCTCCTTCATGAGGAAAGAACAAAGTAAGAAATGAAACAAGCTTGCCATTTTCGTAGCACTCGTAGAATGGAGGAAGATCCTTGCTGCAGTTGAGCGATGTATCCATAGATAGATCTTTGACATCGCACTTCTTCTGAAGCTGCACAGCTTGAACTTCATCGGATGGAGAAAACAGGACTTTGATTTCCACTGGCTATTTCCCCAGATCCTTTGGTCCGAATGAGACAGGAATCAGCTGAGAAAGCTTATAGATGCAAAAATCATCTTTTGATTTTGCAAGGATGATCCTGAACTTGTCAGGGTCGCAGAACTCAAGCATCACCTGGCGGCAGATTCCGCAAGGCGGGCAGTAACTTGACGGCCCGTTCTCAGCTTTTCCCCCGACGATTGCAATAGCATCGAACTCCTTCTCTCCTTGATTGACAGCAGAGAAGAAAGCTGTCCTTTCGGCGCAGTTCGTAGCTCCGAAGCTTGAGTTCTCGATATTGCATCCGCAATAGATCTTCCCGCTCTTTCCAAGAAGAGCAGCCCCTACGGAAAACCCTGAATAAGGGACATAGGAGCGTCTTCTTGAATCAAGTGCAGTGAGAATGAGTTTCTGAATCAGTTCTTTTCCCTGCTCATCATTGGTTTCCATCGTCAGTCCTTGAGAGTATCGAATTTGGCGCTTGCGCCGATTCTGTCACAGCCAGCCTCAATGAATGCTTCCATTGCTGCCTTTGTTCTGATTCCACCGGCGGCCTTGATCTTCACATTCGGTCCGATGTGCTCTTTGAAGAGCTTGATGTCTTCAAGCGATGCACCTGCAGTTCCGAATCCTGTGGAGGTCTTGATGTAGTCGGCCCCGGCATCGGTCACGCACTTGCACAGATGGATCTTCTCTTCTTCGGTATCATAGCAGGTCTCGATGATGACTTTCAGGATCTTTCCCTTGGAAGCCCTGCGAAGGGCTGCAATCTCTGTAGTGATCTTGTCCCACTTGCCCATCTTCACATCTCCGATATTTACCACCATGTCTACTTCCTCGGCGCCTTCTTCGATGGCCTTTCTGGCTTCAAAAACCTTGGTTTCCTCTGTATTGTATCCAAGAGGGAATCCGATGACTGTGCAAACACGGATCTTCGGTCCATAGGCTTCATGAACAGGCTTCACGAATGAAGGAGGAATGCATACCGATGCAGTGTGATGGGCAGCAGCCTCATCGCAGAGTGCCTTGATATCGTCCCATGTTGAAAATGCCTTGAGCATAGTGTAGTCAATGTGTTTTGCAATCTGATCTATTGTCATGAAAAACTCCTTGTATTCTTTTGAGTGGATTTAATTCTAACACCCGCAAATACAGGTGTCAATCAACATGCAAGTCAATAGAGATTCAATAGAGATTGATCGTAATCCGAAAATGATTGTTTCCATTGAACCGGCAACTGGTTTTTCATTTGATCAATACATCCTCAAACCCTAAGCTATCTACAACTTCAAACCGTATATACCGAACTGCCGAACTAACCGAACTAACCGATCTAACCGATCTAACCGAACTAACCGAACTGGAAGCGAACTGCCGAACTAACCGAACTGCCGAACTAACCGAACTAACCGATCTAACCGAACTGGAAGCGAACTGCCGAACTGCCGAACTGCCGAACTGAATATTTCGGGAAGTTTTCCGGTATTTGGCATATTTAGGGAAATGGCAGAACCAATGGGAAGAAGCATGAGGGATTGGCCAGAAGCAAGCCGCCTTCATGGGGCGGCCTGCAATGGTTGATCAGTTTTATCTACTTCAGAAGCAGGAAAGCCTTGTAAGCTGCATATGCCTGCTCGATATCAAAGCGGCTTGTGATTTCCCAAGGAGCATGCATGCTCAGAACGGAAACACCGCAGTCAATGACCTGCATCCCATAGTAGGCTGCATAAAGCGCGATGGTTCCGCCACCGCCGACATCTACCTTTGCCATCTCAGCGTTCTGGTAAACCACCTTGTGCTCATCAAGCTGGCCGCGGAGCTTTGCAATGAACTCAGGGTTTGCATCGCTTGCACCGCTCTTTCCACGAGAACCCGTGTACTTGTTGAACACAACTCCCTTTCCAAGGAAAGAAGAATTCTGCTTGTCATACAGATCGCTGTTCAGCGGATCATAGGCGGCGTTCACATCGCTTGAAAGCATCATGGAGTTCTCAAGAGCCTTGCGCACTGAATACTCTGAATAATCCTTTGAAAGATGAGAAACAACATCAGCAACAGCATTGTCCAGGAATCTGGATCTCATGCCGGTTGCTCCGCAGCTTCCAATCTCTTCCTTGTCCACCAGAAGGCAGCACAAAGTCCTGTCAGCTGGCTTGGAATCGAGAATAGCCTCAAGCGAAGTATAGCCGCACACTCTGTCATCCTGACCATAGCCAAGGATCAGGCTGCGATCCAGCCCGCATTCACGAGCCTTGCCAGCAGGAACAACTTCAAGCTCAGAAGAAGCAAAGTCCTTTTCCTCGATGCCGTACTTGTCCTTGAGAATGGCAATGATCTTGTCCTTGCCGGTATTCTCTTCAGGATAGGCGCCAAGAACCAGATCAAGCTTCTCGCCTTCAATGAACTCAGCGGCAGTCTTCTTCATCTGCTCCTGTGCAATATGCGGCAGGATATCAGAAACGCAGAAAACAGGATCGCCCTCTTCATCGCCGATGTTTACATCGATCTTGCGGCCGTCAACAAGGCATACCACCCCGTGGATGGCAAGCGGAAGAGCGACCCACTGATACTTCTTGATACCGCCGTAGTAATGGGTGTTCAGGTAAACGATGCCCTCTTTCTCGTAGACTGGATTCTGCTTCACATCAAGGCGAGGCGAATCAAGATGAGCACCGAGAATGTTCATTCCCTCGGCGATGTCCTTCTTTCCAATGACGAACAGAGCAATGCTCTTCCCCATTTTGGAAACAAAGACCTTGTCTCCAGCCTTGAGATCCTTGACCTCATCAATGCTTGCAAAGCCTTTAGATCGTGCTTCCTTCTCAATCTGAGTGATGCATTTTCGCTCAGTCTTGCAGTTGCTGAGAAAATCAATATAGTTTTCAATCAAGCCCATTACGTGCTCCTTCAAAATAAAATAGTCCGCCTAAGCAAGGAAACCATTGATGATTTCCTGCTCTGCCTGCTTCTCCGTAAGTCCCAGGGTCATCAGCTTGGTAAGCTGCTCCCCTGCAATCTTTCCAATCTGAGCCTCATGGATCATGCTGGCATCAACATCATTGGCAGTTATGGCCGGTTCAGAGGTCACCTTGCCGTGATCTCTTATTATAGCATCGCATTCGACATGAGCAAAGCACTTTGCATTGCCTTCGACGTTGGAAACGAAGGTCTGCTTTGAATCATCAATGGCATAGCTTCTGGAAGTTACTTGGCATTTCGAGTCCTTGCCATTGAGCTTCACATTGAAAATCGTCTTCGCAGTCTGCTTTCCGGTCGTCATTATCTTTTCAGTCACCAGAAGCGTCGCCTTCTCGCCAAGCTCGGCATTTGTCGTGCGTACAGTTGAATCAACGCCTTTGATCTGAACCATCTCCATCCGAAGCGTGGCGCTCTTGCCAAGCTGGACATCTGTCTCAGGGTTCAGGATTCTCTCTCCTGTTCCGGTTCCTTCGCCATAGTGGTTCTCAACATACTGGGCATCGGCTCCCTCATCAAGGAAGAAGCGATGAATTCCATCATGCTGGGCATTGCAGTCATCGTCGTTGTGGATTCCGCAGCCAGCGACTATGATCACATGGGCATTCTTTCCCACATGAAAGTCGTTGTACACGACATCATCGAAGCCGCCCTTTGTAATAATCACCGGAACATGGACGAACTCAAGCGGGGCCCCATCCTTCACATAGACATTGATGCCTGGATGGTCTGTCTTCCGTTCAATCCTTACGTTCGGAGTACTCCTGAGCTCTATCGAGCAGCCGTTCTTCCGAAGACTGTGAGCTCCTTCTTCAAGGCCAGTATCGCCGGAAAGGCTCTTGCTGGACAGTATGGTCCCAAGAAGCTCTTCATCAAGCTTGCTTTTTTCTTTATCAGTATTTTCCATAATATTCCTCAGCATTTGCAGCAGCGAAGCTCGTCGGTGAAAAGACTGTTTTTCTCACCCTGCTTCACTACCTTGTCAATAGTTCCATTTTCCAGAAGCACAACTCTGTCTGCAATATTCAGTATTCTTTCCTGATGGGAGATCACCACGATGCTTCCCTCCACTTCAGACCGAAGCTCACCGAATACCTCAATCAGGTTCTTGAAGCTCCAGAGGTCGATTCCAGCCTCAGGCTCATCGAAGATAGACACCCTGGCCTTGCGAGCAAGAACCGATGCGATTTCAATTCTCTTGAGTTCTCCTCCAGAAAGTGACGAATCCACTTCCCTGGTAAGATAGTTGTTCGCACATAGCCCGACCTTGGAAAGGAACGTGCACACTTCGCTCTTCTCAAGCTTCTTGCCGGAAGCAAGCTCCATAAGCCGCCTCACAGTGATTCCCTTGAAAGTCACAGGAGTCTGGAATGCAAAGGCAATTCCTTTCTTTGCTCTCTCGACCATGGAAAGACCTGTGATATCCACCCCGTCAAGCAGGATGCTGCCTGTATCAGGCTTGTCGATTCCCATGATGATCTTGGCAAGAGTTGACTTGCCAGAACCGTTGGGACCTGTTATTGCAATGAATTCATTGTCAGGAATCTTGAAGCTTATATCATGAAGTATCTGCTTCCCGCCCTTGGCAATTCCAATATCTTTAAGTTCTACCATAGTATCGTTTATATCCTTTACAAGATGAATATACCGATAATCCATTAAATGAACAACATCGGATGAGGTGATAAAATCACCCACGCAGCCTTGGAAAGCAAGAAGATCCTAAGATAAGCAAAACCTAAGTCCTGAGATTGCAGAGGACTGATTCACATGCGGAAAAACTGATTCAGTTCTTGAAGAACTGGGCGCCAGCGGCAGCAAGGATCTCAGTTGTTCCTTCGATTCCGAACTTGCCGGAGTCAATCAAGAGATCATAATTCTCGATCATTCCCCATTTCCTGTCGGTGTAGAATTCGTAATGGCGGGAGCGAAGCTTGTCAATCTTCTTGATACGCTCTTCGTAGTCATCGCTGTCCAGCTGATAGTACTTCTTGAGCCTTTCAACTCTCTGCTCCACTGGAGCATAGATGAAGATATTGAAGCTGTCATATTTGTCTTTCAGGATGAAGTCCGCACAGCGTCCGACTATTACGCACGGGCCTTTGTCCGCATAAGCACGGATCACCTTGCATTCGGCAAAGAACACCTGATCCTCCAACGGAGGAAACTGGCTGTCTGGAGCCGAAGAGAAGAAGTGACCGTTCGAAGTCACATTGAACAGCAGCCTTGTATTAAGCTTCTGTTCCATATCCTCAACGAATTTCTCATCCAGCCCAGAAATTTCTGAAGCCTTGTGAACTATTTCCTTGTCATAGAACGGCACATTGAGCTTCTGTGCAAGGCTCCGCCCGATAAGGCGTCCCCCGCTTCCGAACTCTCTTCCGATAGTGATGATCTTGGACATACAGCGCTCCCTTGAAGCAGCAGTCCCTGCTTCCTGCACTGATATTATATCATAAGCTCAACGGATTGTGAGAGTTTTTTTCAATCAGATCAGAACCGGATGCCCATTCTCGATGGAAACCTTCACCGGCGTGATGCCAAAGCGAGATGCAAACTTCTCGGCTTCCTTGCGTCCTTTACCAGCAACATCCTCCGGATGATGGGAATCGCTGCTGACAACAGTCCTGATTCCTGAGGCTGAGGCCATCTCCCAGAACTGGGGAATCGGATACATATGATCCTCGGACTTGGAAGTATCCTCGGATTTCTGAATCTTCCGCATCATTCCAAGCCCGTTGATTTCCAGCGGCATGTCAAGCGCCTTGGCCGCATCGATTATCGCCCGCGAGCAGCTCTCTGCCTGGTCATCCCATGTTTCATACATCATCCCGAACAGATCAGGATGACATCCGAACAGGAACAGCCCTGATTCCAGACCCTTGATATACCTGTCTGTATACTGGGACAGGAACTTAGGATTATTGTCACGGTTGTGCACGACAAGTACATCATATCCATTCTCGTCAACAACATAATGGATGGACATCAGAGCATAGTCCAAAGCCTTGGAACCAAGAATAGTATCCTCATAATAGGTTTTATAGCACTCTTTCCAGTCACATTCAGCTCCGCAGAGCATCGTTATCTCGTCGTGGTGCTTTCTTGCCGCATCACGGCTATCCTCGATGTAGGAATCAAGATCCCCAAGCGGCATACGTGTCGACGCATAGTGCCCATCAGGGACAGGGCAGTGCTCGCTCTCTCCCAGGATCTTCATTCCCGCATCAATCGCTGCCTGGACAAACTCTTCCACTTCGCCGCTTCCATGCCCGCAGTAATGGCTGTGGCAGTGAAGGTTCACAAGAGAATCATCGAATTCAATACGCTTCATATCACTTCTTCAGGAAATCCTGGATCCTTGCAAACGACTCTTCGCTTATATCGTGCTCCATCTTGCATGCATCAAGAAGAGCATTCTCCTCACTCACGCCAAGCTTCTCTAAAAAAGAAGCAATAGTCACGTGACGGTTCAGTATCCTGGAAGCAAGCTCCTGGCCTTTTCTGGACAGTATGATATGGCGGAATTCATCGACAGTCAGGTATCCCTCTTCGCTCAGATGCTTGAGAGCAACGCTTACAGAAGGCTTGGACACGCCCAGGTCATTGACAACATCTATAGCATGCACTTCCCCTTTCTCAAAGTGAAGCTTCAATATAGCTTCCAGATAATCCTCTGAAGATTCATGAACTTTCTTCATATGCTTTCCTCGTGTTCTGTTAGAACAGACTAACCAACGATACTTCCATACGGATAAATAGTCAACTTTACCTTACATCAATCAAATAGAGACAGCCACTCTTCTTCGGTCATATCGCCAAGGCTGTCAGAGCCATCGCCAAGAACCGATGAAAGCCCTATCTTCTTCTCCTGAAGCTCAAGGATCTTCTCCTCCACCGAGGAAGATGCAATGAGGCGGTACACCTCCACAGGCTTCTCCTGTCCCATTCTATAGCTGCGATCCATCGCCTGCTCTTCGGCAGCGGAATTCCACCATGGATCATAGAGGATCACTATGTCCGCCTTGGTAAGGTTCAGACCAAGACCTCCGGCTTTGAGCGAAAGCAGGAACACAGAAGTTTCATCATTCTGGAATGACTCTACTCTGAGCCGTCTCTCGATCTTGGATGTCGATCCGTCAAGCCTTACAAGCGAGATTCCTTCTTCTTCCAGATCCTTCTGAATGATATCGAGCATGCTTGTGAACTGAGAGAACAGCAGCACGCTGTGACCACCCGAGATAGCCTCTCGCACCAGATCAAGGCACATCGCTCTCTTTGCGCTGTTTCCCTTGTAGTCACCATAGGCAAGACTAGGATCACAGCAGATCTGCCGCAGCTTCATCAGAAGCGCAAGGACCTCTATACGTGATTGCTTGAGACCTTTCTCGGCCAGAAGCCGCCTGAATTCTTTCTTCGAAGCAACAAGATTGGCCTTGTAAAGGTCGAACTGGTCACTCTCCATCTCCGCCTTGCGAACCGATACGGTCTTTGAAGGAAGCTCAGTCAGTACTTCGGATTTCATCCGCCTCAGGACAAACGGAGAAACCATTTTCTGAAGAAGCGCATTGCAATCCTTCTTCTTGCTCATGAAACGGCTCTTGAATTCGGACTGCGTGTACAGGAATCCAGGCATGAGGAAATCAAACAGAGACCAGAGGTCTGTCAAGCTGTTCTGAACCGGAGTTCCAGTCAATGCAAACCGATGAACAGATGGAATCGTCTTTACAGACCTGGCAGCTGCAGTGGCGCCGTTCTTTATGTTCTGAGCCTCATCCAGAATGATGAAATCGAAGGTTATGCATGAGTAATCCAAAGCATTGCGGCTGACAAGACCGTAGCTTGTGACTATCACATCAGCCTCAAGATCAAGTCTGGAGCCTCCCATCATCGGCTGGATCTTCAGGTTTGGGACAAACCTAGCTGCTTCGTCGCGCCAATTCAGAATCAACGAGGCAGGAGCCACTACCAATGCCCTCAGTTTGCCTTTTTCCTGCTTGAAAAGCGAAAGCATGGTCAGAGTTTCAAGAGTTTTCCCGAGTCCCATGTCATCGGCCAGAATCCCGCAGAGGTCATGAGAATAGAGGCAATGCATCCAGGAATAACCAGCCTTCTGATATTCTCGCAGGGTAGCATTGAGTCCTGATGGAACAGCACAGCTGTTTTCACTGAACGTCTTGACTGCTCCCACCAGACTGCGGAAGGCATCTGACCGTGAAACCTGGATATTTCCCAGTGCGGAAATTTCTGAATCCATGAACATTGCACGGTAGGAAGGAATCTGGATAGACTTATTTCCGATAGCCTTAGGATCAAGTCCAAGTGATTGCATCAAGTTTAATATGCTTCCAAGGCTATCGTTCTTGAGATCAAGCACTCCGCCGCCAGGTATCAGATAATACCTGGAATTCTCATGGAATGCACGAAGAATTGCTGGAATCTGTTCAATGAATTCATCGCTTATCTCAAACGTCAGATCTAAAAGCCCGCCTTCTTCGATGTCTGTCAGGATCTTCGAAGCTGTTGAGCAGACAGAAAACAGTTTCCGAAAATCATCAGAAAGAGATACTTCGCCGAACTCTGAAAGCTTGGCGGGAAGCGCTGTCATCATGTTCATGAAATCATCTGTCTGGTCCGGATCACATGAAAGGCTTCCGTTGAAGCCAAGATACGCACCGCAGAACAGCTCAAGCTCTGAAATCACCCGCATCTCATCTGCTCCGTTGCGTTCGCCCAGACCGGTATTCACAAATAGGTTGTATTCACTGTCTCCATACTTCACAACAGCTTCAAGCTTCAGAAAGTAGATAGACGTCCCGCAGGGCTTCAAAGTGAAATAATAGTCGCCGTACTCAGGAATCAGATCCTCAGGGATATTCTCCTTTCCTGTGAATTTCACATGCTTCTCCAGCTCAGGAAGGAGGAATTGAACAAACTTCCTGATATCAGTCTCTGCGACAGAAAGACCGCCTTTTGCGAAGAACGAAGGAATATGAAGAGCTGCTATCCATTTCAAGTCACCGCATGCAGCCCTTAGGCAGTCACGTGACCGAAACAGGACGAAACGCGGTCCGATTCCAAGCGGGATCATCCCGCCGGGGGCGGACATGGCAACTTTTATGCTGTTGCATCCGCCTTTGGTGATACGGCCTCGGATGACTGGCTTCTGAAATGCAATGTCACTTATAGCAACACCATCGATATTCACAGGAAAACCATGCCGGCAGGCAACTGCTATGTATTTTACCAGCTCTTCCGAACTAAGCGGGAAGTCGTTTGCCTTTCGTTGCTGTTTCGTGAAGCAGCTTCGGTAGAGTTCATAGCGAATACGGCTCTTCTCATCAAGATCTGCAATGTTGTGGTTCCATGAAAAACCTTTTCCGTAAATGAATACCGTATGGCTGTCGACTCTCCATAAAAAATCCTCAGGGCTTTTTATGACGTACTGTCTGCTTTGGGTACCTACAGTGCCTTTCATCATCAAGGGATAACGGCTAGAGGACATAGAGGCTTTCAGATCAATATCCACATGAACATCAAAGACCACAGAGCCAGGGTTGGCCTTCTGAAAGAACACCTGATCCGAGATATCGCCCAGCTGACTGTCCTCTGTCTTTCTTATCGCATCACTTACAGTAGTGCTGGTTGTCGGATAGAATGCGATGTCATTGACCTTGCCTTTGCCAACCGCTTTCGAGAGCTGCGACAGTGTGCATTCCGCAATGGCTTGACAGGCTTCCTCCTGGGTCAGTTCAGGTGTGGAGTCCCATGAAAACCGAGGTTTTACAATCCTGAACTTCGGAAACTTCGAATAATCAAACGACAAGATCTGTTCTGGAAGCGTGATGGTCAAAGGAACCAAGCAAACATTCCCGCTTTCAGAAAAATTGGCATTGATATGTATTGAATCAGAATCGCATACGATATCGTCAAGCTTAAGATCAAGCATCTTCGCATCAAGACCATATGGCAAATAAGAATCGGTGTAGGGCTTTATGTAAATCAATGGCTTTCTCCGCTTGGATTCTACAATAAGAGCAAAAACTATTTCAACCCGCCGACGGCAGAATTGACAGCTTATTTGTTTCTTTGTATAGTTACACAAAATCAAGAAGCGAAATATAGGGAGGGATTTATCATGAAGACGAAAAGATTCATCATAGCAATTCTGGTGCTTATCCTTGCAGCATCAAGCGTGTTCGCCGCAACGAAGTTCACCGCTGCGGACTGGAACGATTACATTGGTACTGGAAAGACAGTCAAGAGCGTTGCAAGCGACCCCGTGGATGTCACCATAACATCTTCCACTGGAAAGACCTCTAAAGGAAGCATCGTGCTGCGCTTCTTCAGAACAAAGAACGGGCCAGCGCTTGGTTTCTTCATCACCGAGAACGGCTCGAAGGATCCAGTGGAATTCGGGCGAAAGGAAGCAACAGAGATTGCAATCAAGCTGGACTATGGCCGGACTATCAGAATCGAGCCAGAGAACATGTTTGACAACTGCCCGCTCACGGTGCAGGAGAACGACATGATGCGTGTGTACAACCAGTTCAAGAGCTGCAAGTTTCTGGATATCACAATAAAATCCGAAGACAAAGGAACCAAATACACCTTCCACATCGAGTATGATGCGGGCAAGTTCGAGAAGGCAGTCTCGGCAATCATCGGCTGAGTCCCCTTTAAACAATAATGGTTTGCTGATAGAATCAGTCTCATGAAAAGCAGACAAGGCAAGGCGGTGTTCTTTGCCATTCTTGCAGCTGCACTGTATGCAGCAAGCACCCCGATATCAAAGATTCTTCTTCAGAAGCTTCCGGCCACATTCCTTGCAGCCCTTTTGTATCTGGGGGCAGGAATCGGGATATCAATTGTAAGCATGGTCGAGAAGAGAACCAGCAGTCCGGCTGAAAAGCCTCTTGAACGCAGCGATCTGGTCTGGGTCGTGCTTATGGTCGTACTGGATATCGCAGCTCCGATTTTTCTGATGCTCGGGCTCCAGCGCACAGCGGCCGCCAACGCATCGCTTCTGAACAACTTCGAGATCGTGGCCACTTCGCTTATAGCCTTGTTATTCTTCAAAGAGAAGATCTCCACAAGACTATGGTTCGCAATTGCTTTGGTAACAGGGGCAAGCATAATCCTCTCAGTTGAGGATGCTTCCAGCTTCTCATTCTCGACCGGTTCACTTCTTGTGCTTCTTGCAAGCACCTGCTGGGGACTGGAGAACAACTGCACGAGGAATCTTTCATCGAAGGATCCTATGCAGACTGTGATCATCAAGGGCTTCGGTTCTGGAACAGGATCGCTAGTGATTGCATTTATCATCGGGCAGACCGCCTGGGATGGCCTTTATATTGCAATTGCCCTGGTTCTTGGATTCGTCGCCTATGGGCTCAGCATCTATTTCTACATAAGAGCCCAGAGAGACCTGGGTGCGGCCAAGACAAGCACATTCTATGCAGTCTCTCCGTTCATCGGAGCGGCGCTTTCGTTCATGATTCTCGGCGAGAAGGTTCAATGGACTTATTTCCTTGCCCTTGCAATCATGGCCGCTGGTGCGTTTCTTGCCGCAGAGGACTCGAAGAACTAGGGATTGGCCAGAAAAGAAGCTTTACAGAATCTTTACAATTTCATCTGATTTCTCTTTACATCGATGCCCTACGCTGAATCTGTTAGGAGAAAAAATGAAAAGAATCTTATCAATCGGAATCTGCCTGATCATGGGCATGTCAATCGTTCTGGCCGGCGGAGCAAAGGAAAAGGCATCAGTCTCCACAGATGGATCGACATCGATGGAAAAAGTCATCGGCGCACTTGGCGAAGCCTTCATGAACCAGAATCCCGGAATCAAGTTCACATACAACCCCACCGGATCCGGATCAGGAATCTCGGCAGTCAAGGAAGGACGATGCGATATCGGGCTTTCTTCCAGGGCTCTGAACGACAGCGAAATCGCAGAAGGCCTAAACCAGACGGTTCTGGCATATGATGGAATTTCAATCGTGGTGAACAACAGCAACCCTGTTACAGGGCTTTCAATTGAGCAGCTTGCATTGATCTTCACAGGCAAGATTGCAAACTGGAAAGAAGTTGGCGGAAACGACCAGACCATCGTTGTGATCGGACGGGAAGCAGGTTCAGGAACAAGAGATGGATTCGAAACGATAACAGGCACAAAGGAAAGCTGCCTCTACCGACAGGAACTTACAAGCACAGGGGATGTCATCGCTTCCATAAGCCAGAATCCAGCCGCTATCGGATATGCTTCCCTTTCGTCTGTAAAAGACACAGTGAAGACTCTGAAGGTCGATGGAGTGATTCCCAGCGAACAGTCAATCGCGGATGAGACTTACAAGATCCAGCGACCATTCATTATGGTGACATCAAATGCAAGGACACTCAGTCCAAGCGCCCAGGCATTCTTCGACTTTGCAATGAGCGCAGGAACAGAATCCATCATATCCAATGCCGGAGCAGTCGATGCCAAGTAGCAAGACCCGCGAGGTCTCGATCTCTGCATTGCTTCTTGCAGTGACGCTAGTCTGCGTTGCTGCAGTCCTGCTCATAACTGTTTACCTGATGTGGGCAGGATTGCCTGCAATCAGTGAAATAGGACTTGGAAACTTTCTGTTGGGCAAAGAATGGGCATCGACATCCAGCAACCCTAAGTTCGGGATTCTTCCTTTCATCCTGACCTCAGTCTATGGGACGTTCGGTGCAATACTGATAGGAGTTCCGATTGGGATAGGAGCAGCAGTTTTCCTTTCAAAGATTGCAAAAGGACCAGTGAAGCGGATTCTTACAAGCGCAATCGACATTCTTGCAGGGATTCCATCGGTGATCTACGGACTTATCGGGATGCTCACACTGGTTCCAGGGATAAGAAAACTGTTCGGGCTGCCGGATGGGGCTTCCCTGCTGGCAGCGATAATCGTGCTTGCTGTGATGATCCTGCCTTCGATAATCAAGCTCTCGGCAGTGGCGCTGGATTCGGTTCCGAAAGAGTACGAGGAGGCCTCGCTGGCTCTTGGCTCAACTCCGATGGAAGCATACCTTCATGTAAGCATTCCAGCAGCCCGAAGCGGAATCATTGCCTCAATAGTTCTTGGAATCGGAAGGGCAATAGGAGAAGCTATGGCGATAATGATGGTCTCTGGAAACGTAGCCAACATGCCCTCTCTCTTCGGATCCGTGAGGTTCCTCACAACTGCAATTGCAAGCGAGATGTCATACTCATCAGGACTTCAGCGTCAGGCACTGTTCTCAATCGCCCTGGTGCTGTTTGCCTTTATAATGATAGTCAATGCCTTGCTTCATCTGATTCTCAAGAAGGGAAAGAAGCATGAATAGAAGACAAGCAGCAGGAATATGCTCAAGGATTCTGGTCCTAGCTTCGGCGACAATTGTGATTGCCATTCTCGCCTTCATCATCTGCGAAGTGGTTGGCAGAGGCGCAGGAAGCCTTACATGGCAGCTCATTTCTACAACTCCAAGCTACCTGAACGGGACGATTGGAATCCTGCCTGACATAGCGAACACAATCTACCTCCTGCTGTTCAGCTTGGTTCTCGCACTTCCAATCGGAGTGATCAGCGCGATTTATCTTACTGAATATGCACATCCCGGAAAAATCGAAAGCTGCATAGAGTTCGCCATTGAAACCCTTTCAGGAATCCCATCGATAATCTACGGTCTTGTAGGAATGCTTGTTTTCTGTCAATTATTCAATTTCAAGACATCATTAGCAGCTGGTGCATGCACGCTTGCAATCATGAACATCCCTACGGTGATAAGGACTGTCCAGGAAAGCCTGAAGACAGTTCCCCAGAGTTATCGAGAGGGAGCACTGGCTCTTGGCTCGGGGAAAGGGCACACGATATGGACAGTTGTGCTGCCGAATGCGATTGATGGAATCATGTCAGGATGCATCCTGAGTGCAGGAAGAGTCACAAGCGAATCTGCGGCGCTTCTGTTCACGGCTGGGTTCGCCCATTCGCTTGTCCCGCTTTCAGAGGCGCTTTCTTCTCCCGGCGCCAGCCTGAGCGTGGCATTGTACGTATATGCAAAGGAACAGGGAGAATTCGGAGTGGCTTTCGCCATCGCCATAATGCTTTTGATCATTACATTCCTGATCAACCTGGCAGCGATGATGATAGCAAAGGCAAAGAAGAAGCAAATATGAAACAGGAACCGATAATCAGATGCAGGAAGCTGAGCCTTTGGTATTCGAAGACTCAGGCACTCAAGGATATCACAATTGATTTCTACCCCAACTCAGTGAATGCACTCATAGGTCCTTCAGGCTGCGGGAAATCAACATTCATCAAGACTCTCAACCGGCTGAACGATCTGATTTCGGAAGTCAGAACCGAGGGGGAAGTGTTTTACCGGAATACTGAGATCAGAGACCCCGGACTTGATGTGACCGATCTTCGAAAGGAAATTGGAATGGTGTTCCAGAAACCCAATCCTTTTCCGATGAGCATCTACGACAACATAGCATACGGGCCGCGGACTCATGGAATCAGGAACCGCTCAGAGCTTGACGATATCGTCGAGAACGCACTCAAGTCGGCAGCTCTTTGGGACGAGACAAGCGACCGTCTTAGAAAGAGCGCCATGGGTCTGTCTGGCGGGCAGCAGCAGAGGCTATGCATCGCCCGTGCAATAGCGGTTCAGCCGCAGGTGCTGCTGATGGATGAGCCTACTTCAGCACTTGATCCTATCTCGACTGCAAAGATAGAGGAACTTCTGTCGGTGCTCAAGGAAAAATTCACAATAATCATAGTCACTCACAACATGCAGCAGGCCATGCGGAGCTCGGACACGACTTCATTCTTCCTTCTGGGAGAACTGGTCGAATCCGGAAATACCGAACAGGTTTTCTCTCATCCGCATGACAAGCGTACCGAAGACTACATCACAGGGAGGTTCGGCTGATATGAGAAATGCATTCGAAAAGCAGCTTTCTGAGCTGCACACAAAGCTCATCGAGATGGGTTCTTTCTGCGAGGAGGCAATCAAGCTTTCTTCACAGGCTCTTGCAATAGACACAATCACGCTTGGAAACGTTTCGCTTCTAAAAGCGAAGATCGAACAGATGGAACGTGAAATAGAATCGCTTTGCCTTAAGCTTCTGCTGCTTCAGCAGCCTGTAGCTGGGGACCTGCGGCAGATTTCCGCAGCATTGAAAATGATCACCGACATGGAACGGATTGGAGATCAGGCCGATGACATTGCCGAAATCATCGGATACCTTATCCACCGAAACGAACGTGATTGCTCTTTGATAGTGGAAATGGCCGGATTCACAATCACAATGGTCTCAGAGAGCATCGATGCCTTCATAAAGCAGGACACCATTCTGGCACAGAAGGTGATCGATGACGATGACAAGGTGGATGAAGCCTTTCTGAAGGTCAAGCAGGCGCTTATTGCCATGATTGCAAAAAACCCGGATAATGGTGGATATGCACTGGATCTTCTGATGATTGCCAAGCATTACGAACGCATTGGGGACAATGCGGTCAACATCGCCAGCTGGGTGGTCTTCTCAGTCACCGGAGTCCATAAAGGGGAAACGGAGCTATGATTTTCTGCGTAGAGGATGATGCAAGCATTAGAGACATCGAAGTCTACACCCTTAAGGCAACTGGACTTGATGCAATAGGACTTGCAAATGCAAAGGAGCTTGAACAGGCTCTGAAGAATGAAAAGCCACAGCTTGTTATTCTGGATATCATGCTCCCTGACGAGGATGGAATATCGATTCTCAAGAAGCTTCGGATGCACAGTCAGACAGCAGAAATACCTGTGATCATGGCGACGGCAAAAGGCGAGGAATTCGACAAAGTGCAGGCATTGGATCTTGGGGCTGATGACTACATAGCCAAGCCGTTCGGGATGATGGAGATGGTATCCAGAGTCAAGGCAGTCCTGAGGAGAAGCCACCCTGCCGAGCCGTCATCAGTGCTGGAATACCAAGGAATCCGCCTTGACCGAAGCGCCCATTGCGTGTGGGCAGATGGAACAGCACTGACGCTGACCTTGAAAGAGTACAACCTTCTGGAACTTCTCATGGAGAATCCTGGGGTGGTTTTTTCAAGGGAGAAGCTTCTTGAATCAGTGTGGAATATGGATTTTTCGGTTGAAACCAGAACAGTTGATGTTCATATCCGCACCCTTCGCGAGAAGATCGGCAGTTACAGCGACTGCATAGAAACAGTGAGGGGCGTTGGTTATCGTCTGCAGCAGCTATGAAGATGACACGCAGGATATTCAAGGCGATAATGATTTCAGTGATCTCCTCTTTGGTCATTGGAACTGCCATGGCAGCTCTTATCACCTACCATAACTACGATGGCGCAATCCAGAACTCGCTTCATGCACAGCTCCAGCTTGCTTCATCTGAAGTTGAAAGCAGTGAAGATCTTCCGCTCTCGTCTTTTCGAAGCAAAGATTTCCGTTTCACATTGATAGGCCCTGACGGTTCAGTCCTCTACGATTCAGTCGCGGATGCCTCAACGATGGAAAGCCACAGCACACGGGAAGAATTCATCGAAGCTCAGAAATCAGGCATTGGAAAAAGCGAAAGATATTCATCCACCCTGTCTGAAAAAACAATCTATGAAGCCAAGCTTCTCTCAAACGGTTCGGTTCTACGCATTTCAACAAACCAGAAAACTGTTGCAAACCTCTTTCTCCAAAGTTTTGAGCCACTTCTGATAATGCTCTTCATTGTCATTCTGCTATCGTTTTTCTTGGCTAGAAGGCTCAGCCAGGCCATCGTCGGTCCAATAAACAGAATCGACCTGGCAGCTCCATCAGCAGATGAAGCATACGATGAAATTGCTCCTCTCATTTCAAGAATCAGGGACCAGAACAGCCAGATTGCTTCACAGATCAAGACATTGCAGCAGCGTCAGGATGAATTCAATCTAATCGCTGACAATATGGAAGAAGGGCTCGTTCTGCTCGATAGAGACAAGAGCATCATTAGCATCAACCGTGCAGCAGAACGTCTGTTCCATGTTTCCGGCAACATCAGAGGCGAGAATATTCTCAATCTCAACAGGAGCCTACAGATGCAGGCTCTCATCGAAAAAGCCTCGCAAGCAAGTCATTGCGAGCAGAAGATTGAGATTGACTCCAAGGTCTACCAGATGGATGCAAGCCCGATCTGCTTTGGCGGCAAGGTTTCCGGGACCGCAATTCTGATTCTTGACATCACCCAGAAAAGTCTGGCCGAAAAGATCCGCCGCGAATTCTCTGCAAATGTCTCACATGAGCTCAAGACTCCCCTACAGACAATCTCCGGATCCGCCGAGCTGCTTGAAAATGGTCTGGTAAAGGATATGGACAAACCCTTGTTCTACGCCCGCATAAGAGCGGAAGCAGCAAGACTGATTTCGCTGGTCAATGACATCATCCAGATTTCCCAGCTCGATGAAAACACTCCAATGGCTTTCGAAGATACTGACCTTCTCGACATTGCCCAGTCATCAGCGCGAAGCCTTGAGCAGCATGCGGCAAGAAACGGCATCAGCATTCGAGTCCAGGGCATCCATGCTTCAATCCATGGAGTGAAGCACCTGCTGGAGCAGCTGACCTTCAACCTGATGGACAATGCAATCCGCTACAACAAGCCAGATGGAAGCGTAACAGTCACTGTCTCGGATTCTGATGGGAAGATCATGCTTGAAGTGAAGGATACTGGAATAGGAATACCGAAAGAAGATCAGAACCGGGTATTCGAACGGTTCTACCGTGTAGACAAAAGCCACTTCAGGGAAACCGGTGGAACAGGGCTTGGCCTTTCAATAGTCAAGCATGCTGCGGAATACCATCATGCATCAATCAGCCTTTCAAGCACACTGGGAAAAGGCACCGCAATAACAGTTGAATTCCCGAAATCAATTTAACTGCCAGACTGGATACAGTTTTTATCCAGCAGTTCAGAATGAGTACCAAGCCTAATACTTTTCGAGAGGAATAGAATTGGCCAGCTTTCCAAACCCTTCAAACCGTTCAAACCGTTCCCAAACCGTTCAAACCGTTCAAGCCGTTCCTGCCTGACCTGTAAAATTCGGGAAGTTTTCACTGTTTTCGGCGTGAATATTTCCCTAAATAAGGAAAGTCTATTTTTTCATGAGGAAAACCAAGCTTTGGCGAAGAATGAGGGATTGGCCAACAACAAAGTCGAATTCTGCATGTCAGAGAACAATTCATTCCCGAGTAGCAGTCTGATCATTGAAAGCAATTGAACAGTACTTATCAGGCTTAGCATGGATTTCAGTTGTACCTGTAGAAAAAAAACAGCAGGACATTCAGACCTGCTGCGAAATGCTATGCCCCGAGGGGGATTCGAACTCCCGACCCCATCCTTAGGAGGGATGTGCTCTATCCAGCTGAGCTATCAGAGCGATTTCAAGTAGTATTCTAAGAATCTTTGGCGGTGTTGTCAACCAAGCCGGCTATCGTTCCGAAAAGCACATCAGGAACTATCGGCTTTGCAATATGAGCATTCATTCCAGCAAGAAGAGAAGCTTTTTCGTCCTGATCGAAAGCATCAGCAGTCAAAGCCACAATTGGGATGGTCTTTGCATCTGGTCTATCAAGCGCTCGAATCTGCTTAGCAGCCTCTCGCCCATC
This sequence comes from Sphaerochaetaceae bacterium, assembly GCA_028691695.1. Classification (GTDB taxonomy): domain Bacteria; phylum Spirochaetota; class Spirochaetia; order Sphaerochaetales; family Sphaerochaetaceae; genus JAAYFO01. The sequence goes on along the minus strand of JAQUYU010000003.1, from coordinate 25,423 downwards.
CAAGACAGGCATTCTGATGTCCATCAGAATCAAGTCATGACTTCCCTTTGAATATTTCTCAACACCTTCTTTACCGTTTGAGGCAATGTCGACAATGCATCCTTTGCTTTGAAGAAGACTCATGCATATCTTTGCATTGAGAGCATTATCCTCGCAAAGAAGAATCCGCAGACCATCAAGAATCCGGACATCGGCAGGGGCTTCTGGATTGAGCTTTTCTTCGGCAATAGGAAGATCAAGCTGCACATCGAACCTTGTCCCCTTATCAATCTCGCTATGAAGCTCTATCCTTCCATCTAACAGCTGAACAAGCGTCTTGACGATAGCAAGCCCTAGACCCGTACCTTGATGATTCTCATCACGCTGCTCCTGCGTGAAGCTTTCAAAGGCATGAGCCTGAAACTCCTTGCTCATTCCTATCCCGGTATCACAGACAGAGAACATTGAACCCACACAACCCGGATTGCATGAAAGAACCTTCCCAATGAAAGTAATCGTTCCGCCCTTAGGCGTGAACTTGATTGCATTGGAAAGCAGATTCACAAATATCTGGTTCAGCCGCACTCTGTCAATCATGATGCATTTTGGAAGTCTTTCATCAAAATCACAGACGAAAGCAAGCCCTTTTGCCTTGCACTGTTCCCCGATGACCGACTGAAGCACTGCCCGGAAATCCTCTAGACGATAAGCAGAAGGCGAAAGGACAAGCTTCCCGTTATCAATCCTGGACATATCAAGGACATCATTGATGATTCCAAGAAGGTATTCTCCAGCCTCATGGATATCAGTGATGTATTGTGCCTTCGTCGCTTCATCGGCATTGTCAAGCATCTGTGAACCAGACAGATTGATTATTGCATTGAGGGGAGTTCTGATGTCATGGCTCATGCGTGATATGAACTCGCTCTTTGCCCTGTTGGCCTTTGGCTGCCCGAAGCGCTTTTGCAAGAACACGATGCCTTCTTTCAGTCCTGTTGTATTCATCAGTCACATCACGCTTAACAAAAACAACATCCTGCTTCGAATCATCCAGGAAGAAGGCTCTGATCTTCTTGCGGCTGGCATTCATGTATTCAAGCGAATAAACAAGCTCAACCGAATCCTGTTTTTCAAGACGCCTGACAAGGGCATCAAGATTGAAGAAATTCCTTCCTTTCTTCTTGTCATCTGGATTGATGAATGGATAAACCTCTGATTCCAGATACGTTTTCAGCGGAATTTCACTCTTTGCTATCGTTCTTCCGTTGAATTTGACAAAATGAACAAGCTTCGTGATCCTGCTTACTATCAGGATGCTTTCAATCTCTTCATCGGCGATGCTGTCTATGGCAAGCTTGTTCTTCTTTTCGTCTTCTATATCATCAGAATGGATGAAGGCTTCAATATCGCCATCCGGCCGCAGATTCAAGTTTGCCTCTGATCTGAACCAATGTGACTCGCCGGTTTCCTTATTGATTACTCTGGGATATTCAAGACTTACTGCTGACTGGCCAGCAAGAAAGGCTGTGCAAAGCGACTCCAAAGAAAAGGAATCACGGAATTTCCTGCAATAGTCATCAGGTATTCCCTCAAGAATGAAATCGATGACACTGTCATCAACATTGAATGGCGCCTGCTTAGGAAAGCTATCTCCACCATTCACATGCAGCTCTTCAACTACCCTAGACGAAAGATTCATCCGGATATAACGGAAAGAATTGCTTATCAGATTCTGCCGAAGCTTGAATTCGTTTTCATACTTGAGCCTATTGTCCATCTCAAGACTGATATCCATTGCAATACCGATGGCGGTCCGCCTTCCATCATGGTCCGGAAGACGGGTCAGAACAGAATGATTCCATGAGACACTTCCATCTTTGTAGTTACGTCCTTTGTATTCAGACTCAGCACTGTCCGCTCCATCAAGAATCTTCTGATACATTTGGCAGAATTCATCAGCACACTCAGGAAGCACTGAACCTTGCTTCACCAGGAAATCAGGCACGTCATGAATCACATCAGGAAGCCCGACTTTTCCAAGGCTTGAAAACTCACTGAAAACAGTCCTGCTGTCAAGATCATAAATCCAGAACAGCATTTTCTGGGAAGATATTGCTGTTTCCAGCATCTTCTCATTTGCTTCAAGCTTGAGCTTTGCTGTCTTGAGCTGATCTATGTCGGAATACGATGCATAGAGGACAGACATGTCTTTGATGCGCTCAGTGACTCTGCCTTTGATATTGTACCAGCGGTAGTGATCATCGCCATCGTGAATCCTAAGATCAAAGTCGATGAGCTGGCCAGAAGCAACCTGCTTCTTCATATACTCGCCCAGGCTGGCTCTGTCATCCGGATGAATAGCTTCGGACACTTTCGTTCCGCTGTACTTGCGGCGTATTCCATTCTGCCCGATCATGCGGAAATAGCCTTCATTCACATATACAAGGTCAATCGTGCCATTGTCATAGAAATGGTAGATTCCGATTCCGCCAGGAATCCCGTCAATGAAATTCTTCTGATCTTCAATCGATCGTGAATCGCCTGCCTTCTTTCGCCAGAATTCGACGACAGCAGGCTTTCCCTTCCAGTCAATCAGCCTCATGCAGATAGTATAGTAATCTGAAAGGGCAGCCTGGGGCGCATCAGTAGTGTAGTCCTTGCCGTATTCTGCATGATAAAGCGGGCAATCATCGCAGATGTCAGAGTTTGCCCGCTCGTATTCATAGCATTTCACGCCTGGAGCCGGTTTCCCAAACAAATCAATTGCAGCCTGATTGACAAAGAGGATTTCAAAAGTATGAGGATCCTTTACTACAACACCTGCCGTCGAACAATTGATGATTTCAAGCAGGGAAACAGAATCATTTTCCATGATGCTTGATTGTATCATGAGTGCCTAGAAGCTGAAAAGGAAAATCACAATTAAAACGAGAGCTCCATTGCTGAAGCTCTCAAAACCATTATTGCTTGTCAAACAGATGACATGCGCAGAAGTGTCCGTTCCCGATATCCTTGTATTCAGGAACAACTTCCTTGCAGATCTCCATGCAATGCTGGCATCTTGTGTGGAACTTGCACCCCTTTGGAGGATTTGCAGGCGACGGTAGGTCGCCTTGCAGCACGACACGGTTCATATGGTAATCCGGATCCGGAACAGGAACTGCCGACAGCAGCGCCTGAGTGTACGGATGAAGAGGAGCCTTGAACAGCTGCTCTTTCGGAGCCATCTCAACAAGCGAGCCAAGGTACATGACGCCAACGACATCGGAGATATATTCAACGACGCTGAGGTCATGCGAGATGAACAGGTAGGCAAGTCCCCTCTTCTGCTGCAGGTCCTTCATCAGGTTGATTACCTGAGCCTGAATCGATACATCAAGCGCCGATACAGGTTCATCTGCAACGATAAGCTCAGGATTCAGGGCAAGAGCACGTGCAATGCAGATTCTCTGACGCTGCCCGCCTGAAAATTCATGCGGGTAACGGTCAATCTGGTAAGTCTTCAGATCGCAGTCCTTCATTACGGACAATACATAGTCATGCCACTCGGAAAGGGGAACAATATTGTGCTCCTTCACTGCTTCACCGATGATCTCTCCAATAGGCATCCTAGGATCAAGCGAAGAATACGGATCCTGGAATATCATCTGGAGCTGAGGCCGAAGCACCCGGAGTTCCTTCTTCTTCAAGGCGAAAAGATCATGTCCCTTGTAGTAGGCATGGCCGGCAGTAGGCTCGGTCAGACGCAGAATAGTCCTTCCGATAGTTGTCTTTCCACAGCCGCTCTCTCCGACAAGGCCATAGGTCTTGCCCCTTTCAAGATCGAAGGAAACTCCATCAACAGCCTTCACGTATCCGACAATGCGCTGAGTTACTCCAGCCTTGATCGGAAAGTACTTCTTCAGTCCTGAGACGCGAAGAAGGACATTGTCCGGGACTTTGATATCTTCTGGAGCATCATCATATTCTTTCAGTTCTTTTGCACTCATTTGGCTGCTCCTTTTGATTTATCCAGTTCGCTTTCGGCTTTCTTGAGAAGAGAAAGCGGAGATTCTATCACCATGTTCGGATCCAGAAGAGAGCCATCTTCATTGAACAGATAGCAGGCGACCTTATGGGTCAGGCTGACGCTTCTCATGCAAGGATAAGCATTGGCGCACTTTGCCACAGCTTTCTCGCAGCGGTTGCGGAAGAAGCAATGGTTCGGAAGATCAATCGGGTTCGGAACGCTGCCAGGGATCGAATAAAGCTTGTCATCCGAACCAACGAAGTTCGGTCTGCTCTTCATCAATCCAAGCGTGTATGGATGCATCGGATGATGGAAGATGTCACGAGCTGTGCCCATCTCCACAATGCGTCCTGCATACATGACCACGACGAAATCAGCCATCTCCGCCACGACGCCAAGGTCGTGTGTAATGAGCATGATCGAAGCATTGATCTTGTCTTTCAGATCACGAAGCAGATCGAGAATCTGAGCCTGGATCGTTACATCAAGAGCTGTAGTCGGCTCATCAGCAATGATAAGCTGCGGGTTGCAAGCCAGAGCCATGGCAATTACCACTCTCTGTCTCATTCCACCGGAAAGTTCATGCGGATACATCTTGTATACGCCCTCACCGTTGGCAATTCCGACCAGCTTGAGAAGGTCGATGCTCTTTGCAGTCAGTTCCTTCTTGCTCATCTTCGCAGAATGAAGCTTGATTGCCTCGTCCAACTGTTTTCCTATCGAGAATACAGGGTTGAGCGTAGTCATAGGTTCCTGGAAGATCATCGAGATTTCATCACCTCGGATCTTTTCCATTTCCTTGACAGGCGTCTTGACCAAGTCGATTACCCTATTACAGTCTATCTGGTTGAACCTGAGCTGTCCAGCCGAAATCTGACCTTGAGGCTCCTGAAGGATCCTCATCACAGATAGGCTTGTCACGCTCTTTCCGCAGCCGCTTTCTCCGACTACTCCTACAGTTTTTCCACGAGGAATATCGAATGTAACGCCATCTACGGCCTTCACCGTCCCGATATCCGTGTAGAAGCTGGTATGAAGATTATCAATCTCCAGGATGTTGTTCGGATCACGCATCTTGCTCAAGTACTCTGACTGCGGCACATTCTTGCGCTTCTTTGCCTTGTTCAAGGCCTTGTACTTTCTAAGATTGTACTTCTTGATTTCCTTGATGCGGCGTAGTCTTTCTTTTTCTTTTTCAGTCTTGTGGAACAGGGTGTTCTTCATGACATTCTTTTTTTCAGTGATTTCTGCCATATCCTACCTCTTCATCTTCGGATCGAAAGCATCCCTGAGACCATCGCCGACAAAATTGAAGGCAAGAACGGTGAACAGAATCATCAATCCAGGCGGAACCCATATCCAAGGACAGTTTCTCATAACGACGTTGTCCTTGACAGAGCTCACCATGTTGCCCCAGCTGGCATATGGGACACCGACTCCGATTCCAAGGAAACTCATCGTGGATTCCATCAGGATAACCCCACCGAGATCCATCGTGGCCATGACTATGATCAAAGGCATAGTGTTTGGAATGAGATGCTTGAATATCCTCTTGCGGGTTCTTATTCCTGTGGCTTCGCATGCCTGCATGTATTCCATCTCCCTAAGAGAAAGAATGTTGCCGCGAATCATTCGAGCAACGCCAGCCCAGTAGATGATGCCCATGATGAACATGGTGTAATAGATCTTGTACTGCGGAGAAATCTTCAGGGAAATCAGCAGAGACGATATTATGAGCATCAATGGAATGAAAGGAATCGAGACGAACATCTCGACAAGCCTCATTATCACCATGTCTACCCAGCCTCCGTAATAGCCTGCCATGCCTCCAAGAGTAACTCCAAGAAGCATCTCAACTATGACGACGACGAATCCTACCATGAGCGAGATTCTGCCGCCATACATAAGACGGGCAAGCTGATCCTGTCCCATCTCATTGGTTCCGAGGACGTGTTCCTTCGTAGGTGCAGCTTTCGTATTGAGAACCGCGTTCGGATAGTCTTCCAGATCCGCCATGCGAACTTCCATGCCTGTGTCTTCATCAATATAGAAGATCTCCGTTTCGGTGTACTTCGAGAAAGCAGGGCCTAGGAAGCAGAACACTGCGATAACGGCAAGGACTATGATTCCAGCCACAGCAAGGCGGTTTCTGAAGAACTGCCTGCGAACCATCTGACCAGGAGTCAGGAACACCTGACCTGCTGCAATATCTTCCTGTGAGAATGACTCTACCGATGCAACCGAATCATCTTCAGCAGCCTTGTCATTCTCCATTGTCACATCTGTATCAGCCATCGTCTTTGCTGCAATATCCTCGGCATCCTCTATTCTGGAATTCGAGGCTTTCTTTATATCATCTTGATTTTTCTTGATCATGAAAGCTTCCTCCTAGCTGAGTCTGACACGCGGATCTACCACGGCATAAAGGATGTCCGAAATCAGATATCCGAGAACGGTCAGAACGGCAAGGAACATATTGAAGCCCATGAGATACGGGACATCCGCCATGTTCGCAGCCCTGAGAGCTATGTTTCCAAGTCCTTCAAGCGCAAACAGCCCTTCGGTTATTGCAGCTCCTGAGAACAGCCCAGGAAGGGATGACCCAAGAAGCGTCACAATCGGGATAAGGGTATTTCTGAAAGCATGAGAGTAGACTACCTGATGCTCGGGAACGCCCTTGGCTCTTGCAGTGCGGACATAGTCTGCATTCAGAGCTTCGAGCATATTCGTTCTTGTGTATCGGAGCATGCTTCCGCATCCTGTGATGACAAAGCATGCAATAGGCATTACAAAATGTCTTGCATAGTCTCCGAACTTTGCAAAGCTGAATCCGGCAGGATACGTCTTTCGTGCATCCAGCATGCCAGAAACAGGTAATATATTAAGGCCATAGTAGCCGAAAGCTTTCTTCATAAGCGCAGCGAGGAAGAAAATCGGAACTGAAATCCCGATGAAGACACAGATTGTAATGATGTAATCCGTTCTCGAGTACTGCTTCCTTGCAGCAAGGATTCCCAGTGGTATGGAAATAAGAAGCTCAAGAACCAGAGCTATCAAAGCCACTGTGAATGTAACCGGGGCATATTGCTTGATAACCTCGGTAACAGGGCGGGCAAACATGAGAGATGTTCCCAGATCCCCTTTCAAGGCTGATCCCAGCCAGTCAAAGTACCCTCCGATGATTGATTTATTGAGACCGTAGATCTCTCTGAGGTGATTTCTCATCTCATCAGTCATCTTAGGTGATGCAGATGTCGCAAGCGATACGTAATCTGCGGGCATAGCCCTCACCAATGTGTAAAGCATCAGAGAAACTCCCAGCAGAACAATCAGTGAAATCAGAATACGGCGTATTATGTATTGGCGCATTTTTTCTCCAGATAATGGTTTTATTTTTTACATGATAATATTTAAATTCATACAAGGAACAAAATTCCACCTGCGCAGAACGCAGGTGGAATGAATGATTTCTACAATCAGTTCTAGTTCATCTCAACTTTCCAGAGGATGTCAGAATAATCCCAGAATGTTGTTGTCTCTTCAGGAAGAGTGGCAAGATTCAAGGTATTCTTGTTGTAGGCGATGATATCCTTTCTCTGGTAGACAGGCATCTCAATGCAGAGATCCATTGCCTTGTCCAGCATCTGGGAAACAAGCGCCTTTCTCTCGGTAAGGTCGATGGTGACGACAATCTTCTCAAGAAGTGCATCCATCTCGGTATCACTGATCTTGTATCTGTTCTGACCTGCGCCAGTGTGGAACTGAGTAGTCTTGTCGCATGTGGTCACATTGCCCCAGGCAAGAGTGAAGATATCAGCAGTGCCGTCGTTCATTGCGCTCTGGAGAACGTTGAACGGGACATCCTGAATCTGGAGCTCTCCGCCGAGTGACTTGAGATCTTCTCCAGCCTGCACCAGCATTGCGAATGTCGGATGGTCTCCGATTCCGTCGCCGCCGATGTATGCGTTGACTATAAGCTGCTCGCCCTTCTGGTTCACAAGCTTTCCATTCTTCTGGGTATATCCAGCAGCATTGAAGTACTTGAGAGCTTCTTCCTTGCTGTACGGATAATACTGCTTTGCATCCTTTGGATACTCAGCAAGAACTGTGGTCATCGGACGTTCGATAACGCCTGCAATCTTTCCATAGTAGCCCTTCACAGCAGGGGTTCTGTTGATCATAAGGCAGAACATTCCCTTTCTGACGTTGAGCGGGAGGTTCTCACAGTTGAATCCGCAATAGCCGTATCCAGCGAAGTCTATGAGGTCATAGGCAATGCCTTCGGCATCAAGCTCTTCGACATTCTCCTTGGTTCCTGTCGGATTTGCAATATCGATTGCTCCGGAGGCAAGGCTTCCGATTGTATCTGCTCCTGGAACGTACTGCCACTTCACTGTTCCGATGCATGGGCATCCTTCGAAGTAAAGCCGGTTGGCAACGCAGGTGACGATCTTATCGGCGAAACTTACCCATTTGTACGGACCTGACCCAAGCGGAACCATATTGGTCTGCTGAAGCTGTCCAACCTTGCCCTTCTCGAGCTTTCCATAGTAGTGCTCAGGAATGAAGTAGATGTTGATGTCTCTGTCGCCGTAGATGTTGACTGAATTGTACTTCACGGTACAGGTGTAATCGTCAATCTTCTTGATACCGGTGATTGTGGAGACAACCTCTCCGGTCTTCATATCGTTGTTGAGCTTTTCAGTCCACCATGCGGAAGGATCATAGTCATTCCAGCAGCTGTTGACTTCGCCCTTTGCGAGATAATAGAAGAATGTGTCCTTGTCGCCAGCAGCAACAGCCTTGTCGACTGCAGCGTTGTCCTCAGCGGAAAGTCCGCAGTAATCCTTGATATAGGTTACCCAGTCAACTCCCCATGGATCGGCTTCGAATCTCGGGTCATCCCAGAACAGGCTGTGAAGCTCGGATTCCATGTATGTGATGTAATCATCCATGCTGATGGTATCAACGGTGTACTTCTCTGCAACCATCTGCTGAACCTTTGCAATGTTCGGGTTGTCATAGAAATACTCCTTGATGCCTTCGATATCATCCTGAGCAATTGTCTGCGGTCCGGTATAAGTCGGATCGGAGCAGAGATAGATTGCATAGATGTAGTCATCGATGGTAACAGGCTCGCCGTCTGAGAACACCATGCCCTTGTTGCAGGTAACAGTGTACAGGACTCCGCCATCAGAAGTCTCTTCAGACCTGATGGATCCGCCCCAGTCAATCGGCTCGTTGTTTGCATTGACACGCTGCGGAGCGACGAAAATCTGCTCCATGACCAGCTGGTCATATGCGCTTTCTGCAAGAATCGGGTTCCACTTCTCTTCGAAGTCAGCAGGAACTGCAACGACAAGAGTCTTGTCAGCCTGTTTCGGTGTGGCTACTGTGGTTTCAGCTGCTGGAGCTGCCGCTGCCGGAGCTTCTTTGGCTCCCTGGGCGAAAACCGAGCAGATGCATACCAACAGAATGAAAAGCACTGTTGATAATTTCTTCATATCTTCCTCCTAGAATAATGACATGTCCAAAATCCTTCATTTCGGACTTCTTTCTATAACACTCTTGGAATTGTAAGTCCCACAGAGGCTATTATGCAAGTATTAAAATGAAATCCGGAAAAATGCAACTGATAAATGAATGTTTAATGCATAAATATTACTCAAAACGGTTTATCAGCCACCAGGATTATCCGAAAATTCACCTTTCTCTGAAGCCGTTCGGATTTTTCTGCTGCCAGTTCCATCCGTCACGGCACATGTCATCCAGCGTCTTCTCGGTCTTGAAACCGAGCACCCTGAATGCTTTTTCGGTATCGCTGTACACAGTCGGGAGATCTCCAGGCCTGCGTCCAACGATCTTGTATGGAACTTGCCTTCCAGAAGCCTTGGAGAAGGCGGCAACCATCTCAAGCACGCTTACCGGATGACCGGTTCCAAGATTGAACACCTCGCAGCCCTTATGGTTCACAGCGTAGTCAACGGCAAGAACATGGCCTTTTGCAAGATCGACGACATGGATGTAATCACGCACCCCTGTTCCATCAGGAGTAGGATAATCATTACCGTAGACCGAAAGACACTTGAGCTTCCCGATAGCCACCTGGCTTATGTATGGCATCAGATTGTTTGGAATTCCTTGCGGATCCTCGCCAATAAGCCCGCTTGGATGGGCTCCGACCGGGTTGAAGTATCTCAGAAGGACGACAGAGAGATCAGTGTCCGCCTGGCTCATGTCCTTGAGGATGATCTCCTGCATGTACTTGGTCCAGCCGTACGGGTTCGTGCAGTTGCCAGTATGGCTTTTCTCTTCGGAAAGCGGCATTTCATTATCGCCGCTGTACACCGTAGCACTGGAAGAGAACACGATGCTCTTCACATTGTGCGCTCTCATCACCGAAAGCAGGTTAAGTGTGGACTCAAGGTTATTAGAGTAGTATTCAAGAGGCTTGGAGACACTCTCACCCACAGCTTTGAGTCCGGCGAAATGAATCACGCAGTCGATGCTGCATTCAGAAAAGACTTTTTCCATCTCGGTGCGGCTGCACACATCAGCCTTGTAGAACTTCACGTCCTTGCCTGTGATGCTCTTCACCCTCTGAAGCGACTGGTCGTGGCTGTTTGAAAGATTGTCCACTACGACCACGTCATAGCCTTTTCCAAGCAGCTCTACGCATGTATGCGAGCCGATGAATCCTGCTCCGCCTGTTATAAGTATGCTCATGTTTTCACCTTCTATATATTTATTCTTGATTCTGGCCAATCCCTGATTCAATTGCCCATGAAGAAATCAAGTATGTTCAATCCGACTGACTCATCCTGCCTGAACAGCTCCGTATAGCCGCATCTTGTGCATGAAATCGTCACGAAGCGTTTGTTCTGGACATCAAACAGCTTGGCGAAGTTTCCGCCTGTTGCCTGAAGCTTGTCCTCGATGAAATGTGTATTGCCGCATTTTGGGCACACATACTGATGCTTTTCCATAAAATCATCTCCTATCCGAACAGTGTCTTGACCTTGTTATTCTCAATTCTGCGCCGCTGCTTGTTTGTAAGAAGCTCGATATTCGAGAGGTTCCTTCCTCCGAAGAACTGCCTCAGGGCATTGTCGAACTCCTCAGTGCCGGTCGCCTCTGGATATTGATAGAACCCATGGAACGTATCCTTGATCTCCAGAAGCTTCACAGGAGTATCTGCATCCATCAGAGCCTGGGCAAAAAGCCTTCCGTCATCGCTGAGAACATCATGATCTGCAACGAACACAAGCGTTCCAGGAAGCCTTGAAAGATCCTTCGAAAGCAATGGAGAGAACTTGGGATCCATTATGTCCTTGGGCTCTCTCTGATAGTTTTTGATCAGAGCCGCCATGACCTTGGCAGTCAGAACAGGTCCGTCGGCGAATTCCTCATAGCTTTTAGTCCTCATCCTGCAATCGGTGATCGGACATAGAAGAGCCATTCCTGCAATGTGCGGGCCTTTGAGATCACGAGCCATCTTGGAAACTCCGATTGCAAGGTTGCCGCCGGCACCCTCGCCCATGAGATAGATCTTGTCAGGATCGACGCCCCAGTAACGGGTTCCCTTATCCGCCCAGACAAGCGTTGCATAGCAGTCATCCAGAGCTGTCGGGAACTTGAAAGCAGGCGCAAGCCTGTAGTCGACGCTCAGAATCGAAGCTCCTGTTATGCTGCACACATGATTGCAGAAGATGCTGTTCCCGTCCATGTTGCCGAACGTCCATCCGCCGCCATGAAAGCAAATAATCAGGGACTTAAGCCCGCCGCCAGTGTTGTTCACCAGCTTTTCAAAGTAATAGCCTGTGACCAATCCGCCATCTACCGGGATAAGGAAGGTCTTGGTATACACATCCGAATCAGGGCGCGGTGAAATGCTCATCAAAACCTTGTTGTCCAAAAGCGGCTTGTGATTGTAATCCTCAATCTGCTCCTGAGTCATCTCTTCCGAGAAGCAATCCACACCGGCTTTTCTGCAAAGCTTGAGAACTTTATTGGTCCTGCCGGAAAAATTCAAATCATCCACATGCCTATACTACTATAAGTTATGCATTAATATCAAGAAAATAGAAACAGCCTGCTGTCTTAGACAAAATTGGGGTTTCAGAATATCAGATTATTTCTATCTGGCAGCTTCTCATGACCTTCAGTGCAGCCTTGAATGCCTCAGGATCGAATGAAGCTGTGGCCGAGGAATCAACCACAATGCGGGCTTCAGGCAAAGCCGCTTTTGCAATCAGTGCATTGGAAACGACGCAGATGTCGCATACAAGACCGCATAGCTCAACCAGATCATAGGCTCCCTCAGAGAGAATGCGCCCAAGTTCAAGAGAACCGAACTGTCCCTTCTTCAGGAAAGAAGCATGGCATGACGAAGCCTGCTTTGCAGTCTCTCCGAACAGCTGCCAGCCCTCAGTGCCTTCTATGCAATGGACAGCGGGAAGATGCCGGCCTTCGCTTGTCTTCAGGTAGTCGCTGTGATGGGTATCCAAAGTGAAGATTACATCATCACCTTCTGATGCTGCTCTTTTGATCTTCGATGCTATGATGCTATCGATCTTCTCTGCACCTGGAAAGCCAAGAGCTCCGTTCACAAAGTCATTCTGATAATCCACAACCACTAGGGCTTTCTTCATAACAATAGCCTCTTTTATAAATATTCTCTTGAATAGTTACCCAAAACCTTGAATCAAGACTCTCTTGTTGCCTTAAGCTCACGAAGAGCCGGAACCTGCCCGAGAAGGAGTCCCACTGACTCCTCGGTTACTCCGAGGCTGTTCTGCCGGTTTGCTGAATAGTAGCAGTACCAGCAGTTCTCAGATGCCTTGTATCTTGCATCGCAGCCCATTATGTAGTCGCTTGCCCAGCCTTTCTCCGGAGGGAAGAATATGGGTCGTGACGAGACTCTCTTCCAGCGAAGACCATCGGGAGACGACAGAAGGAACATGGCAGTGCGGGAACGGCTATGCTCCTCGTCCCAGAATGCACTGCATTGAAAAGCGGAAAAGCCATCCTGACCTTGAAGCACCCTTATGCTGCCCACTCCGAGGTTCATCAGAGGATCGTCAGGAACCGGGGACAGGAGCGGGCCGCGGTCTGAACTCTTGTAAAGTCCGTCAATCGTCTGTGATTCTGCATATGAAAAATAACGGGAGACTTTCTGATAAGTATCGGGAAGATGAACGTGCGAGACTCCGAAATAAAGCCTGTAGGTATCACCGATCTTCACAAGCTGCGGCCGGGAGATCCTCGGCGAGCGGTTGTAATCGGCAGAATAAGAGACCGAACGGCTGTCCAGCAGGATCCTCGGACGGCTCCAAGTCACAAGATCTGTGGAAGAACACATCTCAATCCGGCTTGAATCATCATCTTTCTCGTTGCTGCGGTACGAGTGCTTCTGACCGACAAGCGGGATCTTGCGGTCATGCTTTTCATAAAGCAGATAGTACACGCCTCTCTCGATATAGATGAAAGGCGAATGGGAACGGACCTCAATCATGTTGCGTGGCTCCCATGCGATGCCGGAGTCGCTTGTATAGTGATGAAGTCCAATCCATGAATGAACGAACAGATGCCACTTGCGATCGATGGATTCTTCAGGAAGCAACAGCTGCGGGTCGCAGAATGCAGGAATTATGAACTCACCGTGCAGAAGTGGCTCGTCACTGAACGGAAACCATGAAATGCCATCAAGTTTCTCAATCGGCTGCATTGCTATCCCTTCACGCTGGGGTCATCAGTACGGACAGGCTTCTTCTTTCGGTTGAAGATTGGAGCAAGCTTGTCCTCGAGATGGAATTTCTTGGATAATATCTTTATGAGGAAGTTGTAAAGAAGCCAGCTCAGCACCACAGGAAGGATGAAGCACAGCCCGAACAGCGCTACAGGCATCCCTACTCCTGCTTCCGCTGATGTATCAGGGAAGATCAGGCTGAATATATAAAGCCCAAGGATAGCAAACAGGATGATGAACACAAGGTTCACCACTGTCGCAACTATCATGAAGATGGCAGTATTGGCCTTCTTGTTCATCGGTTTCTTTTCAGATTTCTCATCCATTATCTTTCCTTCTCCTTATCACCTTTCTTCTCAAACAGCATGGACAATGCCAGCAGGATGACGAATACCACAACGCAGCTGTCGCTTACATTGAAAGTAGGCCATCGATCCATTCCGAACAGCCCATATACATTGACGCTCACAAAGTCCACAACGCCTTCGTCGAACCGGAAGATCCGGTCGCAGATAGTACCCATGCCACCGCCGAGGATTCCTGCTGCAAACCAGCGCTGTGCACCATGAAGAATCATCTTCTTAGAGGCGATAGCCCATGATACCAGAGCCATCACTGCAAGCGGAAGCAGAATCAGGACAATGATCCTCACAGCAACGCTGCTGTCCGCACCTATGGAGAACGCCGCGCCTGTGTTGCGTACATGAACCAGCCAGATGAAATCACCGAATATCCGCTTATGGATCACCCCGATGGGCATCTTCGCAACAACTATGGCCTTGGTGATCTGATCGAGGATCAGCAGGCCGATGCTCAAAGCAAACGGCATCAGGCGGTATTTCAGGCTTGTTCGATTGGTTTCTGACATAGAAACAATATACTACAGACCAGTCGGAACATCAACAAAAGCCGTCTCAATCCCCATCTTGAGAACAATCTCCATAAGCGCCTTCACCCCGAAGGTTTCAGTATTATAATGGCCAAGACAGAGCATATTCATATGGCTTTCCTCGCAAAGATGATAGACCTGATGGCTTATTTCGCCTGTTATGAACAGATCCAGGCCATCATCTATTGCCTGCGAGACATCATCTGCGGCACTTCCTGAAACTATTCCGACTGTCCGGCAGAGCTTTCTGCCAAACTCGATCATATAGCTTTCCTGGCCAAACCCAAGCACTTCGCCGACCTTTTCCATGGGCATAGGCTCCGGGAGGATGCCTTTGAATCCGATCATCTTCCCATGGTACTCGGCAAAAGGCTCAACATGCTTCAGTCCAAGGGCAGATGCAATCTGGGCGTTGTTCCCAAGAACAGGATGAGCATCAAGCGGAAGGTGGCATGCATAAAGAGCCAGATTATGATCCATGAGGAACTTCACCCTCTCATAATGGGTTCCGGTTATTGCAAGAGGATGCCCCCAGAACAGCCCATGATGGACGACAAGCACATCGGAGCCAGCTTGCGAAGCAGCTTCGAAGCTATCCATGCAGGCATCGACAGCAAAGCACGCCTTGTGCACTTCGCTCTCGCGATTACCGACCTGAAGGCCGTTGAGTGAAATATCCGCAGCTTCAAAATCCTCAGGCCGCAGCGTCTGGTTAAGCAATTGCTCTAGATTCTTGAGTTTCATGCAATCGATTATACACGACAAATCCTTTTTCATGAAGCACAGAGACGCAGTTGACAGACTCTTAAGCACAACCTAATATTCAGTCATGGAAAAAAATGAAGTCAAATCAGAGCAGCTGGAATTCTCATATGATGAATCGATATTCAGCACGCAGAGAAAGGATGCAGCCCAGAACAACAAGTTCATAGGCCAGCCTCGTGCAATCGATGCCTTGAAGATGGGAATGAGCCTGATGGCACGCAACTACAACATCTTCCTTTCAGGCGACCCAGGAAGCGGACGCCATGAAGCAATACGCCAGGTTGCGGCTTCGCTTCCATCTCCGGATCCTGCCACTCTTCATGACATAGCTTTCGCTTTTAATTTCATCAAGCCCCAGTCACCACTATCACTGGTACTCGAATCTGGAACAGGTCCATCTGTTGCAAGAACGATGGACGAAATCAGTACTTTGATACGTAATACTAAGCCGGAAGAGGCTATTTCGGCCATCGAAGAGCTTCAGAAACAAACCTCCACGGGCTCAGATCTGGCAGCATTCCTTCAATCCGCATCAAAAGCGATTCAGCATGGCGAAGTCAAACCATTGGAAGCAGACCGCATCAGAATCAACCTTGTATGCAGCAAGGCGATCTCACCGGTGCGCCCGCTGGTATTCGAATCACATCCTACCCAGGCTAACCTCTTCGGGCAGGTATCAGACGAAAGCCCGCTTGTTCATATGTCGCTATGCCCTGGATCGGTAGTCGATGCAATTGATGGCTTCCTGGCAATTGACGCCGAACAGCTGCTCTCACAGGCCGGGCTATGGGACAACCTCAAGAAATTCCTCGACTTCGGAACCATTCTCATACATCGGAGCATTTCCAGTCCCGAAGGCTTCATAATCAAGCCTACAGCAATACATGCGCCGCTCAAGGTAATTCTCATCGGAACCGATGCAATCTATGACAAGCTCTGCGAAATAGACGAGAGCTTCCTCGACCTGTTCAATATCTCGGCCGAATTCGATTTCTCAATGCCGGCGACTCCTGACAACATCATCGCAACAGCCGGATACATAGACCGGACTGTCCGCTCGGACAGCCTTCTTCAAGTCACCGACGATGGCATAGCACGTCTCCTGTTCTACAGCAGCTGGTATGCCGAACTCCGCGGCGAGCTCACGACGAAGCTTTCATTCCTCGGCGATCTGGTGCATGAGGCAGACTATTGGGCACGGCAGGCATCGCAGAGCTCAATCAACTCAAAATCCATCGACAAGGCAGTTTCGATGCGGGACTACATGAACAGCCTGACAGAAACAAAGATAAACGAGGAAATAACAAGCGGCGAGATGATCATCTCGCTCTCCGGATCAAAGGTCGGTGTAATCAACGGTCTGGCAATCATGGACCGTGGCAATGCCTCGTTCGGAACACCGACGGTGATTTCGGTTTCTGTAGCACCCGGAACAGAAGGCATAGTCAATATCGAGCATGAGGCTGGACTGTCCGGTGAAATACACGACAAGGGGCTTTTGATTCTCGAAGGATATCTTCGCAAGCACTATGCCCGGAACTTCCCACTTTCGATGTATGCGGGAATATGCTTCGAGCAGTCTTATGCGGAAGTCGACGGAGACAGCGCTTCTTCGGCTGAGCTGTTCGCTCTTCTTTCGGCTGTCGGCGACATCCCACTTAGGCAGGAGATTGCCGTAACAGGTTCGGTGAACCAGCTCGGTGACATCCAGCCTGTCGGTGGGATAAACGAAAAGATAACCGGATTCTACAGAATATGCCGCCTAACCGGCCTGACAGGACGACAAGGTGTGATAATCCCACGCAAGAACCTGCCATCGCTTCTTCTGCCCTCTGATATGCTTTCATCGATACGCGAAGGCAAATTCCACATCTATGCCATTCAGACAATAGACGAAGGAATGGAGATCCTCACAAACCGGCCAAGCGGTGAACGCAGCGTCCGTGGCACGTTCCCTCAGAACACTGTGAACAACATCATCGAGACTCATCTGAAGAATCTCTGCACCCTATCGCGTCCTGCCAGCTGATTAAGTTGCATATCAACCACATATTCTGCTAAGATTCACCTATGAAACAAGTCATCCAAGCATTCAAGACATTAGAAGAGGCAGAGGCTCTTGCACTCTCAGGCTCAAAAGGACAGGGGGACCTGATCCAGGATCAGCTGTCGGATTTCGATCTGTATGTTTATTCATCAATTCCGGTTCCTCTCGAAAAGCGAAGGAAAGTGCTTGAACCTCTGTTTGTGAAAAGCTCGCTGGGCAACTCAATCTATGAAGAAACAGACAATGGAGTCACTTCCGAAGGACTGTTCGATATAATGTACCGTTCCTTCGATTGGATTGAGAATGAAATCCGTGACGTCTGGCACAGCCACAATGCACGAACAGGCTACACCACATGCTTCGTTTTCAACCTTCAGCACTCAGAAATTCTATTCGACCGAAACGGCAGGCTCACTGACCTCAGAAATGAAATCATGACTCCGTATCCTGATGCCCTTGCACACAACATAATAAGCAAGAACTGGCCTTTGATCGATCCAAAGGAAGAGGATCTTCTGCTTGCCCAGATCAATTGCGCCATCAAGCGTGGCGACAGGAACAGCATAATTCACAGAACTGCCACATACTTCGCCTCTTACTTCGACATTCTCTTTGCCGTCAACCGGCAGCCGCACCCCGGGGAGAAGAAGCTTGTGCCGTACGCCAGGAAACTATGCCGGATCCTGCCGGACCACTTCGAACATGATATCAACCTAGCCTTTGATTCAATCAATACAGATGGCATCGCAGCAAGCCTTGAGAAGCTCTCAGAAGAACTGCACCGGATCATGGCTTGAACCGGAAAAAACATAGCTTCACGCATATTTTCATCAAATTTCATATAAAAGTGTGCAGAAAACTGCTCTGCACTATTTACTATTTTTTAAGAAATCTAAATACTGTTTCTTGTAAATTGATTCAATACTAGAAATAGTAAGGAGCATAAAAATGAAGAAAAACACAGATTCTCTGAATAAGAAACTGCTGACAGCCGCTGTTTCCGCTGCCAAGGCAAAGGAAGTGAAAGACCTTCTATCACAGGGTGCTGAAATCAACTGCAAGAACGAATGGGGTCTTTCCCCTCTGATGCTTGCAGCTCAGTACAATCCATCTGTTGCAGTGCTCAATGCACTGATTGCAGCTGGAGCCGACATCCATGATCAGGAACCGAAGTACCGCTCCAACGTTCTTCTTCTGGCCTGCAACAAGACCACCAATCCGAAGATCGTCGAAGCCCTGCTTGGTGCAGGCGCAAAGCTTGATGAGCGCAACTACCTCGGAGAGACAGCCATAATCATGGCAGTCAACACCAATCCTGAAGCAAGAGTCGTCACTGCTCTGATCAAGGCCGGTGCCAACATCAACGACAGGGATTACCAGGGTCACAGCGTTCTTGAGTATGCAAAGCTCAACAAGCGCACATACCTGATCAACACACTCAAGCAGATGGGTGCAAACTAAGCATTCAGTCCTGCATGATGACAAAACAAAACCAGGTTGCAGAACGTGCAGCCTGGTTTTATTTTTGCTATATGAAAAAGGGATAGTTATCTTGCGAACTTGATCTCAATTCCGCCTGAGGACGTCTCTGCCTTCACGACAGGACCTGCAGTCTCCAGGTGAACCTTTGAGCCATAATCCTCGCCGTTTATCTCAACCGAGCCGGAAGTGCTGGACGCGACAACCGACGGAGCAGACTTGCAGCCCACCTCGGCATCTATGTGACCGCTTACGGATCTGAGATCGAGGCTGTCGAAATCACCTGAATCATACAGATCGACATGACCTGAAGTCGATGACATAGTAAGCGAACCGCCATCGAACCATCCAAGCTCCACAGAACCGCTTATCGAGACAACCGAAGCTTTATCAGCCTTGATTGAAGCAACATCGATGCCGCCGCTTGTAGAAGCGACCGTGACATTCTTCGCAGCAAGAGGATCTGCATCGACAGAACCTGACACGCTTGAAACGTCAATGCTGTCATCCGCTCCGACCGATTCGACCACAACTCTTCCGGAAACCGATTTCACAGTAAGGTTATCAAGAACCATAGAAGAAGGAATCATCACCTCAAGAGTCCTTGACTTGAGCCCCATCTTCCAGAACTCCCACCAATTGTTCTCTGTATCTATGCTTATTCGAATGGTATCGCCGTCACGGCTGGTGGAAACCTGATCAAACGACCTGCCGGATCCGTTCGCTGCGGCCACGATTTCAGTCACCTGACTGGAAACCTTCACATCTATTGAATTGAATTTTGTGGAAATCTCCACATTCTTTGCTGTCCCTAATTCCATGACTTCCCCCTTGGCCGACTCGCCTACCTTGACATTGCACCCAGAAGGAGCAAGCCACAAGATCCAGACAACCGCCAGGACCACAAGCAGGGCAACCTTGAACCAGATTGAATCCTTGAATTTCTTGCTCATTGCCTACTTCTCTTCGTCCTTGAAACGCTGGTCCCAGTCGTTCTCCTTGTCCAGGACAGACTCTTCCATCTTCTCGACCTTCTTCTTCAGCTCCTCATATCTCTTGCGCAGAGCTTCATCGCTTTCATCTGCATCCTTCGAATCTGAAACATCTTCGTACTCATCAGGAGATGCATAATCGGAGGACTTCCTCGAAGACTCATAATCCGAATAGAAGTGACCGCTACGGCTGCCTGAACCTCGCCTGTAATTATTGCCGTCGCCGTTCTCATCGGCCTTCGAAGGCCTCTCGTCGGGATTGGCCGGCATGAAGATTCCAAGAATCACATATGCAATGAGGCATGGAAAGACAGCAGTGAAAACCGCAATCAGAATGACCACGAGCCTCACCCCTCCGACCGGGAGGTCCCTCCATTGGGCAAAGCCCTTGCATACACCGAAGATCTCACCATAGTTAGACCTATACAATTTCCTAGTTGCCATTTTTGTTCCGTTCCTTAAGTATGATATCCATATTCTCGATCCGCTCGTTGAGGCGGGCCATCTCCCTCAGGAGATCTTCGCGGCTCATGTCCGAAGGATCGTCTTTCTCTGCTTTTTTCTTTTCGGCAAATGCCTTTGCCTTATTTCTGACCGTACTGTCGTCCTTTTTCTTCATCAGAAGCTGATGAATATTGTGAATGATCACAAGAATAACAACAAAAGTCAGAACAACTGCCACAAGTCCAATAAACTGTTCCATCAAAAACTCCCCGCTTTATTTTCCCGACTTGCGCCTAAGCTCATCAAGTTCTTTCTCTATATCAGCAGAATCTTCCAGGTCCTTGAACTTCTCCTCAGTCGACTTCGACGCCGGTGCAGTCCTGTTCATGTCATTGTCAGCATTCATACGATCAATCCTATCTTCCATGTCCCTGAAGCGCTTGAGAGTCTCCGATTCGGAAGCCTCACGGAAAGCCTCATTGGCCTTCTGCTCCTCGCGTGCTCTCTGAGCCTTCTCGAGAATGCTCTGATACTTGAGTTTGACAGCCCCGAGCTTATCCTCAAGCTTGACTATATCATTCTTGGAAAGCTGAATCAAATCATCACAGCGAGCCTGTTCTGCCTTGAGCTTGGAAAGCTCTTCATCGGCATTCTTCTTCTCAATCAGCGCTTCACGGGCAAGGTCATCGAATCCCTTGTTCACTGCAAGCTCAGCCCGGCTCTGCCACCGGTCCGAAAGCGCCTGCTGCTCTTCAATTGCCCTGTGAGTCTTCGCACGGCGAGCCATCTTGGCGGCGCATGAACTCTTCATCTCGATAAGCGTGTCTTCCATTTCCTGAAGCATCAGCTTTATTGTCTTTTCAGGATCTTCCGCCTTGTCCAGCATCGAATTGATATTGGCATTGACGATATCCATGAATCTAGAGAAAACTCCCATAATCTACTCCTAATTTTCCACGCATTCAATGTTGCAAAATCCATGCCAACACGTTTTTTCCTTTATTCTGGCCAAATCCCGATGCTTCGCCTAGCAGAATTGCCCAACAAGTGGTATATTTTACCTATAATGGATGAAGGAAGCATAAAGAACTACATAGGAGAGTCGGAGATATTCCTCGACTTCCTCAATCGCCTCTCAGATGCTGCAAAAGTGGACAGGAGCGTTCTTGTCATCGGCGAACGTGGATCAGGAAAGGAAATAGCAGCCGGAAGGCTCCATTACCTCTCCTCACGCTGGCAGAACCCGCTGGTGACAGTCAACTGCGCAGCGCTTCCTCAGTCGCTGATCGAATCCGAGCTGTTCGGCTATGAGGCCGGAGCCTTCACCGGAGCACAGAAGCTTCGAAAAGGCCGCTTCGAGGAAGCCGAAGGCGGAACGATCTTCCTCGATGAGATAGGTCTGATCCCGCTGGAAGTCCAAGAGAAGATCCTCCGCGTGGTCGAATACGGAACCTATGAAAGAGTCGGTTCATCCAAGACCCACGAATCAAACGTCAGGATCATCGGAGCGACCAACTCGGACCTGCCGAATCTATGCAAGGAAGGCAAGTTCAAGCAGGATCTTCTGGACAGGCTGAGCTTCGAAGTGATCTTCGTCCCTCCTCTCAGAGACCGCGGCGATGACATCCTGCTGCTGGCCAATTACTTTGCAGCGAAAATGGCAATCGAATGCCACCTTGAATTCACCCCGTACTTCAGCCAGGAAGCGATTGAAATCATGAACTCCTACAGCTGGCCAGGCAACGTACGTGAACTGAAGAATGCAGTGGAAAGAGCCGTGTACCGAAGCAAGGAACCCGAGATCAGAACGCTGCAGCTCGATCCGTTCTTGAATCCATTCAATTCCACTCCGCCGGTTTCCAAGGAAGTCCAGGCCGCCCCGAAGGCAATTCCAGCTGCCACGACTCTGGAATCATTGCTGGCCACAGTCCCGCTTTCAGACCTCGATGCAGTGAAGAACAGGACCGAAGTGCTGTTGCTGAATCGTGCAATGAAAGAAGCCGGAGGAAACCAGAAGGAAGCGGCAAAGCTAATGGGACTTTCCTATGACCAGATACGAGGGCTTATTAGGAAACATTCGAAGAAAACTGCCATATAATACAAAACAAGAGGCCATCATTTGCAATGAAAGCCTCTTGTTGGTGTGGATGGTATTCTAATTTGACTCGAATCTGTCGGATATCCTTATTTTCTCATGCCCCTGGCATGGAAACTGCTTTGATCAGTAAGCTGAAGGGATCAGAATGGAAGCCAGAACATAAACCCCGACTGTCTGGAAGAATCCCCATGAGAACATCATGATGATGAAGATCACCCGGAATATCCACGGAGCGATTCCGATCCAGCGTCCAAGCCCTTCGCACAGGCCGAAGACAAGTCCTCTGCCGCGCCTGAGCTTGCAGGATCCTCTCTGCCCTTCATAATAGTCCCTCGACATTTACTTGCTCTCCTTGGCCGGCTTTGCCGGAACACTGTTCTTGCCCATCTTTGACTTGAGCGCAGCAAGCTCAGCTTCAATCTGTGAATCCTGCTCCATTGCCGTGAACTTCGATTCTGAAGTCTCTGAGCCATGGAAGCTGGTCATCTCGGCCTCGGCCTCAAGCTTGTCAACCTTGTTCTCGAACTCCTGGAACTTGCGGATGATCTCGGAGCCGTCGGTCTCGTTGATCTTCTTCTCGGTCTTGATCTTCTCCTCGGCATTCTGGGCACGGGCAGTGATCGTATTGGACTTGTCCTTCATCTCCTGAAGCTTGGTCTCAAGCTTGGAAATCTGCTCCTGCTTGCTTGAGATGATGCTCTCGTATGTAGCAAGCTCCTTGGCAATCGCATCTTCCTTTGCGAGAAGGTTCTTCTTCTCGGAAAGCGCCTCGCGGGCTAGGTCATCAAGCCCCTTCTCCACAGCCATGCTTGCTCTGTTCTCCCAGCGGATTATGCTCTCATCGAGAACCTTTTTCTCGCTCTCGCAGCGCTTGCGGCTTGCCATCGTGGCGGCCAGAGAGGTTCTTGCCTCTACCAAGGTATCGCCCATTTCGTCTATCATCAGCTTGATCATCTTCTGCGGATCCTCAAGCTTGTCCAGCGCGCTGTTCACGTTTGAACTGACGATGTCTCTGATTCTGCTGAAAAATTTCATATCTTTGCTCCTTGAAAAGTTGTTTTCTTCACACAGACCATAGTTGCAAGACCCGTGCCAACTTTAAAAAAGCTACCGTCCTGCTATTACCTATTAATAGCACGTGTCACAGAAGAGACAGATATGACTGAATTTGCCACCAGTTGGTAAATTTTACCAACTCAGACTATCTTGGAAAACCAGCTATAAAGGAATATTCCTGTTGCTACTGAAACGTTCAGCGAACCCTTGCAGCCGCCAAGCGGAATGCTTGCCCTAATCGATGCAGCCTTCAGCAAGGCAGGTGATACTCCGAACTCTTCGCTGCCGACAATCCCGACACCTGAAGAGGGGAAATCAAGCTTGCCAATCGGTGTTCCTCCGAGCTCAAGGGCAATCACTGGTCTGGCCAAACCCGTGATCTTCGCCACAGCATCCGCTTCGGACATGAAAAGCCATGGAACAGTTTCTTCAGTGCCTCTAGAGGTCCTGATAGCCCTGCTGTGCTCCGGCGAGGCAGTCCCGTCAATCAGTATGATCTCCTGAACACCGAAGCTGTCCGCTGTGCGAAAGATAGAACCTACATTGAAAGGCGAGCGCACCCTATCAAGCACAAGAGTAATCGGAAGCACCTGTCTGGCGCCAGAGTCAAGTTCTGTTCCATCGCCCTCATCGGTAACGAAGTCCCAATCGGCAGGCTCGGCCCCTATCAGATGCAGGATCTCATAGCAGATATCTGCACATACTGTGCTGTCATAAGGCTTCAAGCAAAGCATCTGCAACCTTCTGGAATCAAGATTCAGCTCAGACGCAGTCTCCAATGCTACCGAAGAAACATCGCAAAGGTAAGGCTTCTCCTCTTTTCCAAGTGCTCCATAGTGGAAGATTGCAGCGCACTTTCGCATTCTTCCCAGAGGGCTAAGTGTCCGGAGCTTGCGGACCGTGATCATTCCTCATCCTCTTGCTCGGCGGATTCGAACTGGGGATGCACAAGCATTGCAAACTCGCCCTTGAAGCTGCGGATTCTTCCACCAAGCAGCTCAGAAGCCGTTCCAGTCTCGAATTCCTCGAATGCCTTGGTCATCTCGCGTCCGGCGGTTATGATCCTGTCAGGAGCCATCTCGGCCAGAAGGGCAAGCGTTTTCTCCACTCTATATGGAGATTCATAGATCACAAATGCCTCTTCACGTCCCAGTAGCTCGGTGAGCCTGCTCTTGCGCCTTCCGCCCTTTGGGCTGAGAAAGCCTTCGAAAGTGAAGCTCTTGCTACAGCAGCCGGCTGCACTAACCAGGGCAGCCACTGCACTCGGTCCGGGAAGCGGAACCACAGGAAAGCCCGCCTCGCGGACAGCCTTGACGACCCTGCTGCCGGGATCGCTAATCCCTGGAGTGCCAGCATCGCTTGCATAGGCAATGTCATGACCTTCTTCCAGCAGCTTTACGATTCCAGCGGCGGAATTGGCCTCATTGCGGGCATGGCATGCAATCAAACGCTTGCCTGTGATATTGTACTTGCTCAGTACAATCTGGGTATGTCTGGTGTCTTCGCAGGCGATGGTATCCACTTCGCCCAGAATCCTGACGGCTCTGTATGTGATATCTTCAAGATTGCCAATCGGCGTTGCAACAACATAGAAAGTGCTCATGCTCAGATTGTATCCGTTTCCCTTCTCATCTCCAAGCCCTCAAGCATTCATTATCGAAGAAGCCATCATCCCAAAAGTCCGTAACAGAATGCCCCAAAAGTCCGTAACAGAATGCCCCAAAAGTCCGTAACAGATATTGACAACTCTTTAACAATAAAGTAATAATATCTATGGATACCTTTTATGTATTATAAACGAATTGCAGATGATTTATTGTGTTTCAAATTAGAGACCTTCGGAGCCGCATGCATAGTCGGACCAAAATGGTGCGGCAAGACAACGACTGCCATTCAACATGCGAAAAGCATACTGGA
>JAQUYU010000055.1 GCA_028691695.1 Sphaerochaetaceae bacterium | reverse complement strand
AAGGTTAGCTATTATTCATTTCATGAGGAGAAGCATATGAAAAGCCTTAAGAGTTCTTTGCTGCTTTGCATTATAGTCCTTGTTCCTGCGTGCCTTTTTGCCGGTGACTTTCAGCAGGATACAATCAAGAGCTATAAGGCTACATACGATGCAGAAACCAGCCCATTTTTCATGGAAGTGAATCCGAGCACGCTTTCTGTATCATCAGGTACAGGAACATGGGCTTCATTGATTGGAACCCTTGAGGTTCAGGTCAACCGAAGCATTGATACCAAGAACGACCAAAGCGCATCAAAGCCTGAGGACGATGATTCGGCTTATGTGAAGGTCTTGTATTTCCGTGACAATGACACGACACATAACAAGGCGGTGCTTTATCTTGAAGAGGATCCGAATGTCACTTTCACTGCCTATCTCTACACAAAAGTTGCGAGCGTTCATAGCGGCAATTCGCTTATAGCCACGCCTGTGAAGGTCTATGGCAATCTTGCCTCGAACCAGAGCAAGGATTATTTCACCCATCTGCTGCCAGCGGCATATAGAAGCACTGACAATAAAGGAATTGCAATCTATTCTCCAGGAACAGTGAAGGAGGATGCCTGGCTTGATGATTTCACAGTGGAATTCTGGCTTGTTATCGATGGTGCGGTTTCTTCCGATTATGATGGAAAGGATCTGTACATAGATCAGGAAAAGTCGTCATTCTCAAGCATCTCAACCCTGGCGATTGGGCATAACTACAAGCCGCAGAGTTTTTCTTGAAGCAAGCTTCCAACGGACAACATCGGAGGAGACCTGGCATACTTCCCCTCTGAGAATTACAACAAGCCTATTCCAATCGGGTCTGCCTCTGAATCGACAAAGAACTGCTGGCTGATGTTTGAAGAGGGAACGACTGCTTTCAGCACTATACCGTCCAATCCTGTTACGCTGGGCAAGGTCACAGCCCTTCTCTATGGCAGCGCGATTGTCGTCGGGTCATCGAACAACTCAATCAAATATACGATAACAGGAGCTCACAATCCGGAAAGCGATCCTACCGAATTCAGGCTGGTCAAGACCTTGTCAAACGGGATTGCTGTGACAGGTCTGTACATAAAGTACAATCTCTCATTCCGTGGCCTTCCAGTGACAAGCGGAGAGGAAGTGATATGGAGCGGGCTGTATGGCGGAGCAAGCTACTCAAGCCGGACTCCGAATTCAGGAGACCTTGTGGCCAGCGGATTCGATGATGCCAAGGGCAAAGCTGAGGGAACGTATAAGGATACGATCACGGTCAGCGTCACTACGGTAAACTGAAAGAAAAAGCCACTGCCCAAGGGCAATGGCTTTGAATGATAGATGGGTTAGCCATCTCAATGGGAATCAATTACTTTGCCTTTCTCCTTTCTTGCACAGGCCTCGATCTTGTCTGCAAGGTACTCGATGCCTTCGTAAAGCTCATAGCAATCCTGGCTCACCACCTTTACGGTGCCCCAGTTGAAATGAAGCTTGGCATCCAGATGGTACCCCTGACCGAGCGTTTCCCTTGTAATGGAGATGCTTAAATCGTGGACGAAATCTTCAGCAAACGAAAGTTTCTGAAGCTTCTTGTCCAAAAACTCCTTCGTTTCATCGCTTGGTGTGTATCGGACACCCTTGACTGTTAGATTCATGTGCACTTCTCCTTTGTTCTTTCAGTGTACTTAAAGGATAAACGCACAATGTCCAAAAGTCAAATCAAAATGTACCGGATGCAGCTTTCTACACGATTCTATCGCTCGTAAGAAGAGTCCAGGTTGAGCTCCTTGCGGTATTTTGAAACAGTCCTGCGAGCTATCTTGATGCCCTGATCTGTAAGCTTGTCGGCGATTTTCTGGTCAGAAAGCTTCTTGCCGGTATCATTTGATTCGATGATTTTCTGAATCTTCTGCTTGACGACGTTGCTTGAGACTTCTTCGTCTGTTCCGTTGGTCGTCTGAAGACCTTGGGAGAAGAGGCTCTTCATCTGCATCAGACCCCAGTCCGTATCAATCCACTTGGACTGAGAGATGCGGGAGATCGTGGTCTCATGGACTCCTACTTTCTGAGCTACTGCGCTGAGTGTAAGAGGCTTGAGATGCGAAGGTCCATAAAGAAAGAAGTCCCTCTGGAGCTCCATCAGGGCGAGTGCTGTCTTGTAAAGAGTATTGTACCTCAGTTCGATCTGGCTGATCAGCAGCTTTGCCCTGCCGACGGAATCGCTAATGAAGCGTGATGTCTCTTTCGCCTCTTCGCCCTTGAGGCCGTCAGCAAGTGATGAGAAATCAGGGGAGAGTGTCAGATTGGGAAGGCTTGCCTTGTTGAGCGAGAGCACAAGATTGCCATCGACGTTCTTGATTGAAAGCTCCGGCACCACATATGAGTTTTCGCCGCTTGCAAAATCAGAGCCAGGGTATGGCGAGAGGGTGCGAAGAAAATCGTAGTAGCTCTGAATGTCCTCTTCTGGAATCCCCGTGTCCTTCGAAAGCTGAGCAAACCGCCCTGGCTTGAGATCCTGGAAATGGTTTCTGATCAAATCTGCAAAATTGTCCAGATCCTCTGGGTGCAGCCCCTTGCGCTTTGCCTGAAGTATGAGCGATTCCTTGTAGTCAGGAACACAGACTCCAGGAGGATCCATCTCCTGAATCAGCTCAACCGCCTGAGGAATCAGAAGCTGAAGTTCAGGATCTTCGACAAGCTGGTCAAGCGGACGGGTGAAGAAGCCGTTGGAATCAAGGCTTGTGATGATTATGCTGGCAGTTTCGAACAGTTTGGGATCCAGGCTCTGCGTTCCAAGCTGCTGCATAAGATAAGACGAAACAGTTTCGTCATCGCGGCTTGTATTCTCGATGAAGGCATTCTTGCGGTCGCTGGCCTCGCTGTCGAAATCTCCCGAAGTCATGTTGGCTCCGTCATCGTAAAGCGAATCTTCATAGGAACTGCCGTCGTAGTCCTCTGAGCTTGACGTCTCAGGGTCATCCTCTGAACTTCGTTCCTGGGGAACTTCGCTTGTCATGCGTATGTCTGAGATATCCTCATCTGGGATTTCAAGAGCGGGGTTCTCTTCTACTTCCTTCTGAATGCGGGTCTGGAGTTCAGTGATCGGAACGGTAAGAAGAGCCATCCGCTGGAGCATCTGGGGGCTCATCACCTGTTCCTGGCGCTGGCTTTGAGAGAGGGACAGATTCATCACTCCTCCTCGAAGGCATCGCCGAAGTAGATTTCCTTGGCTTCCTTGTTGGATAGAAGGTCTTCCTTTGTTCCTGAGACAAGAATGCTGCCCTGGCTTATTATATGGGATACTGTTGTTATTGAAAGAGCATCACGGACGTTATGGTCTGTGAGAAGAATCCCTATTCCCTCTGAGGACAAAGTGCGGATGATCTGCTTTATCTCATAGATTGCCTTTGGGTCAATTCCCGCAAAAGGCTCATCCAGAAGCAGGAAGCTCGGGCTGCATGCAAGGCATCGTGCAATTTCTGTACGTCGTCTTTCTCCACCGCTGAGGGTATATCCTTGCTGCTTGGTAAGCATCTGGAGCCCGAATTTCTCAATCAGGCTATCAACCAGTTCTTTCTTCTCTGCTTTTGAAAGGTCATCGCGGGTTTCTGCCACCAAAGCTATGTTGTCTTTGACGCTGAGCTTGCGGAAGATCGAAGGCTCCTGAGGAAGGTATGAAATGCCAAGCCTGGACCGCTTGTACATAGGAAGCTTGGTGATGTCTGTGCCGTTGAGCAGGATTCTGCCGCTGTTTGCTCGGATGAATCCGACAATCATGTAGAAAGTGGTGGTCTTTCCTGCTCCGTTCGGGCCTAGAAGACCGACGACCTGTCCTCCATCCATCTCGAAGGAAACATCATGCACCACCTGGCGTCTTCCGTAGCACTTGCAAAGCTTTTCAGTTCTGAGAGTATCAGCCATTCACAGTCCCCGAAATCTTTCCTTCCATCTTGAGCTCGTTGGTCTCGAGGTTGATTGTTATCCTGGAAGCCTGGTAGCGGTCTTCTCCCCATGTGACGTCAGAGCGGCCGGAAAGCACAAGTGTCTGGTTCTTGCTGTCATATTCTATGCTGTCCGCAGAGCATGACAGAAGCCCGTCTTCAGTGTCCTTGATAATCCGTGCCTGAATCTGGAGCTTCATCACTCCGGTTTCCAGACTGTAGTCCAGATGCGCTCCTGAAAGCGCCACTTCATGAACTGTGTCTTCAATCTCTATCCACGAGTCTACAAGAAGGCTCTGCGCCGTTCTGTCATAGAACAGTGACGGGGTGATGATGGTGATGCCGTCATCGGACTTGATTGCCTTTACAGTTCCGGTGCAGCGGACATAGCGGTAATCCTTGCCCCAGATGCGGATTTCATCAGATGAAAGCGAGAGATCCTCTGTCTGGACAATGGCGCCTCCGGCCATCTTGACATCAAGCTCATCGCCAGTCTTGCTGATGGATGTGCTGCCGCCGCTGAAAGTGATGGGCGAGGCGGCATTCAGTGCAATGGGAAGGCAGAAGCACAGAATGATCAGAATTGATTCTATCTGTCTTTTCATGGCTCAAGCCTCCCTTCGGTGATTTCGTCAAACTCGAATTCCGATGTCCTGAAGTCGCAGGTAAGACCTGTGCCGCGGATCTCGCTTCCTGAATCATACTGCAAAACAACGCTTTTGTCAGTGGAAATCTTCTGCTGGTCATTGTACCAGGTTATGTCTTCGCCTTGGATTGAAAGCTCATCCAGAGGGCGGTCTATCGACACTTTTCCTGAGAGAACCGCCTGGTATGTGTCTGTGTCTATGTTCGCAGAGCTGCAGCTTCCTGTCATGATGGTCTTGCCTTCTGAGTCCTTCTGCTCGAATGTTACTTGATAGAGGACTGCCAGATGTTCGTCTTCGAACAGCTGCATCGTTGATGAACGCATCTTCACAGGCGGGAACTCGGACCTGCCAAGGGAATAAGCAACCTGAGAGAATTCCATATCCGGTCTTTCGATGCTGTCTGATGCAGCAGCCGATGAGTCGCTTTCGGTGCACGAAATGGCCAGTGAAGTGAAGAGGATAATTGAAATAAGGGCGGCCGTTCTTGATTTCATGGTTTGGATTATACAAAAGTTTTGAAGCAATTGATAGAACGGCGAATAAAAGATAAAGTAAGTTCATGAAAGTACTGATTCTTGGAGAAATCGTCGGCAAAGCCGGGCTCATGGCCGTCAGGGACCTGCTCAGGCCTTTGAAGAAAGAGAAGGGCATAGACCTTGTCATAGCGAATGCAGAAGGCGTCACCTCTGGATACGGAATAGGCGTGCAGCATGCCATGACCCTTTTCAAGTACGGAATCGATGTCATCACCGGCGGCGAGAAGATATTCTACAAGCTTGATATGCAGGACTTCATCGGACGCAAGGACCGGATTCTCAGGCCTGCCAACTATCCTGAGGCTGTTGCCGGCAGAGGTGCTCGGTTCGTGAACGTCGGCGAAGATAAGGTGTTTGTCCTGAACCTTCTGGGCAATGCGGACATGCTTTCGACTCATCTGGCCAATCCCTTCATCATGGCCGATTCGATGGTTTCCAGGGCTCAGGCGGAGACTCCATACATTTTCGTCGTGTTCCATGCGAGCACAACGGCGGAAAAAGGGGTGATGGGGTATGAACTTGACTCAAAGGCATCGGCGGTGATCGGAACTCATTGCAAGGTCATGAGCGCTGATTCGAGGATTCTTTCGGGTGGAACGGCATTCATCAGCGACAACGGACGGTGCGGCTCCTTCATGAGCGTCGGTGGATTCAAGCCTGAAAACGAGGTTCACAAGATGGTTTATTCGACTTTCATGCGTTCTTTCGAATGCTTCGATGACATAAGGCTTCAGGGAGTTCTCGTTACCGTCGGACGGGATGGGAAGTCACAGTCGATTGAGAGAATTGATGTGAAGGACACGGCTTCGGCATCAGAAAGCTGATTGCGCCAGCAGTTTATCCATGTTATCATTAGCTATTCATTTCGGAGATGAAAAATGTATCAGAACGTATATGTCAGCGATGTGAATTTCGAGACCGGCGAGGTGACTGTCGGATGCTCGAGCAGCGCCTGCGAGGGCTGTCATGCTGGGCTCTTCTGCAACAGCAAAGGCCAGACTTTTCAAGTGAAGAATCCAAATGGACTGGAAATAAAGAAGGGCGACTATGTAAGGATCTTTCTTCCGCCAGGGAAGACTATCTTCAGTTCGGTGCTCTTGTTTGCACTTCCGCTTGCGCTTTTCCCTGTTTTTTACCTTATTATGCCATCAACCAATGAAATACTGCGTGCTGTCGTTGGACTGTGCGGCTCGGCTCTGGGCTTCCTGGTTGCCTATCTGTTCTTCAGGAAAAAGAAGGAAAGCCTTATGCCTATCATAGAATCGAAGCAGAAAAACCCGCTGGAAGCAAAGTTTGAGCAGGCTGTGCTAGAGCAGAAGGAGAACCAGAATGTTTGACATGTTTTTCAAGAAGATGTTCGTGAAGCAGTTTGACAAGATGCTTGGGAATCAGCACAAGCCTTTGGAAAGCTATGATGTTCCAAAGTGTCCAAGAACTGCTTCTGAGATATTCTCCCAGATGACTGAAGATGAGAAGATCCGCTTCATAAGCGGGAAGGACAGCTTCGCAATCGGCGGCATTCCAAGACTTGGCGTTCCTGATTTCTGGATGTCGGATGCCACCAGCGGAATCCGTGGCTGGGATGCACCAGTGACCGTGTTCCCTGCTGGAGTGGCCATGGCTGCTTCCTGGAACCGTTGGCTTGCACAGCAGTCTGCCAGTCGCATCGCCGATGAAGCAAGAGCCCTGGGCATAACAGTCCTTCTCGGTCCAGGCGTTAACATTGCCAGAGTTCCGACCTGCGGAAGGAACTTCGAGTACATGGGCGAAGATCCGTATCTTGCCGGCGAGATTGCCTTTTCATATGTCCAGGGAGCTCAGTCCCATGGCGTGATCACAACCGTAAAGCATTTTGCATGCAACAACAGCGATTACGACCGCCATAAGTCCAACAGCATAGTTGATGAACGGACACTGAATGAAATCTACTTCCCGGCATTCAAGAAAGCGCTGATCAAGGGCGGCTCCCTCGGGATCATGACTTCGTACAACCTCATCAACGGGGAATATGCAAGCCAGAACAAATACTCGGTAGGCGAAGTTCTCAGGAAGCGCTGGGGCTTCAAAGGAATGACCGTAAGTGACTGGAACAGCCTGTATGACACGGTAAAGCCGCTGAAGTGCGGGGTTGATATTGAAATGCCGTCACCTCTCTGGTTCTCACCGGAAAAAGTGAAGAAGGCACTCTCCGATGGCTTGATAGAGCAATCTGACATTGATTTCAAGGTGCTGAACATTCTTAATGCCCTTGAGAAGATCGGAGCATTGGCCAGGCCTGTCGCTGACAAGGCACTTAAAACAGGCAGCCCTGAGGCAATTCAGACTGCACGCTCAATGGCCTGCGAATCGATCACCTTGCTCAGAAACGATGATTCAATCCTTCCACTCTGCGCTTCGAAGCTGCACAGAATCGTGATAGCAGGCTCGATGTCTGCCGTTCCTCCAACTGGCGGCGGAGGGTCTTCCTTCATTCATCCAAGGCGTCCTGCAGCGTCTTTGCAGCAGGAGCTTGAAAGCCGGATTCCAGGACTTGAAGTTGAAACAAAGCTTGATCGGGATGCTGATGTCACCATAATCGAGACCGGGTTCAGCAGGCTTCTTGAAACAGAAGCTTACGAGCGGCCCTATAGCCTGCCGGCAAAGGACATCAAGCTCATACGCAAGGCTTCAGGATTCCGCAAGAAGGTCATTGTCATTGTCCACAGCGGTGGCGACTATGAAACATCCTCATGGTCGTTCGATGTTCCTGCCATAATAAATGCCTACTATCTTGGTGAAACGAGTTCTCAGGCTCTTTGCGATGTTCTTCTTGGGGACGCATGCCCGTCAGGAAAGCTTCCGTTCTCTATGGCTCTGCGTTATTCGGACTACCTGTCGGTGCACAACTATGCCCGCAAGCCGGCTGCATTCAGCCTGATGAGGGTCATGGTCGGCCAAGGCAACCCTAAGCGCCGTAAGATAACCAACACCAGATACGAGGAGGGGCTGAAAATCGGCTACCGCCAGTTTGATACAGAGGGCAAGAACGTAGCATTCCCGTTTGGCCATGGCCTTTCCTATACCTCTTTCGGCTACCGTAGAATGACGGTCGCGAAAACAGGCGATGAGGTGATTGTCAAGATAAACGTCACAAACGATGGCAAGGTCCGAGGCTCAGAGACTGTCCAGCTTTATGTTCATAATGTCAATTCAAGGGTTTTCCATCCTGATCAGGAGCTCAAAGGCTTCGAGAAGGTCACAATCAATCCCGGCGAGGACAAGGATGTTGAGTTCCACCTTGGCATTGAGGATTTCTCATACTTTGATTCAGAAAGGCATGGATGGAAAGTGGATCGCGGCCGCTATACCATCAGACTTGGATCCAGCTCCCAGGACAGGCGCCAGGAAGCAGACATCGATTACTGATTCGCAGGCAGATAGGGCTTGAAGGCATTCCTTGCGAGCCATTCCGCCATAGTGGTCACGCTCTCAAGAGTCGCATTCCCCATGTTGCCGCTGATCTGTGCAATGTAGGAATCAAGGATTCCCCTGAGCAATATTCTGAGCACAATCTCGAAGTTGTCTCTGTCCTGGATTCCTTCAATCGTTCTTGTTTCCTGAACGAAGTGATCGCCGAGATGCTTCTTGTGATCGATGAGCAGCTGGCTTGAAATGTCGGAAGAAAAGAATACCTTCACGGCTTTAGGATTGTTCTCAATGAAGTTCTTGACCTGCGAAAGCATTATGCCCGGGTGCTTGAGAACGTCCAGGATCGGGCAAGAGGTGAGAGCGTTGATTATTCTCTGAACCACTTCTTCCTCAATCGATTTGAACATCGCAAGCGGGTTGGAGTAGTGAGCATAGAATGTTCCGCGGTTGATGTCCGCCTTCGTGACTATATCTGTCACAGTGATCTTATCCCACTTCTTCTCCGAAAGCAGCTCGATGGCTGCTTCTTTGATCAGGTTCTTCGAACGGATTGAACTCCGGTATTCTGCCTTTGGCATAGGTTCTCCTTTTGGACTAATCATATCAGAAATCTCAGGAAAATCAACAAAATCAATCGTTAATCTGATTTTGTTTATTTGCTTGGTTTTCAGTCGAAAAACAACAGTTATCCTAATCCTGTCTTCTTTTGGCCAAACCCTAATAGCTCGCCTTCTTTTGCTGAAAGATCAAAAAATAAAGAATTTTCCCAAAACCTCTTGTTTCTTTTGATAGAAACATGTAGAGTGCTTCTATTCATAGAAACATCAAAGGAGAAAACACGATGTCTTCAGCAAATCCTATTCCATACAAGATCTTTCTTTCAGAAAACGAAATCCCTTCATTCTGGTACAACCTGCGTGCCGATATGCCCACAAAGCCGGCTCCTCTTCTCAATCCTGCTACATGCAGACCGATGACTGCTGCCGAGCTTGGCAGAGTCTTCTGCGATGAGCTTGTTTCACAGGAACTGGACAACGATACCCGCCTGATCCCAATCCCGGATGACATCCGCGACTTCTACCATATGTACCGTCCGTCCCCTGTGGTCCGTGCCTATTGCCTTGAGAAGAAGCTTGACACTCCTGCCCACATCTACTACAAGTTCGAGGGCAACAATACAAGCGGAAGCCATAAGCTCAACTCCGCAATAGCCCAGGCCTACTATGCAAAGAAGCAGGGGCTTCGCGGCGTTACGACCGAGACCGGTGCAGGCCAGTGGGGCACCGCTCTGTCAATGAGCTGCGCCTATCTCGGCCTGGACCTTCATGTCTACATGGTGAAGATCTCATACGAACAGAAGCCTGGACGCAAGGAAGTGATGCGCACCTACGGCGCATCTGTAACCCCGTCTCCATCCGATACCACTGCCGCAGGACGTGCCATCCTGAATGCTCACCCAGGCACTAACGGCAGCCTTGGCTGCGCCATCTCAGAAGCAGTCGAATACGCCACAACCCATGAAGGCTACCGCTATGTTCTTGGAAGCGTCCTGAACCAGGTGGTCCTTCATCAGTCAATCATCGGTCTTGAGGCCAAAGCAGCCCTGGACAAATACAATGTAACTCCCGATATCATCATCGGCTGCGCAGGCGGCGGATCCAACCTCGGCGGTCTCATAGCTCCATTCATGGGCGAAAAGCTCCGTGGCGAGAAGGACTACCGCTTCATTGCCGTTGAACCTGCTTCCTGCCCGAGCTTCACACGCGGCCGCTTCGCCTATGACTACTGTGACACCGGTGAGGTCTGCCCTCTGGCCAAGATGTACACATTAGGCAGCCAGTTCATACCTTCTCCAAACCATGCCGGCGGTCTTCGTTTCCATGGCATGTCTCCGATTCTTTCCCAGCTTTACCATGACGGAATGATGGAGGCCCGTGCCGTTGAGCAGACCTCTGTATTCGAGGCAGCTGAGCTCTTTGCACGCACCGAGGGCATCCTCCCAGCTCCTGAAAGCAGCCATGCCATCCGTGTAGCAATCGATGAAGCTCTCAAGTGCAAGCAATCCGGCCAGTCCAAGGATATCCTCTTCGGTCTCACCGGTACTGGCTACTTTGACCTATCCGCCTACAAGAATTACAACGACGGCACCATGGTAGACTCCATCCCAACCGATGATGACCTATCCCAGGCCTTTGCCCAGCTTCCCAAAGTACCGCAGTAATCCCTTGCTTTTCCACCTCTGGCGAGCTCGGTGTAGCTCGCTTTGACCTCGGCATAGCTCGATGAGCTCGCACTAGCTCAAGGAGCTCGGTGTAGCTCGCTTTGACCTCGGCATAGCTCGATGAGCTCGCACTAGCTCGAGGAGGTCGCCATAGCTTTGCACATGGAATCCAATGAACACGACCTCTCTTAAAGATTTAATGGTTTGTGTTTCATGCATGTTTTCTGCTTGACTAATTCTGTTTCATTGATGAAACGGATGTTTCTGACTTCTGTTTCATATGGAAGATTAGGGTTCTTCTTGAAAACCGAATCTTCGAGATCACGATTCTGTTCAGCATCAATCTCATCAAGGATGATTTTTCTTTTTT
>JAQUYU010000177.1 GCA_028691695.1 Sphaerochaetaceae bacterium | reverse complement strand
AGCCCTACCAACCAGATCTTCATCAAGCTGGAAAACAGCGTCTATGAACGGCTATCGAAAGAAATCGGAATGAGCTTCTGGGAGGAACCTGACGAAAGCCATACGACAGTCAGAATTGCAACAAGCTGGGCAAGCACAGACAATGATGTAGATTCACTGATCAAAGTTCTTTCAGAGCAGGCAACCAGAAAACAATGATAGAAACTGTATTGTTCAAAACCACTTCTTTCCATACAATGAAGGCAAATGAAACTTGAACATAAAGCATACATCATCAACCATCGGACATATCTCTACATCATGGATTTCGAAGACAGCTTCGACTATTCCTTCTACAATGACCACTATCTGGTCATGAATACCGGAAGCATTCCAAAAGATGGTCATACCCTCGATCAGGCTGTCAGGCTAATATGCAGCAGGCACTACCTCAAGCCTGAGGAGCTGTATGAGCTGTCAGAAGCCGAGATGGAGGAAATGATAGATCACATAGATGACTACGAACAGGTCAACGTTCTTTGATGAACTGGGCAAGAGTCTCATAGAGCTTGGCGGGATCTATAGGCTTGGAAAGATGTGCATTCATGCCTGAAGCAAGCGATTCATTGACATCGGATTCAAATGCATTGGCAGTCATTGCAATGATTGGAATCGTCTTGGCATCTGGACGTTCAAGCGCCCTGATTGCTCTCGTCGCATCAAGTCCGTTCATGATAGGCATCCGGATATCCATGAGAATTGCATCGAAGCAGTGTTCATCGAGGGAATTGAACTTATCAAGCGCTTCTCGACCATTTGAAGCTGTCATCACAGTCATGCCTTGCTTTTCCAG
The DNA here is from genome assembly GCA_028691695.1 of Sphaerochaetaceae bacterium. GTDB lineage: Bacteria > Spirochaetota > Spirochaetia > Sphaerochaetales > Sphaerochaetaceae > JAAYFO01. Next base: position 1,689 of record JAQUYU010000177.1, on the reverse strand, counting down.
AAGCTTGGTTGCAATCATCGCATTAAGCGGATGATCTTCGACAAGCAGAATCCGCTTGCCTTCAAGCTTTCCAAGGCTCTGGGGCTGAGGTTTTGGCACGATTACTGTAGAATCATCGGAAATTGGTAGAACAAAGTGGACAGCGAATTCAGTACCCTCTCCAAGCTTGCTCTTCATGGTTATCGTAGCTCCCATCATGTCGGCTAGCTGCTTGACGATAGCCAGCCCAAGACCGGAACCTTGGTATTCAGGTGTGATCTTGTTCTCTTCCTGAGAAAAGGCCTCATACATATGATGCTGGAATTCCTCGCTCATCCCAATCCCGTTGTCACGTACAATGCAAGTGAAATAATTGAACCCGTCCTCGACATGAGCGTTTTCTACAAGAAACTCAATCTTTCCTCCTACTGGGGTGAATTTCACTGCATTGGAAAGAAGGTTGTAAAGCAGTTGATCCATGCGCATCTTGTCCGCAATTATCGTCGGATGCTTGCTTGTTTTTTCCTCTAGAACAAAGGTTATGTTCTTCTGAGAGCAAAGCGGCCCGATCACAGCCAGGACATTGTTGTAGAAATCTTCATATGGATAAGGGACAGGATGGAGAACCATCTTGCCGCTCGTAATCTTCTCAAGATCAAGACAGTCATTGATCAGACTCAGAAGGTATTTTGCAGAACTTGTGATGTCGGAAAGCGTTTCCTTCATTTCGCGGGAATTATCAGACCGGTCAAGAGCCATTGATGTAAGACCGATTATGACGTTCATAGGTGTTCTGAGATCATGGCTCATTCTGGAAAGGAAATCGCTCTTTGCACGGCTGGCTCTCTGCGCTTCGTCAAGCGCCGTTTCTAGAATCTGCTTTTGCTTCTGCTCCTGTTCGTAAATATCCGTGATATCGCGGCGTGCAATGACAATGTCCTCATGAACGCTGTCCAGATAGTAGGCTCTTGCCTTTTTCCGCCTTACAGTCTGATCAGGATAGATTTGCTTGTAAAAAACAGTAGCCAAAGGTTCATTCTCCAGATTCTTGACAATTGCATCTATGTTGAAGAATTCCCTGACAGCCTGGCGGTCATCCGGAGCTACGGAATTCCATTGATTTGATTTGCGAACAAGATCAAAGGAAAATTCCGAATAAAGATTCCAGACAGAATCCTGGTAGTGATCCCTCAATCGAATGAGAATTGCGGTCTCAGACACGCAGTTTACCAGCATTACAAAATCCGTCCCATCGTCGATGACGCTCTGGGCAACCAGTTCCTTCTTGCGCTGGGTATCAACATTCTGAAGATACGTATATGAAATCAGATCTCCGGTCTCTTCGTCCTGAACCAGACGGCAGATGGAACGCAGCCAGTAAAGCCGCCCATCATTCAGGCGACGGCGGTATTCGGCAGAGAATTGACGTATTCCTTGCTGGAAACGGGAGAAGGCCTTGTTCACATCGAAGAAATCAGCAGCAATCCTGCGCTCTTCCTCCGTGGGTATGTTCGCAGCAACATCAGGCCTGATCACAGCCCCTGAAGCTCCGCTTCCGAACTCCTTGAGATACCCTTGATTCACACGGTAGGAAACTAGCTGATCCTTCGTCACGTTGAACTGGATTGCAGCCATGCTGTCCTTTTCCAGCATTTTCCGCTGTGAGAGCTCCTGTGAATACTGCTTCTTCAATTCAAGATTTGCTTTCTT
>JAQUYU010000176.1 GCA_028691695.1 Sphaerochaetaceae bacterium | reverse complement strand
GACTCGTCCATGCTTGTCATCCTTGAGATATCCTCGGCACTGGCTGTCTCGCCGGTCTCCTGCTCTATATGGTTCTTGGCCTTCTGCATGTTCATCAGGTCGGCATTCTTGCTCATCGGCAGCCTGATCATTCTCACCTTGTCGCTCAAGGCCTTCATGATCGCCTGTCTGATCCACCAGACTGCATAGCTTATGAAGTGGTATCCCTTGTCCGGGTCGAACTTGTCGACAGCCGTCATCAGACCGATATTGCCTTCATTGACCAGATCGGAAAGTGGGATTCCCCTGTTCTGATACTGCTTGGCGATGGAAATGACGAATCTGAGGTTTGCTTCCACAAGCTTGTTGCGGGCAGCCAGATCTCCTTTGGATGCCTTCTTTGCAAGCTCATACTCCTCATCTCTGGAAAGAAGCGGAATGCGGTCGATTTCCTTAAGATACATTGAAAGGAAATTCACATCGCTCTGGCTTGCTGAAACATTATCTAACATCTTCTTGGTCATTTCTGGCCTCCTTACACAGATAGTCGTTGCATTTCCCGTGCCAAAGTTCCAAAGCCTCACACAACTACACACGATCAAGGAAAATAAGCTGTTATTTCTGGCCAAACCCTTGTTCTTCTCCATCATCCGGCAGAATAACGCCGAAGAAATCAGCAGATTGAAGCTAGGAATGAGTCGAAATTACACACAAGGCATAATTTTCACAGAAAATGGGTCAAAATTACCCAACTTGTTCCAGAATTGAGAAAATCGGGTCACACTGACCCGGAATATCGGAAAAATCAAGTTCAAATGGAAAATCTATCTCGACAGTCCTGGACCATTCGAAAAGATTCCGTACAAGACCGAGCCTTGATTTTCCAAGCTCAGTCTTGATTTCCACCCAACGCTCGCGTATGAGCTGGAACACCATGTCCCCTTCCGGGATCTGGACATCGAAGCGTCTCTTGCCAAGCATGTACATCGAGAACTGGACATTATAGAAAGTGAGCCAGTCCTGACTTGAATCATTCAGGGTGCTGCGGACGAGGAAAGCATCACAGAAGCAGTTGAGCGCATCGCTCAGGTCTCCTTGGCGCGAGAAATCATGAGCCAGGTCATAGAAGAACCTGTCCAATCTCACTTTCTCAACTCTGCAAGGCAGCATCTGCATTCCTTACTCCCTCCAAACACAACGTTAATATAATGATGATTTTACCAAAAGGAAACAGAGAAAAAGGATTTTTCTGTATTTCTCCATTTTAACCGAAATCGCTTGCCTGAAACCTCAGTTTCAACTATATTACGTTAGAAATCAAAATTAATTTCCTATAAGGAGAATGAAGAATGAATATCAAGCCATTAGCAGACAGAGTTCTTGTCAAGGTTGAGCAGCTTCAGGAAAAGACCGCCAGCGGAATCATCATCCCGCAGACGGCTCAGGAAAAGACACAGATCGGCACAGTCGCTGCCATCGGCGATGAGGTGAAGAACCTCAAGGTCGGACAGAAGATCATGCACGACAAATATGCCGGAACATCAGTGAAGATGGACGGAGACGAATATCTCATCCTCAACATCAAGGATGTCCTTGCTGCAATAGACTGAGCATTTAGTCTTTCTGATTGATTCAAGAAGCGCCCTGGAACAAACCAGAGCGCTTTTTTCATGCTTCGGCTTTCACTGTTTTCCTGCTTGAAAGCAGGAACAGCGGAATTGAAGCAAGCTGCATTGCTGTGGAGAAAACAATCAGTCCGGGAAGCGAATTATCATAGAGGATGCCCATCAGAGCACTTCCTGCAAACCAGAAAGCACCGAATGCAGTCTGGAAGATTCCGAATCCGGAAGAACGGTTCTTCTTTGGAACAATGCTTGTCACTGCTGCCTTGAGAATCGATTCCTGTGCACCCATGCCTATTCCCCACAGCCCTACTCCGAGAAACAATGCCCAGCGGGCATCAAAGCCGAAGATGAAGATTGCAAAAGGAGCAGCAGCAAGAGTGGAAACAGCCAGGATCCTAGTGCCGAACCTGTCAAACAGCTTTCCGAACAGCAGAGCCGAGAAAGCATCGATGAGCATCGCACCTGCATAAAGCAGCGAAAGCGTCTCATCCGGAACAAGAGCATTTTTCTGTGCATGCATCGTGATAATCGGGAAATCAAGATACCCTGCTGCAAACAGGCAGGTTGCAGCGATGAAGAACATGAAGCTGTGGTTCATCTTGAATTCAGGCTGAATTTCCTTTGCTGGCGGCTCGAACTTCTCAGGATTCGGATACTTCTTCTTTGCAATCAGCAGAAGCAGCACAGTTACAACGGCAGGAATCCCAAGAATTGCGAAGCAGAGCTGATAAGTAGAGAAAAGATCATCGCCGTTTCTGATCAGCGTCACGATGAAAAGCATCACCGGGCCTAGAAAAGCACCGATCTGGTCAAGCATCTCCTGGATGGCGAATCCAGTTCCTGCACCGGTCTGTGACACAGCAAAAGAAAGCAAAGTGTCCTTTGCAGGCTTCTTGATTGCCTTTCCAGTTCGCTGAAGCA
>JAQUYU010000175.1 GCA_028691695.1 Sphaerochaetaceae bacterium | reverse complement strand
GCCTCACTTTGGAAAAAGGCGAGATCCTTGCTGTCGTAGGCGAGAACGGTGCAGGCAAGAGCACCCTGATGAAGATTCTCTACGGTCTTGAGAGATTCGACAGCGGTGAAATTCTGATAAACGACGCGAAAGTGGACTTTCGCTCGCCGCACGATGCGATTGCCCATGGCATAGGAATGGTTCAGCAGCATTTCATGCTGTTTCCTCCTTTCACAGCCGCTGAAAACATAGTATATGCCCACGAGCCGAAGAACGGTCTTCTGTTCGACCGCAAGAAGGCGGTCTTGCGCACCGAGGAGCTGTCCAAGCGCTACGGTCTGCAGATAGACCCGAATGCAAAGGTTGCGGACTGCCCCGTCGGAATCCAGCAGCGAATCGAGATTCTCAAGGTCCTGCACCAAGGTGTGGACATAATAATCTTCGACGAGCCGTCTGCCGTGCTCACCCCGCAGGAGATCGATGATCTTCTTCAGACGATCCGAGACCTCAAGGCAGCAGGCAAGAGCATCATCTTAATCACACACAAGCTAGCCGAAGTAATGGCAGTAGCGGACCGTGTCATGGTGATGCGTGCAGGGAAAGTCGTCAAGCAGATGTCATGCAAAGACACATCGATCGACGAGATGTCCTACTTGATGGTAGGTCACGAAATCCAACCAAGAGAAGTAGAGAAAGTCAAAAGCGGCAGCACCTGCCTTTCGGTTGAGAACCTTGTTCTTTCAGGAATCGGAAGCAAGAAGCTGCTTGATGGCTTGAGCCTTCACACTGACTTCGGCGAAATAGTAGGCATTGCTGGAGTCAGCGGAAACGGCCAGAGCGAGCTCATCGAATGCATCACAGGCCTCAAGCATCCCGATTCCGGCATGATCTCGATTGCAGGAACCGATATTACAGGAAAAAGCACATCAGATATTCGCAAGGCCGGATGCGCCTGCATTCCAGAGGACCGGTACTTCAGCGGAAGCGCATCAGAAGCCACGCTGGACGAGAACTGCATCATGGGCCACTACGAGAAGAGCGAGCTTATGAAAAATGGAGTTTTCAATACCAGGAATGTCCGAAAGTTCGCTTCTGAGATGATGAAGGCATATGATGTGCGATACACATCAGAGACCCAGGAGATGCATGAGCTGTCAGGCGGAAATGCCCAGAAGCTCATCGTTGCCCGTGAAATGTACCAGAACTCACCTCTTCTGATTGCAGCCGAGCCTACCCGTGGAATTGACATTGGAGCCATAGACTACATTCATGGCAAGCTTCTGGACAAGCGCGCCAAGGGTGATTCCATCCTGCTCATTTCATCCGAGCTTTCAGAAATACTGGAACTGTCCGACCGCATATATGTGATATTCGAAGGCCGGATTGCCGGTGAATTCACCCGTGAGAATGCAAGCAGCGAGAAAATCGGGCTGCTGATGACTGGAGGCAAGCTGAATGGCTGATACAATACAGGAAATCAGGAAGAAGAAAGCAATTCAGAACGTGCTTTCTCCAGTGATTGCAATCCTCGGAGGACTGATCCTCGGAGCCATAATAATGCTGGCGGTCGGAACCAACCCGATATACGCCTACGCCCAGATGTTCGGAAAGTCCTTCTTCACCCCGTACTACCTGGCTCAGACACTGGTGCGCTCGGCACCGATCATGCTCGCAGGCGTCGCTGCGGCAGTTGCATGGAGAGCCGGCTATATCAACCTGGGAATGCAGGGACAGATGTGCGTCGGAGGGCTGTGCGCCACGCTTGTTGCGCTGTACTTCCCTGTCAAGACTCCTCTTACCACGATCCTGTGCTTCATAGTCGGAATGGCCGCAGGTGCAATCTGGGCCTTGATACCGACTTTCTTCGACTACAAGTTCAATGCATCGCTCATCATAACGACCCTGATGCTCAACTATGCAACGAACTACATCACAGACTACTTCGTCGCCTATCCGATCAAGGACACAGCAGGTGACGGAATGGCGCTTCAGTCGCCTCAGATAGCCGAGGCAATGCGATTCTTCAGATTCTCCAAGAAGAATGCGATGAACGTCAGCGTGTTCCTGGCAATAGCAATGGTGATCCTGGTCTATTTCATTCTAAAGAAGACCCGTTTCGGATACGAATCGAAGATCACCGGACTCAACCGCAATTTCGCAAGCTATGGCGGAATCAAGTCGAGCAAGATGATGTTCATGACGATGGCCTTCTCCGGAGCGCTCTGCGGCTTTGCTGCATGCATCGAGATCTTCGGAGCCAGATACCGCTATGTCAATGCGATGTTCTCCTCCACGAGCTATGCATGGACAGGTCTCATGGCGATGCTCATTGCAAAGTACAATCCGATCCTTACTCTGGTCTATTCCATATTCCTCGCCGGGCTTTCAATCGGAGGCCAGGCGCTCCAGCGCACCGTAGGTCTCCCGATGCAGATCTCGGACATAATCCAATGCTGCATCACGCTTTTCGTCTCGGTGAAGATAATTATCGACTTCAAGCACAAGCAGACCCCTGAGAGGCTTTCAGCAAAGGGAGGCAAAGCATGA
>JAQUYU010000174.1 GCA_028691695.1 Sphaerochaetaceae bacterium | reverse complement strand
AGCTTTACGAGTCCCTTTCCAAGCTGGATGCAAAGATCAACGATTCCGTCTCTCATGGCGGCACCGAGCCGGTCATCGAGCGCTGGGAAGCATTTCAGTACCTGACCGAGAACTTCATTGTCAAGCCACAGGAAGAGATGACTCCCGATGAGCATTTCAAGGATGTATTCCGTCAGGTTAAGGTCCTGATTGCCCCTATCACACCACCTAACTTCGAGCTTGAGCGGGCTGTAACTTCTTACATGAAGCAGAATGGTTACCAGATTCCAAGAGGAAGCAGATACCGCAGTGCCGTTGCACAGAAGACCCGAAAGCCACGGCAGAAGACGATTCACAAGAGAACGCCAAAGAAGAAGCTTCCGGAATCGCTTCAGAGCTGATTGGTTAACCTTCAGCATAGCATCTCACAAATCCTTTTCTTCTTGTTGTTTTCACAATATTGATGTACAGTTCGGTTATGGATTCATTCATCAAAGCTCCTGAAACCGAAGTTCTTTTTGCTAAGAATTACGACGATCTCTCCTTCCATATTGGAAAGTACGGAACAAACGTGCTATGGGTTGTCGATGAAACAACGGCAAAGATGGTACGCCCTCTTCCCGAACCCAATGTGATCCTTCCTGTCGGAGAGAAGAACAAGGTCTGGGACAGTGTTTCAATTATTCTCAAGGAAGCTTCCCGTAACAAGCTTGGAAGAGATACCCGCTTCATCGGATTCGGCGGCGGAGTAATCTGCGATCTGACAGCATTCGCCGCATCTATCTTCATGAGAGGCTGCACCCTTACATTGATTCCGACTACCCTGCTTGCAATGGTTGACGCATCCCTTGGCGGAAAGACCGGAATTGACTTCTGCAATACCAAGAACCTGGTAGGTACATTCTATCCTGCCGATGAAGTTCTGATCTGTCCGGAGACTTTAGGTTCGCTTCCACCACGAGAACTGAAGAATGGCCTGGCCGAAGTGATCAAGCATTCGCTTCTTTCCAAGAACGATGCACTTTACATCCTTCTGGTGCAGAACAAGAACCAGATCCTTGCAAAGAACCCGGAGATCATCAAGAAGCTGATTCTGCTTTCTCTTCAGATCAAATCGGATTTCATCCTCCAGGATCCTCTGGAAACAAAAGGAATCCGAACTGGACTGAACCTTGGCCATACATTTGCCCATGCGCTGGAATCTCATTCAAGAATGATGACCTGGTCTCACGGAGAATCCGTGGCATGGGGAGTCTGCCGTGCGCTGGAAGCAGGAGTCAAGCTTGGAATCACAGACAAGCCATTTGCAGATGGAGCTGCCAAGCTCTTTCTCTTCTATGACTATGATATAGGCTTCAGGCTGAACCGAGGAGAATGGCTCGACTTCAAGGACCAGCTGCTTTCCGACAAGAAGAAAGTCAACGGGCAGCTTAGGTTCGTGCTCCTGAAAAGCCAGGGGGATTTCGTCTCAATGCCGCTTGATCTGAATATGGTCCGCGATCTTGTGATAAAGCAGCCTCTGGCTTGAGCAGATTGTTCCGTTATTGTAAACTACCTGACATGTATGATGATTATTTTGACTGGGCTGCAACAAGTCCGATGTGTTCTGAATCAATAGAAGCCTATAGCAATGCAGCATCTTCATTCTTCGGCAACCCTTCTTCCGTCCATGCAGAAGGACAGAAAGCAAGGCAGATGCTTGATCTTCAGCGTTCAAAGTGCGCCTCTCTGCTTGGCTGCCGTCCTTCTGAGCTTTATTTCACAAGCGGCGGAACAGAATCAGATTCAATCATCCTGAATTCAGCTTTGATGTCTGTAAATCCGGGGAACATCATTATCTCAAAAGGCGAGCACAGTGCAATCAAGCAGTATGAACGAAGCCTCAAGCAGCTTGGATGGACGGTATCGTACCTTACATGCCCGAAAGGCTACGCCTCCCCTGCCGATCTTGCTTCTCTTCTTCGTCCTGATACCCGTTTTGTATTCATCATGCTTGTGAACAACATCCTAGGCACGATAGAGGATATAGATTCGATGGTCAAAGTCTGCAGGGAATATGAGAAGACAGCAGGTCGTCGAATCCACATCCATGTTGATGCAGTCCAGGCCTGCGGAAAGATTCCAATCCGCCTTGACGAGCTTGGAATTGATTCAGCCGCGTTCTCTGCCCATAAGTTCTGCGGACCTCGTGGCGTTGGAATGCTGTTTCTCAGAAACCCCGCAATCCAGCCCATCTCCCCCGGCGGCGGACAGGAGAAAGGACTAAGGCCGGGGACTGAGAACCTTCCTGGCATCTGCGCAATGGCAGCGGCACTTGAGCTTGAATGCGGATCAATGGAGAAGAGTCTGGGTTTGGCCAGAAAAATCAGGGAAAAGGCTGAAAAAATGCTTTCTTCAGGCGGATTCGAACTGCTTTCACCTCAGAGTGATTCAGGCAAGGCATTCTCTCCATACATCATCAACGTCAGTACAAGAACGGTACCGTCGGAAGTGTTCTCAAGAGTCATGTCGGACCGCGGATTCTGCATCTCAAGCGGAAGCGCATGCAATAACAATTCAA
>JAQUYU010000173.1 GCA_028691695.1 Sphaerochaetaceae bacterium | reverse complement strand
AAGACTCTCTGGTACTGATTCAGCGATCCATTGCCTGCTTGAATACTTCTTCGATTATCTGCTTGCTTGCAGCGCCCTCATGAACCTTCTTCCCATCAATGTAGAATGTCGGCACATAGTAATAATCGAACGAGTCCGCACGCTTCTTGTCGGCATTCTCATCGACAGTCTCGATTTGAATCGCTGCATAAGCAGGATTCTCCTTCTTCAATTCATCAATCCAGTCAAACGCCTTGCGGCAATACGGACACCATTTCTGGTAAAACATCAATATTTTCTTCATGCCACCATGATATCGCTTTCTCAATCAAATGCAATAGAACGATGCCTGAATCAAAGGACTCATGCAATTCAATGATGAAATGTACAATCCCCTCATGAAAAAGACTGTATGAACCAGGAGTAACAGGTTGGAGGATCATCATAAAGGCTTGATTTCTCCCGCATTGATCTTGAGAAGATTCCAGATTAAAACACATACTTATGCTGAATCCTAAAGCTAATGAAAAACAGGATCACATCAACGATTGCCTTTGTAACCGGTTCTGCAAGAAAAGAAAAAAGATAGACACCAATTGACGTGAGGAGTGCACTTAGCATCATTTGCACTGAGGCAAGGATGATATATCTTATCAGGGTTTTGCATGGATTTATTTTGACAAATCAAAGACCGGATAAAAATTACTGATATCTTGGGTGTGCATCAGTATTACCAGCATCATAACCTTTGTTCTTCTTCCATGCGGACATCAGGCAAGGCATCACCTGCACACAAGAAGAACTGCCCAAGAAGGCGTCCCATCATCTTCTTCGTCTGACTGTCCATTCCTTTGATCTGATCAATCAGAAGCGGAATGCTCTTCTTCCAGTCCTTGCGGAACTGGCGGAAAGTGACGCCGTCGCTGCCATAGCTTAGGAAAGCGGCAAACAGTTCCTCGACGAAGGTCTGCCGTTCTTCCTCAGACAGCGAAACAAGCCAGCTATGCAGAGTCTGGTCGAACAGCCTGCTGCTGACAGTCCTTTCATCAACCCGTTCCATTCTCGGGCCTGAAAGCTGCCATGAATAGATGTCATGCTGCATTATCCCAGTATTGGTGCTTCGGATAACCTCCGGTGCGATCCAATGCTTCAGAAGCATCCCTATTACCGAGGACTGAGGCACGAAGAACTGATAGCGCCCTTCAAGCGGCTCATACAGACTGCTTTTGATGCTGTTTTCCTCAAAACCAGGACCGTCATGGTTGGCAACCATCAGTATCCTGTCCTGAATGCTCTTGCTGCAAAGAAGAGCACAGAATTCGGCAAGGTTGCCGCCCTTGGAGTGGCCGCAGAACACAAGCTTGTCATCAGGATGCCTATGAGCCTCCTCTTCAACGAATTCAAGCGCATCATTCTGGGAAGGGACAGGGGTCTTGAATCCCATGTTGAAATCCTCCTTCCAGCCTACTATCGTTGAATCAGTTCCTCTGAAGTCAAACAGCAGCGTCTTCGGATCCAGCCTGAACAGAACAGCGCAGAACTGCTCCTCGGACTCCTTGGAGAATATCTTTTGAAAATCAACGACCTCGATGCCTGAGAAGCGGCGGCTGGAAGCAAGCGCAGCGGAAAACAGCCTGTCCTGCTCCATGAGGAACCTTTCGCCTTCGGCAAACATTCCGATGGCATCTTTCAGGCTTCTGAGCCTGCATTCGTGCATCTCGAACGGAAGATAGGCCATTCTTGAAAAGACAAGATAGTCCACTTCGCAAAGCGGCGAGCTCTCGAAACTCAGATCTCCTCTCCAGAGAAGATAATCAAAGATCCCCGTTTCCTTCTTCTTCATTTACTCAGATCACTCCGATCTTCTCAAGGAACTCCCAGACTGTCTTCTCATACTCTGCCGGATGATCCATATGGCTTCTTGCATGCTCGGAGCCTTCGAAATAACGGCACATCCTGAATCCCTTCTTCTTATTGTAGCATTCCATCATCATCTTGGATGGTACGAAATGGTCGTTGTCCCCGTGGACGAAGAGCATCGGCACATTCTCGCTTCTGGCTACTGCATCCATCGGTCTGACATCATTAACGTCATAGCCCATCCGCTTCTTCATCATGGCAATGACCCACTCGCGGACCGGCCACTTCGGAACATGGTATTTCTTGGTTCCTACATATACGATTTCATCTTCAAGGCTGCTGTATCCGCAGTCCTCGACAGTAAAAGCAAGATTCGGAATCTCAGGTGTTGCAAGCATCACAGTCGCAGCACCCATCGATTCGCCCATTATGCCCAGAATGCAATCATTGCCGAAAACGGTCCGGGCATAGACGCAGACCTCTTCAAGATCCTTGTGTTCATAGTATCCCATCGAGCAGAAATCGCCTCCGCTATGTCCATGGTATCGGTGGTCGTAAAGAACACAGTTGAATCCCTTGTCGTAGTAAATCTTGTAGTATCCGCACACTTCGACGCTGTTCGAAGTCCAGCCATGGCATAGTACAATTACCTTCTTCTTCTCGGACTTCTCCCAGTCAGGCTGTAAAAGTATCCTCCCCTGAAGCGTGTATCCTCGTGAGGACTGCACTGAGAAGTCTT
>JAQUYU010000172.1 GCA_028691695.1 Sphaerochaetaceae bacterium | reverse complement strand
TCCATCTTCGTACCAGGCGACATTCTCATATCTGAGAAGAAAAGCAAGATCATGATCAGCACGTTCCATAATGAAAGCTCCTGTGGTTAATATTCTTCAGGCATTATAGCTTCAGCAACTGTGAATTGCTATGCCTTTGCTCTCGAAAAGCTTCTTCCAGCGCTCCGAAGGCTCAGTGTCTGTGACAACAGCATCTACGCTTGAGAAGTCTGAGATCCGATTGATGCAGCTCGATCCGAACTTGGTGTGATCCACCACAAGATAGCGCCGAGACGACTGCTCAAGCATGCATTTGCGGATTTCCGCCTCGCCTTCGCTGTGATCGGTCAGGCCGAACTTCTCATCTACGCTTGTCGGACTCACGAAGCAGCAGTCGCCGCAGTAGTTCCTGAGCATCTGAACTGCCTGATATCCAATAAGCGACTCGTTGCGCTTCCTAAGCTGCCCGCCGATGCAGATAACCTTTGCATTCTCATCGCATTCGAACTCACGGGCTATTGGAAGAGAGTTAGTCACAAGAGTGACTCGGAGCTTTGCTTCGCTTATCCTGCGGGCGATGAACAGCGCAGTTGTGCTGGAATCAAGCATGACGCAGTCTTCTGGCTTGATGCAGGAGACACAGTAATCGGCCAGCGCCTTCTTTTCTTCTACCATGATTGTAGAGCGGAAGCTGAACGGCGAGCTCTCATCTCCCTTGCTCACTCTGTAAGCACCGCCGTGGACCTTGCAGATCCCGATGTTCATGTCGACGATCCTTCCAAGGTCTCTTCTTATGGTCTCTTCGGTGACACCGAACATCCGTGAAAGATCCTTCACCATAATGAAGCCATTGTATGGAATCTGGGATATGATGCTGCCAATTCTTTCTGATGCTTTCATAGAGCCTCCGAATACAAGACAATAGTACCATGTGTTTTTTGTTTTTCCAACAGTTTTGTTGCATTTCACGATTAATTGGTTGGTTTTCACCTGTTATTGTGGCAATAATGTTGTTTTACCCAAAAAAATCAATTGACAATTCAGCCTTTCTCATTGATACTGTTCACATGTCACAGAGGGCTTTTGAAACATTCGCAGTAAAGTCATTCCTAATTGGATTCTGCCTTCCTGCCCCATGCCCTATTCCATTCAGCATTCTATTCTCCGCACAGGCGGAACCTTCAGGGAGCATCTAGGATGAGACCCCGCTCCTTGACGCAATCAATGCATTTCTTTCACTGGTTTTCCAGTGATATCAGGAGGAAATAATGAAAAGACTAACAGTAGTTCTGCTCGTCATCGCCGTCGCAATGTCATTCACATTCGCAAACGGAACAAAGGAAGCCGCCGCGCCGGCGCAGAAGACGGTACGTGCCGCTCTCATCACCAACCCGAAGGGAACAAGCGCCTACATCAACGAAGGCATTGCCGGATTCGAGAAAGGATGTGCGAAATGGGGCATTGACGGAACAGTCATCGAATGCAAGAACACTGCAGAGTATGAAGAGAATTCACGTGCAGCTGCAAACGAAGGCTACGACCTCATTCTTGCCGGAAGCTGGGAAGCAAGCTCCATCATGAGCGAGCTCGCCGACATCTATGACACCATCAAGTTCGGAATCATCGATACAGTCACCGAATCCTCCAACGTAAAGTGCGTCCAGTATTTCGAAGGCGAAGGCGCATACCTTATTGGAGTCATTGCTGCTCTTACAGTCGATGGCGATAGCCACAACTATGGAAGCATCAACGTCTCACAGAACGAAAGCTCGATGAAGTGGCGCTATGGCTACTCACAGGGAGTTCTTTCCATTGATCCAGAAGCCAGATTCACATTCAACTATGTCTACGGCTACTCTGAAGTCAACCTCGCATATGAGCTTGCACTTCAGCAGTATGAGCTTGGATGCAGATTCATCAACTCCTGCGCTGCAGGCGGAGACACAGGCACATTCCAGGCTGCAAAGGAAAAGGGATTCTGGACATCCGGACAGGATGTTGACATGACCGATCCGAACAACAAATGGATTGTCACAAGCCAGCTCAAGGGCGCTTCGGAGTCCATCCAGTACCTGATCGATCAGTACATGGGCGGAACCTGGAAGACCGGAATCGACACCCTCGGTGTTGCAGATGGAGCAATCGGCGCAGTATGGGCCACTCAGGACAGTGTCAATCCACGTTCAGAGCGCCTCAGCGATGATGACATCACCTACATCAAGGAAGTTGTGAAGAAGCTCGCAAGCGGCGAGATTGACATGCGCAACATCCCAGCCGAGCCGAAAGATCTCAACGAGCTCATTCCCCTTATCGGACGTTAGGTCAGATTTTATTTCTGATTCAGGCAAAGCGGTCTCAAAGGCCGCTTTGCCATTGATTTTTCAGTCGCAATGAAAAGAATGGAAACTATATGCTTATCAGAATGAACAACATCACCAAGACCTACGGGCCTCTGGTGGCAAATGATGATGTCAGCCTCACTTTGGAAAAAGGCGAGATCCTTGCTGTCGTAGGCGAGAACGGTGCAGGCAAGAGCACCCTGATGAAGATTCTCTACGGTCTTGAGAGATTCGACAGCGGTGAAATTCTGATAAACGACGC
>JAQUYU010000054.1 GCA_028691695.1 Sphaerochaetaceae bacterium | reverse complement strand
ATTATTTACGCAGATCCAACGACTTCTACGATGTTGGTTTTTGCATTCATTCGGAAAAGGCAAATTGTTCAGGACCGAGAGACAAAAAAAGAGCCCAGGAACAAATCCCAGGCTCCAGCAATCCAAGCTGATGGATTTTTTTAATAGTTCTCTTCCTTGAGCTTGAAGTAGGCTTTCGGATGAGCACAGACAGGGCACGTCTCCGGTGCAGTCTTTCCAATGTGTACATATCCGCAGTTTGCGCAGACCCAGATCCGCTCTCCATCCTTGGAGAACACAAGTCCGTTCTGAACGTTTGAAAGCAGCTTCTTGTAGCGCTCTTCATGAGTCTTTTCAATCTTCGCAACTTCAGCAAACAGGAAGGCGATCTTGTCGAATCCTTCAGCCTTTGCTTCTTTTGCAAACTCTGCATACATGGTGGTCCACTCGTAGTTCTCACCAGCAGCGGCATCAGCAAGATTCACATCAGTCGCTGGAACATCACCGCCATGAAGCTGCTTGAACCAGAGCTTTGCATGCTCTTTCTCATTGTCAGCAGTCTCTGTGAAAATCGCAGAAATCTGTTCGTAGCCTTCCTTCTTCGCCTGTGATGCATAATAAGTGTACTTGTTTCTTGCCTGTGACTCACCGGCAAATGCAGTCTGGAGATTCTTCTCCGTCTTTGATCCTTTAAGTTCCATAGTTTTCACTCCTCGAGCTTTAAACTTTGCCCGGATAACCGGACAGAAGTTATATTAGCATAACTTTTTCCAAAAGGAAACAGTTTGGTGAAAAAATCTGGGTGACAAACTCACAATACAGATTTGTCCACAGCCGGATAAAGCAGCGCTATGGCTGATGAATCCTCTTTCTGCTATGATGGATCCATGCGCAAAAGAACATTCCTTTCATTTGTCTATGAACTGATGCTAATCTGTGCAAGTGCATTCCTATATGCGCTGGCATTTCCAAGCCTCTGGTCTGATACAGGATGGCCAATCTTCGCAGTCTTCGCACTGATTCCCCTTCTTTACGTAATAGATCGCTCGCCATGGAGCCTTGTATGGCTTTACGGACTTCTCTTCGGAATAGGCTTCTACAGCTTGTTCTGCTACTGGCTCTCCACATTCCATGAACTTGCAATCTTCATCTGCGGAATTGCAAAAGGACTTGAACTTACCGTGGTGTTCGTCCTTTTGAAAGCCGCATTCAAGGCAGGAAAACGCTTTGGCTATGTACTGCAGGCCCTTGTTTATACTGCATACACATTCATATGTCAGGCAGGCTTCTTCGGATTCGCATACGGCCAGCTTGGATCAGCATTCTACTCAGTTCTTCCTGCAATCCAGTCTGCGGACATAACAGGCATCTGGGGCATCAGCTTCCTGCTTTTCCTGCCGCAGGCATTAGCTGCATCAGCTCTTCACCAGATTGAAGCAGTCAGCCCTGAACCGTACAGGAAGCAATGGATAGATGCCATGGCAATAGCAGCCTTGTGGCTACTGAACCTGATCTACGGATGGGCCACCATCAGCATCTACAAGAACGCACAGCCAGAGCAGACTGTGAAGGTCGCAGCAGTCCAGCACAACAGCGATTCATGGAAAGGCGGAACCGTCCAGTACCGTCACAACCTCGACCTGCTCAAGCAGCTTACCACAGAAGCAATGAAGCAGAATCCAGACATAGTGGTCTGGTCCGAGACTGCATTCGTTCCATCAGTTGAGTGGCATACCAACTATCCAAGCAATGCAGTAACAGCCAGGATGGTTGATGATTTCGTCAGTTTCGGAAAGAACCTTGGAATCCCGCTTGTCACAGGAAACCCGGAAGGAGTGATAGCAGATCCATCAAAGCCGCCGTTCGATGAGAACGGCAACTGGAACAGAATCGACTATAACAGCGTGATACTATTCGCTGACGGACAGATCATGGGCACCTATCGCAAGCAGCATCTTGTGCCATTCACAGAGTATTTCCCATATCAGGACCTTATGCCCAAGTTCACGGAATTCCTCAAGTCGCACAATTTCCAGTGGTGGCTTCCAGGCGACGAATCGAAGGTATTCGAGTATGAAGGCATCCATTTCTCCACTTCAATCTGCTTCGAGGACACATTCGGCAGCATCAGCCGCAACTTCGTTCATTCAGGATCAGACCTGCTTCTGAACCTGACAAATGACAGCTGGTCCGGAGCCATTCCGGCAGAAATGCAGCACATGGCACTAGGCGTATTCCGATCGGTGGAAAACAAGAAGACAACGATACGCAGCACCAACAGCGGAATGACCTGCATGGTTACAGCCTGGGGAGAGGTAATCGATCCTGTTGAGCCTTTCACCGAAGGATGGAACATATACGAAGCCCCAATCTACGAAAGAGACACAATCTACACCAAGCTTGGTGACTGGTTCGCATGGATTTGCATAGCACTCAGCCTTGCAGGATTTGCATGGGCAGCAGCAATGAAGATTCAAAACAAGAAAGGCTAGATATCCTGAGCTTCAAGAGAGAAGAACTGTTTTCCTGTCTTCTCGCACATGTCGCAGAAGTAGCTTGCAAGCCACCTCATGCTTCGGGTGCTGTATTCATAGATAGCAAGCTTCTGCACTTTCCCTGAGAAGAACGCCAAGTCATAAGGACTCAGAAGAGCAGTGACGATCATCGGGATTCCCTGCTTCTCCAAAACGGAACCGAGATCTATCTGCCCTCTATGGCTATGAGCGCAGCACGTTCCGAATACGATGCAGCTGTGCCCCTTGACCTTCGAAGCAACGCTTCGTATTTCCTGCAAATCAGGATTGTCCGAAATCACGATGCAATCCCCGCCAAAGGAACTCTGCATGCTCTGAGCGAAGGAAAAGCCGCTTTCAGGACCATCGGAAACCGGTGATGCAGAAAAAGGCCTGCAACCGACAAACAGAGGATTGGAACCAAGGGCGACTTTCCCTGATTCAGGGATAGAGCACTCAGTCACGGTGCTTTGCCCAATGGCTTCGGCAACGTTGCGATCATCATCATTCGCGCCGCTGGACTGAACGCTTCGGGTGAAGCAGCGAACCTTTGCACCCAAAATCCTTCCATACGATTCCATAAGCGATTTCTCATCCAAGCCAGATGCTTCCATCTGATCAATGGCCTGGGCTGCAAGCCCTGCATGATGGGAAATCAAGGCAATGTCGGCTCCGTTGCCCAAAGCCTGCATAGTAGATCCAACAATGCCGAAATGCTGCGAAATTGCACTCATTTCCATGCAATCAGTGATGATCAGGCCATCATATCGCATTCGGTTACGAAGAAGATCCACAAGAATCCTGCGGCTCATCGTAGCAGGCACTCCTGTAGCATCGATCTTTGGAAACACTATATGAGAAGTCATTATTGCAGGAATTCCATCAAGCACTGCACTGCGGAATGGAATAATCTCAAGCTTTTCAAGCTCCGAAAGAGTCTTGTCGATTATCGGAAGCCCAATATGTGAATCAATCGAAGTATCACCATGGCCTGGGAAATGCTTTGCACAAGAAAAAACCCCGAAATCGGCAAGTCCCCTGGCCATCTGCAGCCCGTAGCGAGCCACCGTTTCAGGATCTTCGCCATAACTTCGGACACCTATCACCGGGTTGTTCGGATTGCTGTTTACATCGAGAACTGGAGCGAGATCCATGTTGATTCCAACGCTTGCTAGCTCCTTGCCGACGATCTGCCCGCACATTCTTGCATTCTCAGGATCATCAGTTGCTCTGATAGCCATTGCACCAGGAACAGAAGCGAAGTCCTGCGAAAGCCTTGATACTTCTCCGCCTTCTTCATCAATCATTATGAACGGCTCGATGCCGGTTTCCGAAGCGATGAGTTCACGGACCTCATGGCACAGAGACCGAACCTGCTCTCGGTTCTGGATGTTGCGCTTGAAGAGAATGACATTGCCGATCTTGTACTTACGAAGCATATCTGCCGTACCAGAATCCAGATAAGGACATGGAATGCCAACGCAGAACCGTTGCCCTAATGCTACAATCCGTCGATCAGGAACCATATCAGGAAATCTCCTCTTTGGAAGGCTTGCCAGAGCCTGTCTTCTTCTCGGCCTTGAGCCTTGCAACGCCTGCGATGTATTTCTTCAATTCCTCGAATGACTGGGAACCGGAATCAGTGGACTTCGCATCCGGGAATGCCTTGAGCAATCGCTTCTGAGCAAATGAAAGCGTCTTGAGAAGCTCTCCGTTCTTCTTCAGCTGAAGCAGAGCCTCTTTCTGGCGCTTGTACTCATCAATCTCTTCCTTGCGGACATTTGCCTTCTCCATCATGATGAGGTATTTGTCCTTTCCTTCCTTGTACAGATCCTTCATCTGCGAAATCTGGTCGCCGAACTTCTCCTCGGTCTTCGTTCCGACCTTTATGGCATTCTTGTAAAGAACGGCAGTGAGCTTGTCCGACTGTGCCTTGATCCTTGCAGACATCTCATCAATCTGTCGGATCTTCTTGTTGAGCTTGAGGACTGTGAGAACAGTCAGAACCGAATCAGCGATGAAAGTCGCAGTCAGAACACAAAGGATGACAACGCCGAGAACGTGAGGAACAAGAGCAACAAGATTAGCAATAAGCGGATGTATGACTTTGACAAGAAGAACGCATGCAATTCCCCAGACAAGCGAGAACAGCAGGCATACATAGCCATGGATATTCAGCGGCATCTTGGAGTAGTCCCACCATCTCTTGTGAAACAGCTTGTCCATAAGAAAGCCTGTGACAAGCTCAAGGGCCGAAGTCACTACTACAGATCCCAGATACAGGACCCAGAGCTTGTCCTCAAAAGGCTTGAGAAGAAGCAGAACAGCACACACGCCGAACCCATAGATAGGGCAGATTGCTCCGTTGAGGAAGCCTCTGTTCTGAAGTATGCCCTTCTGGAGCGCCTTGAAAGTCACCTCGACGCACCAGCCGAGAAATCCATAGATGAAGAAATAAGCTGCATAGTTGTAAAGCATGTTTGAATGATACTCCAAAACAGTCAGTTTTGAAACAGAAAAAGAGCTGAAACAACTACAAGTTTGTCTCAGCCCTCATTTTAGGATACTCAGCAGAAAGCCCGTCAGTTCTTCTCCTGCTCCCAGGGGAATTCGCTTCTTCCGAAGTGACCGTAGCAGGCAGTACCCTGATAAATCGGCCTCTGAAGACCCAGCTCCTTTATTATGTTGGAAGGTCTGAAGCTGAAGTTGTCGGAAACATACTTCTTGATCTGTTCCACAGGAACTTCTTCAGTGCCGAACAGTTCATAGTAGATGCTCATCGGATCCGCTTCGCCGATTGCATATGAGACCTGAATCTCGCAGCGCCGTGCAAGGTGATGGCTGACTATGTTGCGGGCAACATAGCGGGCATAATAGGCAGCGCTGCGGTCAACCTTGGTTGCATTCTTTGAACTGAAGCAGCCGCCGCCGACTCTTCCGATGCCGCCGTAGGTGTCAACGACGATCTTCCTGCCTACGCAGCCAGAGTCGCCGAAGCTTCCCCAGATGGTGAATTTGCCCGAAGGGTTGATCTTGATCTTCGTGCTTGCATCGGCGAAGTTCGGATATTTGGCCAGAACCGGATCGACGACGTTCTTCTTGATCAAGGCATGGATCTGGTCGTTTGACAGCTTCTCACTGTGAGAAACCGACACAAGAACCGTGTCAATGTGCACAGGGTCAATGCCATTGTCATAATCCACGGCAACCTGGCTCTTCGCATCGGCAAAGAAGAAATCAGTTGTACGGCGGTAGTCATCGTACTGCTTCATCAGCTTGTGCGCCACCATGATCGGAAGCGGCATGAATTCAGGAGTCTCGTCGGTAGCATAGCCGTAGATAAGCCCCTGGTCGTTTGCCATAAGCTCATCCTTCACCACTGCCTGATGAATGTCGGGGCTCTGCTGAGAAATCTCCTTGATGATCTGAAATTCGTTCTTATAGCCAATATCACGCAGAACCTTGCGTGCTATGCCATCATAATCAATCTTAGCCTTGGTCGTTGCTTCTCCATAAACGAAAAGCTTGTCGTTCTTGATTGCACATTCGACTGCCATCTGGCTGTCAGGATCCTGACGCAGCGCTTCGTCGAGAAACGCATCGGCGATCGTGTCGCACGTCTTGTCTGGATGTCCGATGTTCACGGACTCACTGGAAATGATCTTGCTCATATCATTCCTCCTAGGATTTACTCGTCCCAAAAAGAAACCCCCATCGAGCGACGGAGCCGCAAAGACCTGCCCATCGCCGTCAAGCTTTAGCACCTTGTACACCGTACAGGTTGCTGTGTGGTCATCGAGCTTGTCTCTCGCACACTCTTCATGGTCAAACAGCAATATAGAGGAATAAGAGTTTTGTAGCAATAGAAAAAGCAGATCTTGTCGAAAAAAAAGACAAGACCTGCTCAAAATCAGACAAAAAGGCCGAATTAGAACAGCATTCCGCTGAGATAATCAGTCTGGCAATCCTCGATGGTGCCGCTGTCGCACGCAGCAGATAGCTTCGTGTCCACAGGAACCTTGACGATGTTCTTGATTCCGAATTCCTTTGCCACTTCTTCTATGTGGCTCTCGCCGTAGATCTTGAACCTCTCATGGCAGTTCGGGCACTCAAAGTACGAGAAGTTCTCAACAAGCCCAAGAATCGGGATATCCATCTTCTGAGCCATATTGGCAGCCTTTGCGACTATCATCGAAACCAGCTCCTGAGGAGAAGTGACGATGATGATTCCGTCAATCGGAAGCGACTGGAACACAGTCAGAGGGACATCTCCTGTTCCCGGCGGCATATCCACGAACATGTAGTCCACGGCATCCCACGCCACGTCGCTCCAGAACTGCTTTACCGTTCCTGCAAGAATCGGTCCGCGCCAGATGACTGGCTGAGAAGGATCGTCCAGAAGAAGATTAATCGACATCACCTTGATCCCGGTCTTCGTCTCGACAGGGAAAAGCATGTTCTCGTTGCACCCCGCTCTCTCGGTTATCCCGAAAGCCTTCGGAATCGAAGGACCGGTTATGTCAGCATCTAGAATCGCAGTGCTGAACCCCTTCCTTCTCGATTCAACGGCAAGCATCGAGGTGACAAGAGACTTGCCCACTCCTCCCTTTCCGCTGACTATTCCGATTACTTTCTTGATATCGGAATACTGGTTGGAAGGAACCCTCATGCTCTGAGCTTCTTTCCTGGAATCGCAGTTCTCGCCGCAATTCGCGCAATCATGATTACATTCTGCCATTACTATCTCCCTGAACCGGCTGATTCAAACTCATTGAGTTTCTCTTTGAAGCTCTTTCTTGTCTGTAACCGTTATAGAGCCCCTTGATATGCTTATTATATGCTTCTGCTGCATGATTCTCAGAATCCTGGTCACAACCTCGCGAGCCGTGCCAAGCGCCTGGGCAATCTGCTTATGGGTGGTCTGAATCTCACAGCTTCCTGTGCGCACGCATTCGTCATGAAGATAAATCGCAACACGCTGCTGAACCGGAAGGAACAGCATCTGCTGCATAGTCCACATAACATCGGAGAACCGTTCATTGGCCGCCCTGTAGACGAAATTCTCAATCCTGAGGTTCTCATGCTGAATCTTGCCGAATGTCGAAGTCGGAATCAGGATCGCAGTCGAGTCCTCATCCGCTGTGACGTGCACCTCGAATGTGATCGCCTTGATCAGGCACGATGCCGTAAGAACCGAGACCTCACCTGGATCCACATAGAACAGATCCACTTCTCTTCCATCGTCGGAAATCAGGAAAGTCCTGAGCCTGCCGGTAATTATGAACATCACCCCGAAGCAGGGGGAGTCCGAAGTAAGCACGGTATCGCCTTTCTTGATGTCAAGCAGGAACGACGACTGTGCCACCTGCCGCTTCTCCTCGTCGGTGAAGTCATCATAGCATTCCACATGCTCTTTCAAGCATTCTACAGTCGGTCTTTCCATGCTTTGAGTATAACTAAAATGGAATCATATGTCCACCTTGGGTTTCTGGCCAAACCCTTCCACTTCGCCTGTTCTCGCACAAAGATCAAAACGGGAAATGCCAATCTTGGTTTGCTTTGTGTTATAAATTTAACACTTTATTAAATTTTTAACATTTTCTCTATATTTTTTCACAAAACTACTTGAATACTAACGTAATTTTGGATAATGTCCTTTCCAACAGTTGAAAATTGCAGGAGAAAAACCATGAAAAGAACAATTGCATCAATTATCATCATCTTAGCAGCAGCCGCCTTGTGCTTCGCCGGCGGTCAGAAGGAGAATTCGGGTTCGGCCAACACCCTCAGAGTCGGAATGGAATGCGCATATGCACCATACAACTGGGCCCAGAGCGATGACTCCAACGGGGCAGTCCCGATCTCGGGAAGCTCCGACTACGCTTACGGCTACGATGTCATGATGGCAAAATACATCGCAGGCGAGCTTGGAATGGACCTTGAAATTGTAAAGCTCGACTGGGACTCCATACCGGTCGCAGTTCAATCCGGGACAATTGACTGTGCAATCTGCGGACAGTCGATCACAAGCGAAAGACTCCAGACACTGGACTTCTCCACTCCTTACTATTATGCATCGATCGTCGGGCTCACCGCAAAAGACAGCCCATATGCCGATGCCAAGGGACTGTCAGACCTGAAAGGCGCAGTATGCACCTCACAGCTCAACACAATCTGGTACGATGTGTGCCTTCCTCAGATTTCCAATGCGAAGATCCTCACCGCACAGGAATCCGCTCCTGCTATGCTGGTCGCCCTCAACTCAGGCGTCTGCAACCTGATCGTCACTGACCAGCCTACTGCCCTTGCAGCATGCATGGCCTATCCGAACATGAAGGTCCTTGACTTCTCGGGAACAGATGACAACTTCGCAGTTTCTGATGAGGAAATCAACATCGGAATCTCAATCCGAAAGGGAAACACCGCACTTCTGGACAAAGTCAACGCAGCTCTTTCAAAGCTTGACAGCAGCGATTTCACATCAATGATGGACGAAGCGATTTCAGTCCAGCCATTAGCCAACTGAGGAAAGCATGATGACAACAAGCCTGCCTTCTGATTTCTGGGGAAGAGTCCTCTTCATACTACAGCGCTACGGCACCAGCTACCTCAAGGGTGCCGGCACCACATTGCTCATATCGATTGTATCCACGATCATAGGCTGCATAATCGGCTTCGGAGTCGGAGTAGTCCAGTACATCCCCATCGACAAGCGCTCGCCTTGGTACAAGAGAGCCCTCCTGAGGGTGGCAAAAGTCATCATGAAGGTATATGTTGAGGTATTCCGCGGCACTCCGATGATGGTTCAGTCAATGTTCATCTACTACGGCGCATCGCAGCTGCTTGGAATCAACATGAGCATGTGGTTCGCCGCCTTCTTCATCGTATCGATCAACACAGGTGCCTACATGGCCGAGACTGTCCGAGGAGGAATCCTCTCTGTGGACATCGGCCAGACCGAAGGCGCCCTCGCTGTCGGGATGAGTCCGCTTCGTGCAATGAACTACGTCCTGATTCCTCAGGCGCTTCGCAACATCATGCCGCAGATCGGCAACAACCTGATCATAAACATCAAGGACACCTGCGTTCTGTCGGTGATCGGAACAGTAGAACTGTTCTTCTCCGCCAAATCAGTGGCAGGAACCTACTACACCTATTTTGAATCAATGACAATCGCAATGGTCCTGTATCTCACTATGACGATTGCCGCTTCGAAGCTGCTTAGGCTCTGGGAGAAGAAGATGGACGGCCCTGCTACATACGATCTGGCAACGACCGACACTCTGGCATTCACAAGCGGCCTGCTGAACATAAGCACCAAGCGACCAGCCAACGAGAGGCCCCTATAATGGAAAACATACTTACAGTAACTCATCTTCAGAAAGACTTCGGAACCCACAAGGTTCTCAGAGACATAGACTTCTCGGTGAGCAAGGGTGATGTGGTGAGCATCATCGGCTCTTCCGGTTCCGGCAAATCCACCTTGCTCAGGTGCATCAACCTTCTTGAGACCCCCACTTCCGGAGACATCCTGTTCCACGGCGCTTCAGTACTCTCAAGCGGAATAGATGTTCCTTCCTACAGGGCGAAGGTAGGCATGGTGTTCCAGAGCTTCAACCTGTTCGACAACATGAATGTCCTGGAGAACTGCATGATCTCCCCCGTCAAGATCCTCAAGGTCCCAAAGGCTGAGGCCCGCGAAAGAGCCATGCATTATCTGGACAGAGTCGGAATGGCAAGCTACATCAATGCCAAGCCCCGCTATCTCTCCGGCGGGCAGAAGCAGCGCGTCGCAATAGCCCGTGCCCTTGCAATCCAGCCTGAAATCCTGCTCTTCGACGAGCCGACAAGCGCACTTGACCCTCAGATGGTGGGCGAAGTGCTGCAGGTAATCGGAAAACTAGCAGAGGAAGGCCGGACAATGGTCATAGTAACCCATGAGATGACTTTCGCCCGGGATGTATCCAGCCGCGTGATCTTCATGGATGACGGCATAATCTGCGAGGAAGGCACCCCTCAGAAGATCTTCACCTCTCCAGAAAAAGAGCCAACCAAGGCTTTCCTTGAACGATTCTGGAACCGCTGACGCTTCAACGGCTTCATTTCAAAAAGCATGTTACCCTTCTTGGCAGCATCACTTCAAAAAGTGTTACCCTTTGGGGGTAGCAGATAAGATGAAGTTCTGTTCTCACGGTTTGGACGGTGCAAACGGTGCTGAATAGCACATTTCAGGATAGACACCAAAGCATCACCGCAAATATGCGATGATGCCTGGATGAGTTTCAAATTAAAGACTAATCTGATCAGTTCTGCTTTCCAAGGCCATCGATGACCTTGAGAACATTGGCAATATCCTTCTCAATGAGCGGCTTCATGCTGTCATGGAACAGATTGGTGTCAATAGCCTTGAGATTTTCAGCAATCCTGCCGGAAAGCTCTGGAAGAGCCTTCACAACCTGAGGAAGAGCAAAAAGACACTGGCGAACGCCTGTCGGTTCCTCTTCATCAATCTCATCAAGAATCTTGTTCAGATTCTTCTTGATAAGCCCGTTCTTGTCCCACTTGGCCTGAGCGCAGATGAGGCAGAACCCACGGGTTCTCATGAACGGTCTGTCATTGTCAAGCATCTTCAGAAATGTATCGAACAGTGCATAGAACTGATCTGAATCATTTGAAAGGGTCTTCATTTCAACAAAGGTCTGATAACCTTTGTTCACGTCTTTTCCACAGATTTCACTTATATATTCTTCATTAGTCATATCTGATTCCTCCATCCGGATAATTCCGGATAACTAATCTATCTTCACGGCATCAAGCAGCACCAGGATCGCCTTCGATCCGGCCTTCTTTGCTGTTGCCTTCATCTTCTCAATAACAGCGGCAAGCTCTTTCTTGTCAGCCTTCTGGACAACGAGATTCAAAGCCTCTTCAGCTTCTTTCCTGAAAGATTCCGCCTCGTCTCCGAACTGCGACTCGAATTCATCGCTCTTGCAGTAATCAATTAACTTCTTCATTGCAGCCGAATTTCCTTCTTTTGCAAGAAAATCACCAAATTTCATGATTATGCTCCTAACAAATCATTATAGCACTATGCTCAAATGATTGTAAGCACTCTCACCTTTTTCTGCAAAGAAGACGACTCAGCCCTAGGACAAACGCACCAAATACTCAGGAACTCAAGAATATGATGAAAACGTAGCACTTCTTATGAGAAATGCCACGTTTTGATGTGGGGGTTCAGCAATTCAATCTCTTGCAGGGTACATTGATGCCG
>JAQUYU010000171.1 GCA_028691695.1 Sphaerochaetaceae bacterium | reverse complement strand
CTCTCGCTTTATCAGCACAACGGAATCGTAGTGTTCGGAAGCGACAGTTCCATGTTCGGAACCGGCGGCACCTTCCTCATCGGAATAACACCGAGGCCGAGGCAGGGCTTTGTGAAGACCATAACGATCACTCCGACTGTCACGATTTCAGCAATCCTTCGCAAGGCCAGCGGCGAGCCATATGTCCAGTACTCTTCGCCTGTCTACAAGG
This sequence comes from Sphaerochaetaceae bacterium, assembly GCA_028691695.1. Classification (GTDB taxonomy): domain Bacteria; phylum Spirochaetota; class Spirochaetia; order Sphaerochaetales; family Sphaerochaetaceae; genus JAAYFO01. The sequence continues at coordinate 2,391 of JAQUYU010000171.1, read as the reverse complement.
TTGAGACAAAGACCGACGCAGAAGGAAATGAGGTAAAAACGCTTGTTCTCACAGCCGACTATCTGTTCACCGATGACGACGGAAGGTTCATCCAGAGCAACCTTGAGCCTGGCATGTACTGCATCGATCTCGATGCGACTCCTGATGGTTCATCAGAGAAGGTCTGGTACGGCCTTTTCTTCGAAGTCCCTGAGCTGGATGAGCAGTCCCAGGTCATTATCCTTGAGGATTACCAGGTGGACGATTCTTCAATCGAAAGCATTGATATTGCATCCGATCTCTATGTGAAGTCCGTTCTTGTAAAGGAAGTTGCAAGAGAAGACGAGCAGAGTTTCTGGGATACGATCTTTTCGGCCGACGCAATGACGGATACCTGGGCGGATTATACAGTTGATACTGCAGAAGTCCAGGATAGCATCAAAGATGGTTTATCAAATTCGGAAAATGAGATAGAATATACTCCACAGGAGAGCGTCGCTCCCTAAGGGGTTGAAACATGCAGACTCAGATAATCAATGATATTCTTGAAACGGAGAAGCAGGCTTCCCGTATCGTCGATAATTCTCGGATTCAGTCGGAAGAGATGCTCTCTGATGCTCAGCAGAGGGCAGCCTCTGAATTCTCAGAGAAGATAGGCAAGGCCCGTTCAGATTATCAGAAAGAGCTTTCCGATCTGGAGGCGAAGCTTGACTCCCAGCTCAAGGCGCTGGAGAGCAGGCCTGTAAGTTCAGGCTCGGATCCCGAGGCAGTGAAGGCTATTTCCAAGAAGATCGCCGAATATGTAGCAACAACGGTGATTGAATGAAAAGCGCACTTGCACGTTATGGCTATCTGAATGCAAAGCTCCGCGGAAGGCTTGCAAATCTCAGAGACAGCAACGTCGTAGGCAACGTCCTTTCTGCGTCGAATTTCCTCCAGGCGCTTGATGCGCTTGAAGGAACCTCGTATGCGCCTCTTGCCGATGTTTATCGGAAGACAGGAGATCTTCAGATGCTTGAAAAAGCGCTTCTCGAAGATGAGATTGCGATGCGCAAGGAGATCTGCAGTTCACTTGACGGACAGAGCTCGGTCGTCTGCGGGTACTTTCTGACAAAGATCGAGATGGACAATCTCAAGAACATCATCAGGATCTGGTATGATTCCAATATCCTCGGCGGCAGCTCCGGCTACAGGCTCAACTACATCATCAGGACCCGCATCGAGAATGATGTCAGGTGGGATGATGTTATCAATGCCTCCACATGGGACGGCATCATCAAGTCTCTTGAAGGCACAGCCTATCATCAGACTCTTTCTGCCTTCAAGCAGGAAGACATTGAGAAGGACGGGCTTGCCTATCTTGAGATGTCGATGGACTGCTGGTTCTACAGATCGCTGCTTCAGGCGATTGCAAAGCTAGGTCCTGCTGACAGGAAGGCTGCCTTGTGCGTGGAAGAGAGCGATCTTGATATCAAGAACATCCTTATTCTGATCAGGTACTGCTTCTACTACGGCGTTCCGCCAGAAAGACTCAAGCCGCTGCTTCTTCCAGGAGGGCATCTGTACAAGGACAAGGCACTTGCTGCCTGCCTCGACCAGGATGGAATCAAGGCTTATCTTCTGAAAAGCTACCCAAAGCTCAATCTGGATCAGATTTTCTCATCAGATGACAAGACACAGCTTCTTTCAAGAAGCCTTGAGCTTGAGCGCATCCTTGCACAGCAGCGCGATAAGCATTATAAAGAGATACTCAGGGGGAATCCGTTCACTATTGGACTGGTGCTCTCGTATTTCTTCAGGTATGATCATTATGATAATTCCATCAGAGTTGTTCTTCATGGAAAGTACTACAACTGGCCTGATGACAGGATTATGGAGGTCCTCAGATGAACTTTTTTACAAAGCCGATGAAGCTTCTAACTGCAGTGGTTCTCAGATCCACAAGCGATGCTGTATCGGAAAGCCTGCTTCAGACGGGCGCAATGGACTTCATAGATGTAAAAAGCCTTGAGGACATGGAATTGGATTCCAAAACCTCGGCATTCGAGCCTTCAGAGGGAAGCAGCGAGATTGCCACCAAGGCAGACGGGCTTCTCAAGCAGCTTCAGGGCATCTACTCTCAGGGAATGCTTGTCCCGCCGCGGATGAACTCGGATCAGATCAAGAACATCGAAGGGTTCGACATAGGTTCTGCCTCTTCCAAGGTGAAGAGCATCGGAGATGAGCTGCTTGCATCAAAGCAGCTTCAGAAGGATGCCGGAATGAGGTACCAGAGCTTCGAGGAGATCGACCATTATCTCAAGGAAGGCAAGGATGGCTACCTTGATATCCGTGCAGGCCATTTCACAAAGGAAGTGGACAGCATTCAGGCAAAGTTCCCTGATGTGGAAATCGGCTTCTTCCCTCTGGATG
>JAQUYU010000170.1 GCA_028691695.1 Sphaerochaetaceae bacterium | reverse complement strand
TACATGAATCATGGGCCCAGCTTCAAGGCTTTGCTTGCAACTTATATTCCAGACTGGGAACAGCGTCGGAAAAGGCTTTCCGATTGCTATCTTGATTCGTTCATATAGACGAAGAATCAGGGCTTGGCCAAACCCTGATTCTCCTTCCAGACTGTTATTTTATGATGGAAAGCAGATGCTTCACGAAATCTGATATCCTCTCGGCAGAGCTGACGCTGCAGCTTTCGTTCACAGTGTGGACATCCTTGAGATTCGGTCCGATGGAAACAGAATCCATTCCAGGTATCTTGCTGTTTATGATTCCGCATTCCAGTCCTGCATGAATTGCAGTGACCACCGGCTTCTTGCCGAATTCCTCTTCCCAGGCCTTGGCGCAGAACTGTGCAAGCTTTGAGTTCGGATCCGGATCCCAGGCAGGGTAGCCTTCTCCGATAGCCGTAGTGGCTCCGCTGGTTGCCAGAATCAAAGCCATCCGCTCCGAGGCAGCATCACGCTGACTCATCACATTGGATCTCTGGCTTGTCTCCACAGTGATTGAGTTTCCTTCGGTCCTTACAATAGCCAAGTTGCATGAAGTCTGAACGATGCCCGGGATTGTCTTGCTCCATGCAAGAACTCCATGAGGCGCCATGAACAGGCTATTGATGAACGCTCTTGAGTCTTCCTTTGAGTAGACAGATGGCTGTCCGTCAACCGCTGAAATCGTGATCTTCATTTCAGGCTCTTCGATTCTGTTTTCAGAAATCAACGCTTTCTTGTAGGATTCAAGCTCTTTCTTGATTGCAGGAACATCTTCCTTCTTTGCTGTGAACACAACGCATGCTTCTGCTGGAATAGCGTTGCGCTTGGTTCCGCCATCGAAGCTTGCAAGGCTGTAATCATGGCTCTTTCCCATCTGATGCATCATTCTTGATGCAACCTTGATTGCATTGGCTCGCTGAAGGTGAATCTCCCCTCCGCTATGTCCGCTCTTCAGCCCAGAAATTTCAAGGCTTACTGCCTCCTGGCAGGAACACATAGGTTTCTTGGGCTTGTCGAATACTGCCTTTACATCTGAACCGCCGGCGCATCCGACATAGATCACGCCTTCTTCCTCGCTGTCGATGTTGATGAGCTTTCTGGCATGAATCAGACTTGCATCAAGCCCATAAGCTCCTGTCAGTCCGACTTCTTCGTTGACAGTGCATATGGCTTCAAGCTTTCCATGCTTGGCATTCGGATCGGTGAAGATGTCCATGATTGTAGCTATGGCCATGCCGTCATCTGCTCCGAGAGAAGTGTCCTTTGCCCGAAGGATGTCTCCATCCTGGACAAGTTCGATGGGATCCTTTCTGAAATCATGCTTCGATCCAGGCCTTTTGACGCAGACCATGTCCATATGACCCTGGAGTGCAACTTCCGGGACATTTTCATATCCCTTGGTGGCAGGGCAGTAGATGATGACGTTTCCTGTCTTGTCCGTAACGCACTCAAAGCCTTTGCTGGCAGCCCAGCCGACTATGAAAGCCCTTACTCCTTCTTCATGTCCCGATTCGCGCGGGATTGCTGCGATTCTCTTGAAATTATCCAATACTGACATTCTTGTCCTCCTAATTATTGCTTTGCTTTAAAACTCGTCCCTGATGAGCTCTCCGTTCACCAGGACCCCCTTGATCTGGAAAGTGCTGTCGAAGATTGTGATATTGGCGTTCTTGCCAGGAATCAGCGATCCGATATCATTGAGGTGATAGATCCTTGCAGGGTTGGTGCTGGCCATCTGAATTGCGGTATCAAGCGGGATGCCCCATGATGCCATGTTCTGGACAGCCTTGATCAGCACAAGAGCGGATCCTAGGAACAGATCCGGATCTTCCGCTGATACCCATGCGCCTTCAGGACTGAGTTTGGCTTTCACTCCATTTGCAAGGAGCGTGCCGCTTCTCTGCTTCGTAGGCCTGAGGCTGTCGGTCATCAGAACGATGTTTTCTTTAGGCTTCTCCCTTACGAGGAGCTTCACAATCTCTGGGTGTACATGGACCCCATCTGCAATGATCTCGCAGCACATATCCTGATTGATCATGATTGTTCCCACAGTTCCGGGGTTGCGATGATGAAGACGGCTCATTGCATTGAAGAAGTGAGTGGAATGGAGGATTCCGCACTGGATTCCTTCCATGATGTTCTCATAAGTTGCATCAGTGTGTCCTGCAAGAAGAACGATGCCTTCTTTCGTCGCTTCAAGTGCAAGATCACGCATGCCTTTGAGCTCTGGAGCTACTGTCATGCATATGACCTTTCCCTGTCCGGTCTTGATAAGGTCATGGAAGAGGTCTAGGTTCACATTCTGAGCGCCGGCAGGATTCTGAGCTCCTATCCTCTTGGGGCTGATGAACGGTCCTTCGAGGTTGATTCCTCGTATTCGTGCTCCCTTTTCATGACCCATTGCTTCGACTATTGCAGTTTCTGCGGCCTTCATCTGTTCGAATTCATCTGTGTAGATCGTCGGAAGGAAATCAGTCACCCCATAGTCTGCAAGACGGTCGCTCATCTTCAGAATTGATTCCTTCTTGCAGTCCTCGGTTCCTGCTCCTCCGATTCCATGGATATGCGAATCGAAAAGACCTGGGGTAATGGTGCA
>JAQUYU010000169.1 GCA_028691695.1 Sphaerochaetaceae bacterium | reverse complement strand
TCACCATATGTACAACCAAGCCGACAGCGCCGGGTTCATCAACCTGTTCGGGCTTCCAATCAAGGTTGCGGCACTGATGAAGGAAAAGCACAATGGCTAAGCTCTGGGAAGGACGGTTTTCTAAAGCATTGGATGCGGCTGCTGACAGTTTCAACAGTTCAATAAGCTTCGACAGCAGGATGTGGAAAGAGGACATCACTGGATCCATAGCCCATGCCAAGATGCTCAAGGCTTGCAAGATCATCCCTTCCGAGGATGCGGAATCAATCATTTCAGGGCTCAAGGGAATCTATTCAGACCTGGAGAACGGGAAACTGGAGATAGATCCGAAGAGCGAGGATATTCACTCGTTCGTTGAAGCTGAGCTCGGGAACAGAATAGGCACAACAGCCAAATTCCTTCATACCGCCCGGTCACGCAACGACCAGGTGGCGCTGGATTTCAGGCTGTATGCGAAGGCCCAGATGAAAGCCGTGGAGGGTCTCCTTCACGGCCTCATCGTTTCCATAGTGCAGAAAGCCAAAGAGAATACAGACACGATCATGCCAGGGTACACTCACCTTCAGAGAGCCCAGCCTGTCTCGTATGCTCAGTACCTTCTGGCCTATGCCAATATGTTCAAGCGAGATCTGAAAAGAGTCCAGATGGCCTTTGATGCGGCAGACTCATGCCCTCTAGGGGCTGCGGCTCTTGCCGGCACAACGTTTCCGATCGATCGGCAGATGACGGCGAAGGATCTGGGTTTTGCCAATATCTGCTCAAACAGCATGGATGCAGTATCCGACCGTGACTTTGTAGCCGATGCCATGTATGCGCTATCTATGATCCAGATGCATCTTTCACGGATGAGCGAGGAGATAATCCTCCATTGCAGCTGGGAGTTCAGTTTCATAACGCTGGACGACAGTTTTTCTACAGGCTCATCAATAATGCCGCAGAAGAAAAACCCTGACATTGCTGAACTGGTGCGCGGCAAGACAGGACGTGTCTACGGCGACCTGATTGGTTTTCTGACCGTTCTCAAGGGCCTTCCGCTTGCCTACAACAAGGACATGCAGGAGGACAAGGAGAGCTTCTTCGACTGCCTGGACACAGTGAAAAGCAGCCTGGCGGTTTTTGCTCCGATGATAGCCTCAATCACAGTAAACAAGGACAATATGCACCATGCAGCTTCAGTTGGGTTCATCAATGCAACCGACTGCGCTGATTACCTGACGGGGAAAGGCATCCCTTTCAGAGAGGCATACAAGATCACAGGGCAGATTGTTCATTGGGCTATCGAAAACGGAAAGACACTTGAAACAATGACGATGGACGAGTACCACACATTCTCGGAATCATTCGACAAGGGAATCTATGATGCTGTGAATCTTGAGAACTGCCTTTGCAGACGAAACAGCGAAGGCGGAACTTCTCCTCAAAGCGTAAAGAGGCAGCTTGAGGAATTTGAATTCTCATATTGACCTTTCTACAAAGCATGGTATCATATATAATATAATGTAGGTTAATTTAATCGCCATTATTTTAATGAGAGGATGCTTTATGGAAGAAAGATTCTATGGGAGAGAAAACGAGCTTAAGCTTCTGAACCAGATCAGAATAACATCTGAGAAAAGCGCCAGATTCACACTCTTGACCGGACGACGTAGAATAGGCAAGACAACTTTGCTCAAGAAGGCATTCGAAGGCAGGGAATACACATATCTGTTTGTCTCAAGGAATTCAGAAGCAGTTCTATGCCAGCAGTTTCAGAAAGCAATAACTGAATCCTTGAACCTGGATATCGCAGGACAAGCTGTTCGCTTCTCGGATTTATTCAGGTTCCTCATGAAGGAGTCATGCAAGCGCCCCATCACAGTAGTCATTGATGAATTCCAGGACTTCAATTATGTCAATCAAGCAATCTTCAGCGAGATTCAGAATATCTGGGATGAATTCAAAAACCAATCCAAGATGAACCTGATAGTCTGTGGATCAATCTTCACCCTTATGAAAACCATATTCGAAGATGCAAAAGAACCTCTCTTCGGGCGCATAACGGACAGAATTGAGCTTAAGCCCTTCCCTATCAAAGTAATCAAAGCGATACTTAAGGACAATAATCCTTCGTTTGAGAACGAAGATCTTCTCTGCCTTTATCTGCTAACAGGAGGCGTAGCTCGTCTGGTTGCTGATCTGATGGATAGAAATGCCTGCACAAAAGAAAAGATGCTGGAATCAATTACCCAAAGCAGTTCACCTTTTCTTACTGAAGGAAGGGATACTCTCATATTGGAAATGGGAAAGGAATACGGTATTTATTTCTCAATTCTTCTTCTGATAGCAAACGGAAAGAAAACGCAAAGTGAAATTGACTCGATCATCGAGAAGAACACTGGAACCTACCTGAAGAATCTCTGTGAATCATTTCGTTTCATCAACCAAACACGACCAGCATTCTCTAAGCCGAACAGCAGGAATATCAGGTGGGAAATCTCCGATAATTATCTGAATTTCTATTTCCGATTCATCTACCCTAATCAGGATCTCGTGGAAATAGGAAAGCTTGATATGCTTCGGAAAGCCATTTCAATAGCCTATGACACTTACAGCGGCAAGATTCTTGAACGTTATTTCAAGC
>JAQUYU010000168.1 GCA_028691695.1 Sphaerochaetaceae bacterium | reverse complement strand
TGGAATGCGGTGCGATAGCAGTAGTGACGAGGGAGAAGGAATTGGCCAGAACCCTTGAATCACTTGGGAAGAAGCCACGGATGGTCATCACAGACTCTCAGGCTTTCGGCGTAGTGAGCAAGATCGTTCCTGATGATATCCCGCTTACTTCGTTCTCCATACTGTTCGCACGCTACAAGGGCGATCTGAAAACAGAAGTACAGGGAGCGGCGATGCTGGACAGGCTCAAAGACGGCGATACAGTCCTGATAAGCGAAGGCTGCACACACCACCGCCAGTGTCAGGACATCGGAACCGTCAAGCTGCCGGCATGGATAAGAAATTATACGGGAAAGAATCTTCAGTTCGAGTATTCTTCAGGAACAGAATTCCCCGACGACCTTTCAAAGTATGCGATGGTAGTCCACTGCGGAGCCTGCATGCTGAGCGAGCGCGAGATGAAATCAAGGATCAGGCATGCTCTGGACGAAGGAAAACCCATAACCAACTACGGAGTGGCAATCGCCCATATCCATGGAATCCTCAAGCGTTCTCTGCAACTGTTTCCAGACATTGCAGCGGAGCTGAAATGATGTCTAATTATTATTGAATTAATCAAATAGCCAGCCTGTTTTAAGCAGACCGGCTATCTTTTCTTGTTATTTCACGAAGCCGGCGGCAGCCTCTCTAGTGGAGTGATACATAGAGTCAATCTGCTCATCGGTAAGCGTTATGCCATAGATATCAAAGTAGTATGAACGTGTCTCCTGCTTCATATCCACATCGGCAAAAAGCCCAGGATAGGCAGTCTTTGCCATCCAGAGCAGAGTCAGCGGCGTGTCTACACCGGGAGTATAAGTCCGATACGAGCCAAGCGGAAGCTTGAACACCTGCTTGTTCTCAACTGCATTGACAACCGACCAGTCGTAGTTGGAATAAGAATCATTGTAAAGATCCTCGGGCATAGCCGGTGTGAAATTAGTTATGAAAACCAAATCCGGATTCCACTTGTATATCTGCTCCATCGTGATCACTGCATTCGAATTGTCAATCTTTATCTCATTTGCGCTGTTGATAGTGTTGGTTGCATCGCACCAGTACTGCCCAAAGAAACTGCTGCCAGATGTGACAATCTTGTCAGCTGAATAGTTGAAAAGAAACAGAACATGCCTTTTGTCTTCTTCCTTCAAGTCTGCGGTCCGACTCTGAATCTGCTTCAGAACCTTCTCGCTGTATGAAGTCACTTTCTGAGAAACCTCGGTTCTTCCTGGGAAAATCTCCGAAAGCGTCTTGATCCAGCCATCATAGGTCTTGATGACATCGTAGCCCCACTTCACAGCACTGATAGCCACGGCAGTGATTCCTGCCTGGCGAATCATCTCGCCTTCGGAAGGAACTGCGGCATTGAAGAACACAACATCCGGCTTCAGAGCCATAAGCTGTTCAATGTTCAAACTGGTTCCTGTCATGAATGAAGTGTTCGATTCGAGGATCTTCGGATAAAGCTGCCCAAGCAGTCCGTTTGCGGCTGCGCTCATGCTCACCGGATGGATTCCTACCAGGACATCTGCGCTGTCAAGGAATACAGTGAGGACAGATGGAAGCGGATAAATATCAGTTACAACAACTCTTCCAGGATTGACCGGAACTGTTACTTCAGTTCCATTGTCATCGACAATCGTGACTGTCTGTACAGTCGGCTGCGCTTCAGTCTCTGCCGTACCTTGTGCGGCAAGAGGTGAACCTATGGTCAGAGCAATCAGCATATAAGCAAGGATTCTCTTCATTTCAGTGCCTCCAGTAATTTATCAAGTCCTTCATAGACCGGGTCGTTCTCATCGTTCTCGAACATTCTTCCAGAGAATGCAAAATGAGGATATGGAACAAAAGCGCATCTTTCAGGAACTATTGGCTTGTAAAGCGGATCGGCTATCACCCAATCCGCATCGTGCAGCAAAGCTGCGATTTCTTCTTCACCATCGGTGATGATATCTTCATCAGATTCGCCTCCGCATGGGGTGATGCTTATATGACGGAAGTCCTGGAGATTGTTCAGAATGCTGTGATTCTGCACGCAGTCTCCTATGATGGCCACTGTGCCTTTCCCTTTGGAGACGGGAATCGGCATCTTCTCTTTCAATTTGATTGCACGGACCAATGCGATGGACTGAGCCTTGCCGTATGGAAGCCCTGCAATGAAATGAATGCCATACTGCTTCTCCATGAAGCGGCAGATTCCAATTCCTGCAAAGCTGCAAGCAAGATCAAGATGTGCTTCACTGGCCATGGCAATCGTTTCAATGCTGTCTCCCATGGCTAGGGTTGAGTTGACTCTGATGCCTTCGGATTCAAAGAAGGCCTTGATGCTATCTACCCTTTTCTGGCTGATGAAATCCAGAGGAGTGATGCCAACAAGGTTCACTGAGAAATCCTTTGACTTTCCACTTCGCAGGATGAAGCGCCTTGCGTAATTCTCTATCGCAGACTGAACAGTAACAGAATACGGATGCATGCCGTTGCTTGGGCAGTACCATGATGGTATGCCTGTCTGCTTCTCCACAATGGAGGCAACGGCATCGAGATCGGTTCCCATCACATAAGGAACAGGTGTGGAGGTTATCGAAACAAATCGAGGATGACGGGCCTGAACGG
>JAQUYU010000053.1 GCA_028691695.1 Sphaerochaetaceae bacterium | reverse complement strand
TCCCAAGGTATTCATCGCAGACGAATCTTGGATACGGCTTTCCGGGAACGCGTTCGGAATGGCCCCTGTATAGTGCATAGCCGGCTTTCAGCTTCTTTGTGTACACGCCTTTGGTCTTGTATCTTTGAACCCATTCAGGAATTGCGGACATGGTTTCTCCTATATTAAGTTAAGCTTAATACATGAACGAAGAAAAAGCAAGGAGAACTTTACCAGGAATCCTTTTTTTGAGAAGAATTCCCTGTTTTTCTTCTTGCTTATTCTTCACTTTGCAAACAAGTTACTTGCTTTCAGTATCCATTTGGTGCGTTTGTCCTACTGTTTGAATGATCTATCAGGCCTCTGCCACACACTCAATCTCCACACAGGCATTCTTGGGAAGCTGCTTCACTGCAAAGCATGCTCTAGCAGGAAATGGAGCTGTGAAGAAAGACTCATATACCTTATTCATCGCGGCAAAATCATCCATGGAAGATAGAAGAACCGTAGTTTTTACTACCTTGCTCATGTCCGAACCCGCTTTCTCAAGAATGCTCTTGATGTTGTTCAGAGAGGCTGCTGTGGCCTTCCCTATCTCAGTCTGAAGCACTCCGCCATCCACTGGAAGCTGCCCTGAAACGAAGATCAGTCCCTCAGTCCTGATAGCCTGCGAATACGGCCCGATTGCTGCCGGAGCTTTTTCTGTGTTTATCTTTGAAATACTCATATTGATCCCTCCAAATCGCATTATACAGGAAAAGATTCCAAAGTAAACTGCTTTTCGGCAAAAGCATCGATTTCAGTTGACAGTTACGAAAAAGTGAAATATATTTATCATTAGCAAAGATTGCTAGTAGCAATCTTCTAAGGAGTCAAGAATGCAGGATCTATGTGCACTGAGGAGTCTGGTGACCGACCTACAGAAAGCAGAGGATGATTTTTCAAAGCGTATCGGGCTCACTCTGTGCCAGGCATCGATGCTGTGTGCGATAAGCCATGGCTACAGCGAACTCAAGCAACTCCAGAAAGAGCTAGGACTCACACCATCAAGAGTGACACGCGTTGCGGACAGTCTTGAACAGATGGGACTGATTGAAAGAAATAAAGCTACCGGAGACCGAAGAACCGTCGGAGTAGCATTGACGGAAGAAGGAAGGAAGCTGATTGCCCAAAGCGGCAACTGCGCTATTCTTCTTCCAAAGGACATTGAAGATCTGCTGCTCAGCAGAGCAAAGGAGAAAACATGGGCATGACATACGTTGTTATCGGCGGAGTTGCCGGAGGAGCCGGAGTTGCTGCAAGACTCAGGCGGATGGACGAGAGCGCCACAATCATCATGGCAGAGCAAGGACCATACCTGAGCTATGCAAACTGCGGGCTGCCGTACTATGCAGGAAACGTAATCTCTGACAGGCAGAGACTATTTGTCACAAAGGAAGAAACATTCCGTGATGTCTTTGACATCGACACTAGAGTCAATACGAAAGCAATCGCAATTGATGCCTCAAAGCATTCAGTTACTCTAGAAAACCTTGTTTCAGGAGAGAAAGAAGATATCGTTTATGACAAGCTTGTTCTCTCTCCTGGAGCAAAGCCATTTGTTCCGCCCATCGAAGGAAAAGACGACAAGGCAGTGTTCACAGTCAGAAATGTCCCTGACATAGATAAGGTAGTTTCAGCAGTTGACGCTGGAGCGAAGACCGCTGTTGTGATTGGAGGCGGATTCATCGGCCTTGAGATGGCAGAGAACCTCAAGGAAAGAGGACTTGATGTAAGTCTAGTTGAAGGATCGCCGCAGTGCATGGTGACACTCGATCAGGATCTTTCAGCTCAAGTTCATCAGGCTCTCAGGCTGAACGGAATCAAGCTTCATCTCAATTCGAAAGTCGAAGCAGTAATCCGAGATGGCAGCACAGTCACAGTCAAGACCAGCCGCGGAAGCATTTCCGGAGCCGACATGGTGATCATGGCCATAGGGGTAACACCGGATACCCAGATTGCAAGAGAAGCAGGGATTGACCTTGCACCACGTGGTCATATTCTGGTAAACGAAAGGTTTGAAACATCGCAAAAAGACATATATGCAATAGGCGATGCAATAGCCTACCCGTCTCCTATAACAGGGAAGCCACAGGCTATAGCCCTTGCAGGACCTGCAAATAAGATGGCTCGCCTCTGCGCTGATTCAATGGTCACCGGCAGCTGCGAACACTACAGAGGAACATATGGTGCATCGGTTGCAAAAGTATTCGACATCTCAGCAGGTTCAGTTGGTCTGAATAGCCGCATGCTGGAAGCTGAAGGAATCGAATTCAAGACAGCAATCACACACGCACGAAGCAGTGCATCATATTACCCAGGATCCCAGGCTCTGACAGCAAAGGTTCTGTATGATCCTAAAACGGGAAAGATTCTCGGAGGACAGCTTGTCGGAGGAGCTGGAGTAGATAAGCATATCGACGTTCTCAGCACACTGATGTCAAAGAACGGTACAGTTGAGGATCTAGCTGAATTCGAACAAGCCTATGCTCCACCTTTCAACAGTGCAAAGGATATTCTAAACATGCTTGGCTTCATTGCCACCAACGACATGAAGGGACTTGATCACATAATCGACTGCTCCGAGATGGGGAAAATGATTGAAAATGGTGCCCTTGTCGTTGATGTCAGGAACCCTATTGAATTCGAGCTTGGAGCAATTCCAGGATCAGTCAATATCCCGCACTTTGAAATAAGGAAGCGAATGGCAGAAATCCCTAAGGACAGGGACATCATTCTAACTTGTGCCATGGGCTTAAGAGGACATATCGCTGGAAGGATTCTGCTTCAGAGCGGATACACAAGAATCTTCAACCTCACTGGCGGCTATCGAAGCTGGAGTGCATTGGAAGAAGACAGGAAAGCGGATGAAAAATGGGATTGCCAGAACCTGGCTGATGTGGAGAAGAAGATGGATACAAATACAAAAAAAGACAAGCTTGTTCTTGATGCATGCGGGCTTCAGTGCCCAGGGCCGATTGTCCAGCTGAAGCATAAGATCGACACTATGGAAACGGGTCAGATACTTGAGGTGAAAGCTTCGGATCCAGGGTTCATGAATGATGTCAAAAGCTGGTGCTCTATGACAGGCAATAGTCTCAAGAGCCTGAATTCGGCCAACGGGACAATCACAGCAGTAATCGAAAGAGGGTTGCCTAAGCAGTCCTGCGAAATCCAGTCATGCAACAAAGGCGCAACAATTATTGTGTTTTCTAACAGCTTCGACAAGGCTCTGGCTTCTTTTGTTCTGGCAAATGGTGCGGCAGCATCAGGGAAAGATGTCGTGATGTTCTTCACATTCTGGGGACTGAGCGTGCTGCGAAAGCACCCGAACAAGAAGGTCAAAAAGGATTTCATGGGAAAGATGTTCGGCAGCATGCTTCCATCAGACATGGATCACCTGAAGCTTTCATCAATGAACTTCGCAGGAATGGGACCAAAGATGATGAGAAGCCGAATGACAAAGAAGAACGTAAACCAGCTGAGGCAGATGTTCGCCGAAGCCAAAGCCAGCAACGTTCGCTTCATCGCCTGCCAGATGTCCATGGATATCATGGGAATAACAGCCGACGAGCTTCTTGATGGAGTGGAGATTGGAGGAGTAGGAACCTACATGGCAGAAGCAAGCAAGTCGGACGTCAATCTGTTCATCTGATCAGCGTGCATCGATTGTTATTGCATCCTTCGTCTGCTTGGAAACATATAGGCTATGGTCCGCAGCTCCGATTATCGAAGTTGTGGACAAGCCGCCTCTCACGCTAGCAACGCCGATGCTGACCGAAACATTGAAGCTCACCAGACGGGAAGTATCCAAGGCGAGCTCTTTCCTGAACTGCATGAATGCTTCTTTCTGCTTATCAGGATGCTTACATTCGAAAATGAAGCAGAATTCATCGCCTCCGAAGCGGTAGACTCGGCATTCAGGAATCATTTCATTGAGGATGTTGGCAATAATGCAAAGCACCTGGTCTCCAATTAAATGCCCATAGGTGTCATTTACACGCTTGAAATTGTCGATATCGAGAATTGCAAAATTCCAATTCCCCTCTGATTGCTGAAAATTAACCAAATCATCCATAAGTACATTCCGTGAGAAAACACCTGTAAGGACATCACGGTTGATCTTGTCGAGAAGATCCATCCGCTCATCTCGAAGAATCTTCACCATTGAATACATCATGATTGGAATGCTTGCAAGGAGCCCAATGCCAAGGAAGAACTCCAAAGGGATATCAAGCGTGATGAAGTCCATCAGCTTTCCGGTTGCTGGAAGTATCATGATAGCATAACGGATGTAATCGATATAATAGCAGGAAAGAAGAAGGACAATCAGATGCACAAATGTTTTGTAAGGCGATGTGCGTGACACTTTCAGAATTGTCCTGAGCTGAATGAGGAAAATAATGAAAGAATAAGCCATCAGATACGGCCTCATGATATTCACTGACTGGAGCTTCAGGATGTGAAGAATCATCGATGAAGCAAAAAGAGCAATATGAATAGCAAAAAGAATCTTTACATGAATGCGGTTCTTGATCGAGAGAATAAGGGATATCGCAGCAAAGCTAACTACAGGAATAAGCTGATCAATCACATAGTAGATCGTATCGCATACCGCTCCGTATTTCTCTGAGTTTCCTAGTATGATTCCAAAGAATTCACTGGATGTCGCATATAAGCAGTCAAACAGGAAAACATCTATGATGAAGAATGACAGCGTATGCCTGACGGACTTCTGGATCGTAGGATACATGCAGATAAGGACAACAAGAAAGCAAATGACAAGGTATACCAGGAACAGATTGCTGTCCAAGGTAAGCATTGACTTCACTGTCATCTCCATTCCGTTGCCAATGAATACATCATGAACTCTTGAAAAGTCGCCAGCCAATGTATGAGGACTCTGAAGCAGTATTGTTACGTCCTTTCCTCGATCTGCTTTGTACAAAGGCACTCTTACAATGTTTTCAGAATTCCGAAATGGGTAATCGAATTGAGAAGCATTCGCATCGCCATAATGAGAACGCTGCTGTCCATCTATGGAAACAGTACATTCTTGGAAGCTTACTTCAAGGGCAAGATAATCCTTGTCATCAATATAATCCGGAAGCTTGTTTGAAAGCCTGATGAATCCACCATTCTTGGATATGCTGATTTTATTGGGAAGCGTAGTTGTTATCGGTTCGTCGTCTTCGCTTGTAACATAAACCCACCCATCACGAAAATAAGCAGGATAAGAGAAAGTCTCACCTGAATCAAGGTCGGAAAAATATATAATGCTGACAAAGATGGTCAAGATTGCCACGACCATGGATGCAAATAGCACTATTTTTGCAATTGGCTTCTTTTCCATTTCTTCTCCACTTGCAAGCTATATTAACACAGAAGAGCAACCAATTGAAGCAATTGTCTGCTGATAATGGAAATAATGTTTCACTAAATCACAGAAAAGGCCGCTATTTGCGGCCCTTTCATTTGAGAAATCTGGTTTTGCCTATTTGTCAGCCATCTGGTAGATCTTCAGCACATCCGGTTCATAGAGAACTTTGGCACATCCTTTCTTTCCACCGCCAGCTTCAATGCACTTGCGAGCCATCGTATTCAAGTCTTCGTCAGTCGGCTTGATTCCAAGCTCTGAGATGCAAGTTGGCATCCCTATTTCATGGAAGAAGCTTTCCATGGCTTCTATTCCCTTCAATGCTGTTTCCTTGTCTGTTTTCTGAGGCTTGATTCCAAGAACCTTGGTTGCAAGCTTAACAAAGCGATCAAGATCGCTATCTGCAACATAGCGAGCCCAGCTTCCCCAGATTGCTGCCAATCCTGCTCCATGTGCAACATCGAACAGACCTCCGATTTCATGCTCCATTCCATGGACAGCCCAGTCCCCGCGGCAGTTTGCTCCGCATCCGGTGAGGTCGTTGTGAGAGAGGCTTCCTGCCCACATCACTTCGGCTCTGGCATCGTAGCTTTTCGGATCCTTGTGGAGAATCCTGGCCTGTTCCATTACAGTCTGAATCAATGCAGAAGCAATCGCATCAGTAAGCTCCATGTTTCCGCCATGTGTGAACCAACGCTCAAGAGTATGCATGATAATATCTGTGCATCCGCATGAAGTCTGATAATCCGGCAGAGTCATTGTAAGTTCTGGATTCATGATTGCAAACAGCGGGCGGCTCAGGTTGCTGGAGCAGCCATGCTTGAGAGCGCCGTTTTCGTTCGTAATGACAGATGAATCGCTCATCTCGCTGCCAGTAGCTGCAAGAGTAAGAATCACTCCGACAGGAAGGCAGGCTTCAGGCTTGCGCTTTCCCATATAGAAATCCCATACATCTCCAGGATTGGTCACCCCATAGCCGATTGCTTTTGCTGAATCTATGACGCTTCCGCCGCCAACCGCCAGAATAAGATCGACATTCTCTTTCTTTGCAAGCTCTATTCCCTTGTAAACAAGAGAAAGCCTTGGATTAGGCACCACACCGCCAAGTTCAACATGGGCGATGTTATTCTCATCAAGCTTTGAAAGCACCTTGTCCAGAAGACCTGATCGCTTCACGCTTGAGGTTCCGTAATGAACAAGAACCTTGTGAAATCCGTATGACTTTACGATTTCTCCAACCTGATCTTCCGTTTTCTTTCCGAAAAACACCTTTGTTGGAGCATAATAAGTGAAATTGTACATATAAACCCTTCCTCTCAATTAATGTAATCAAAATAATGAAGCTAAGCAAAGAATTGAATTGGTTTTCTTACTGTTTCTCTATTACCGTTCTCAGTTCTTTTCCATCATGTGCCCACATCTTTTCAAGCTGATTCATCTGATCACCAAGGCAGAAATGGCGAACACCAAGATCCATATAATATTTTGCATCAGCAACAGATGGAATCTCACAGCGGACTGCAACGTTGTGCTTCTGAGCTGTTGCTATCATCAGGCGCTCGGCTTCAAGTGCTTCCTCTCGGAATTCAGAACGATTCTTTCCACAGCTCATGCAGTAATCAGAAGGTCCGAACTGAACCATATCCACACCTTCCACACTGCAGATGTTTTCTATGTCTTCAACAGCCGAAGCTTTCTCAATCATGAAAACCCGTACAGTATCACGGACTCTGGCAGCATGATCCATCTGAGGAAGCCTTGACTGATAGTCTATGAAACGATTGTTCGGATAGCCGAAGCATCCACCATCTTTGGGGGTATCCGGCATGGTGAGCCGTATAGCTTCCTTCACCTCAGCCGCATTATGACAGTCTGTAAACATGATGGCTTGAAAGCCGCTTGCAATGGCTTTCTGAGCAACGAACCCGCGATCCTGGAAATCACACTTGATCATCGTTCCCATATTGTGAAGCTCTGCTGCAATGCAGAAATTCTGAAGTTCATAAAGATCATAAGGTGCATATTCGGCAATGAATTCAACATAGTCATAATTTCCTGTAGCACCAAGAGCCTCGACGAAGCAGCTCTGAGTCGATATCAAACGGGTTGCTATCGTGCTTTTTCCTTCTCTTAGAAGAGCCCTTATCTTGTTTTCCTTCATTTCTGGAAACCTCCTGCATATCAATTGATTCTACCGCAGGCTTCGATCTTTGTCACTCATAACATTGTTTATGTTCCAAGTGTTCACAAACAGGTTGTTTTGCAATAAACTTGTAATAGCATTTTCCCGGAGGGGCATATGAAGTACAATAATCTGGATAAGGCAGCTTCGTTTGAAGCATTGAAGAAAATCAGACCTGTGGACATCCGCACAGTGCTTACCAAGCAGCGCATAGATTCATTCAGCATCCCAGCAGGCGGCGGAATGCAGTACAGCTACGCAGCCATGCCTGTTTCAGAAGAAACAGTGGACTGCTTCCAGAAGCTTGCAGACGAGCAGGAACTGACAGAGAAGTACCGAAGCCTCCTTTCAGGCGATGTCATCAACCTCGGTGAAGCCCGTCAAGTGCTCCATCAGATGCTCCGCGGACCGGTTCTTCAGCACAAGGTCATAGTAGATGGACAGGACAAGAATGCCTTTTACAAAGAACAGCTTGAACGGATTAGGGTTTTTTCCGAGAAGATCAGAAGCGGAGAGCTGCGTGGTTCAACAGGAAAGAAATTCGATACAGTATGCCAGATTGGAATCGGAGGTTCTGACCTTGGTCCAAGAGCGCTCTACATCGCACTCAAGGTTTACTGCGAAGGCAAGGGAATCAAGCTCCTGGATGGACAGTTCATCAGCAATGTAGACCCTGACGATGCAGCAGAAGTCCTTTCCAGGATCAACATGGAAACAACACTGTTCATCGTTGTATCCAAGAGCGGAACCACCCTCGAAACCCTTACCAACCGTGATCTTGTTATTTCAGCGATGGGAAAGCTCGAACCACGCCATCATGTGGTTGCAGTTACATCCGAAAGCAGTCCGCTGGCTCACAGCGAAGGAGTGCTTGATGCATTCTTCATCGATGACTACATCGGCGGACGCTACAGTGCAACAAGCGCAGTAGGAGCAGTGGTCCTATCATGCACATGCGGCTTCGATGTATTCAAGCAAGTGCTCGATGGTGCGCATGAAGCCGATGAGATGTGTCTTGAACCTGATGTACGCAAGAATGCAGCAATGATGGATGCCTGCATAGAAATCTACCTGAGAAACGTCATGGGTCTTCCATGTCTTGCCGTGCTTCCGTATTCACAAGCGCTTCTTAGATTCCCAGCTCATCTTCAGCAGCTTTCAATGGAAAGCAATGGAAAGCATGTGAACAGATTCGGTGAACAGATCGATTACTCAACAGAGCCCATCGTATTCGGAGAGCCAGGGACAAATGGACAGCATTCTTTCTACCAGCTGCTCCATCAGGGCACTGATATCGTTCCAATCAATTTCATCGGATTCTCAGAAAGCCAGTTTGGAAAGGATATCGTAGTAGACAGCTCCACCAGCCAGCGGAAGCTCGTTGCAAACCTTGTAGCTCAGATTGTTGCATTCGCACAAGGAAAGGACGACAAGAATCCGAACAAGCAGTTTGCTGGAAACAGGTACTCCTCCCTCCTTTCAGCAAAGAAGCTCACACCGCAGACCCTTGGAGCACTTCTTGCCCATTATGAGAACAAGACAATGTTCGAAGGGTTCCTCTGGAACATAAACAGCTTCGACCAGGAAGGAGTTCAGCTTGGAAAGGTCCTTGCAAAGAAAGTGCTTCGCGGCTGCGAAGGCGACGAAGCACTTCTTGCTTACCTTTCGAAGTTCTGAATCATCAGCGGATGATTCTGGCCATATTCTCCGTCTTCATCACCTCTTCGATCTCGGAATCGTCAAGGAGCTTCTTCTCATGAAGGATCTGCTTGACGCTCTTTCCGGTCTCGAGGGCAGTGCGTGCAATTTCAGAACATTTCTCATAGCCTAGGATAGGCATCAGGATCGTCACGATTCCGATGCTTCCTTCTACCATGGCACGCGAACGCTCCTTGTTCGCCGTGATTCCCTTGATGCAGTTGTCAGCCAATGTCCGAATTGCATGGGAAAGATGGTTTGAAGAGCAGAACAGGCTGTAGGCAATCACAGGCTCCATGGCATTGAGCTCAAGCTGCCCCGCTTCGGCGGCCATAGTGATGGTCACATCATTTCCAATCACCTCGAAGGCAACCTGGTTCACAACTTCTGGAATAACGGGATTCACCTTTCCAGGCATGATCGAAGATCCCGGCTGGCGAGGCGGAAGGTTGATTTCGTTGATTCCAGTACGTGGTCCTGATGAAAGGAGCCTGAGATCGTTGCAGATCTTTGAAAGCTTGCTTGCAATGCACTTCAGAACACCTGAATACTGAACATAGCAGCTGCAATCCTGAGTTGATTCAATGAAATTCTCCGATCTTGCGAGAGGAAGACCTGTATCGTTTGAAAGATACTCAGTCACCAGCTTGGAATACCCTTCAGGTGCAAGAATTCCAGTTCCTATTGCAGTAGCTCCCATGCTTATTCGAAGCAGAACGTTTCGTGATGAGCGCAGCAGCCATACATCCTCTCCCACTGACTGGGCCCATGCATGGAACTCCTGTCCAAGAGACATCGGAACGGCATCCTGAAGCTGCGTCCTGCCCATCTTGAGCACATCCTTGAATTCTTCGCCCTTCGCTTCGAGCGCCTCTTTCAAATGTATGAGCTCTTTTTCGAGGTCCATGCTTTGAAGATAGGCTGTTATCTTGATTGCAGTCGGATAAACATCGTTTGTCGACTGCGATTTGTTGACATCATTGTTCGGATGGATGAACTCGTATTCACCCTTCTGATGTCCTGCAATTTCAAGAGCTCTATTGCAGATAACCTCGTTTGCATTCATGTTGGAACTTGTTCCAGCACCGCCTTGAATCACATCCACAGGGAACTGATCCAGCAAAGATCCATTGATGATTTCATCACTGGCCTTGATTATAGCATCCGCAACCTGCGGATCGAGGGCGCCGAGATCCCTGTTGGCCTCGGCTGCCGCCTTCTTTATGAAGGCAAGGGCTTTCACAAAATTCGGGAAAGTCGAAATCGGAACACTGGAGATTGGAAAGTTCTCCATCGCGCGAGTCGTCTGGACTCCATAGTACTTACTGTTTGAAATCTGCATTTTCCCAAGAAAATCATGCTCGATTCTGTATTCTTCCACAGCAATGCACTCCTTGTACTGTAATGATAGTTCGACAAATGTAACTGATATACAAATAAAAGGGAAGGGTATTTTGTCCTAAAGCTGTTTTGCAGTGTTTTTTGCAATATACATTTGCTTGTCCGCAAGAACAATCAGACGCTGGATATCCTCTGCGCTCGAACAGATCCCTTCGGAGGTCCCTATGCTTGCATGCAGTGAGAAGTCTCCACGATTGCGGCTTGCTTCATCAAATCCAATGCAGATTCTATCCTTGATGCTCTGAGCTTCTTCCTCATCGCAACCTTTTGCGACAATCAGGAATTCATCTCCGCCGAAACGGCAGATATAGAGCCTCGAATCTGTGCCTTTGGAAAGGGACTTGAGGATGTCAGCGGTCTTCTGAAGGGCAAGGTCACCAGCAACATGACCGTAGCGGTCGTTGATGGTCTTGAAATGATCAAGATCAAGCATGAACATGAAAAGCTGTGATATCTCGTTCGATGATGCAATGTTCGCGATGTAGTTATCAAGAGCCCTTCTGTTGTTCAGGCCGGTGAGGGCATCAGTGAGAATAAGACTCCGCTGGTTCAGAAGATACAGAAGTACTATTGAAAGCATGATTCCAACCTGTGAGATCGAAACTCCATAGCAAAATGTCTGTACAAGACCGGAAAGAGACGGGGCAATGATGAAATAAAGAAGAGGAATGATCTCTCTACGCTTAAGCTTATCCTTCACGTGAGCAACCCTGGAAATAGTCTTGATAGTTGCAGCAATCAAATAGAACCATGACACAATCCAGTGGACGAATACCAAAGACCCGCGTGAATAAAGGTTGTTTGAATCAAGTGAGAACAGGAAATCTGTAAATGGATTCGAAAGGGCAAGAATGGTGAAGGCAATTAACGGAATCGCCCAGACAAGCCTCTTCGCAGGACTATTTCCAGCAGCATTCTTAAGCCTGATGTCTACATAGACCATCCACAGATAGCTTACAAAGACAAGAGACTCAATATAAATAAGATTGCTTGTTCCAAGAATTGCTCTTGCCGTCGGGAACACCTTTCCTCGAAGAACTCCGGACACCATCTCCGAAGCACACATCACTATTGTGACAACTATGAGCCAGTTGAAGAGAATCATGTCAGCCGAAAGCTTGTTTCTATTCGATGCCTGGCTGAACCTGAGCATCAGGAGGATGATTATGCAGAGCAAATTGACTTCGACGTAATAAATAACCTGCATTGAATCCCCCAGACTATGAAGCATTGTATTACACTGCATTTGAATAAATCAAGTCAAATCCAGCTTGCTTATTCATTGCGTCTGATTTTCACACCAATTGCAGAGAGTTTCTGCTCAAGATTCTCATAACCTCGTTCAATCTGATA
>JAQUYU010000167.1 GCA_028691695.1 Sphaerochaetaceae bacterium | reverse complement strand
TGTTATTGTCCTTCTTGATTTCAAACCATGCAGCATCTCTTGCATCATCACCGGCTTTGGCTCTTGATTTGTCCGTTCTAAACAGGAATGCAACTGAAGCTACCCAACCTCTGGGATCACGCCTTGGAGCAGAGTAGACTCCTATGAGCTTCATATCATCTGCTTTGATGCCTGTCTCTTCTTCAAGCTCACGTCTTGCAGTATCCTCGATAGCTTCATTCTTGTTAGCAAAACCACCGGGAAGAGCTCTCTTTCCAAGGAAAGGATGACCTCCTCGACGGATCAGAAGAATCCTTGGATTGCTCTTTGTGATGACCACTATGTCGGCAGTAAGAGAAGGCTTCTCATAGTTCCGAGTCTTGTAGTATTCAAGGAACTCTTCTTCAGTTCTTCCCTTTTCATCTTTTGGTTCGTCCATGTAGCTCTCCTGCATAAAAGTTCAGGCAGCCTGTTTGGGGCTGCCTGAAGAGTATGTGTCGTTGTCTCTTAGAAGTCAACTTCTGTATCGTAGTAGCAGCACTTCAGAAGATCTTCCATCTCCTTCTGGCTTGGCTGGCGTGGGTTTGAACCTGTGCAGGCATCAAGGATTGCATTCTTTGCAATCTCAGGAAGCCTCTCAAGGAACACAGACTCAGGAACAAAGCCCTGCTCGCATGGATAGCTGTCCTTGCCGTAGTTCTTGATGCAGTGAGGAATGCTGAGCTCATCGTTCATGCCGCGAAGCATGGCAATCAGGTTCTGAACCTTCTCCTGGTCGTCCTTTCCGCCAAGGTTGATGAAATCTGCAATCTTTGCATAGCGCTTGAGAGCTACAGGATCCTTTGCATTGAAGGCGATTACCTTTGGAAGGTACATTGCATTTGCAGCACCGTGGATGATATGAGCACCGTAGTCGGCGAATATGGCTCCAGTCTTGTGAGCCATTGAGTGGACTATTCCAAGCAGTGCATTGGAGAAAGCCATCCCGGCAAGGCACTGTGCATCATGCATCTTGTTCCTTGCTTCCGTGTCGCCGTTGTATGAAGGAATCAGATACTCCTTGACCATCTCGATTGCATGAAGAGCAAGAGGATCAGTGAACTCGCTGTTTGCGGTGGAGACATAAGCCTCGATAGCATGAGTCATCGCATCCATTCCAGTGTGTGCAACAAGTTTCTTGGGCATTGTCTGGGCAAGCTCAGGATCGACGATTGCTACGTCTGGAGTGATCTGGAAGTCAGCGATAGGGTACTTGATGCCCTTTGCATAATCAGTGATGATCGAGAAAGCTGTGACTTCAGTTGCAGTTCCGGAAGTCGAGGAAATTGCGCAGAAGTGAGCTTTGTGTCTCAGTTCAGGAATTCCGAACACCTTGCACATATCTTCGAAGGTGCATTCCGGATGCTCGTACTTGATCCACATGGCCTTTGCTGCAT
The DNA here is from genome assembly GCA_028691695.1 of Sphaerochaetaceae bacterium. Classification (GTDB taxonomy): domain Bacteria; phylum Spirochaetota; class Spirochaetia; order Sphaerochaetales; family Sphaerochaetaceae; genus JAAYFO01. Next base: position 1,252 of record JAQUYU010000167.1, on the reverse strand, counting down.
CGATAGGAGAACCTCCGCCGATTGCTACAATCCAGTCAGGACCGAATTCTGTCATGGCTTTTGCGCCTTTCATTACTGTTTCCACCGATGGGTCAGGCTCTATCCCCTCGAAGAGCTGTACCTGCATTCCTGCAGTCTTGAGGTTCTCTACGACTCTGTCGAGAAAACCGAATTTCTTCATGCTTGATCCGCCGACGCAGACCATGGCTTTTTTGCCTTTGAATGACTTGAGCTCATCAATAGCTCCGTTTCCGTGATAAATGTCTCTGGGAAGTGTGAATCTCATTTTTATCTCCTTCATCTTTCTTGTTTAGATATTACAATATCGATAATACAAAATACGAATGCAAAGGTCAAGCGTTCGAAAAAAAAATTGAAAATGTTTGCTTTATTCCATAAACCATGGGATAATAATTGAGTCGTTGCTCTATTTTATGAGTATCCCATCAGGGAACAAGGAGGATGCCGCTAAGCCGCACAAGGCTCTAGCGGTATTTTTTTGCTTTCAAGACCCCTATTTCCTTGAAGAACCCTAGGCATAATGGGATGGCGATGAAAAATGATATGAAGTCTGTCACGGTCTGTGCAAGCTCTATTCCTGTCAGTCCCATTGCATACCTTAGGGCAAACAGAACAGGAATGAACACTATTCCCTGCCGGCACATGGCAAGGATCGTGGCTCCCTTTGTCTTGTTTACCGTCTGAAGCATCATGCTAACAGTCATTGCAAAGCATGAGAATGGAAGAGAGAAGCACTGGAAGCGGATTGCCTGAGTGGCGATTGCAATCACATCCGGATCATTTCTGAAAAACCTGACAATTGGCGAAGCGAAGATGAAGCCGATTATTGAAAGTACCAGCAGGAAGATGAACGAAAAGGCGATGCAGAAATCAAAAGAATCCCGGATCCGCTTGTACATCTTCGCACCGTAGGAGAAGCCGCATACTGGCTGGAAACCCTGGCCGAACCCTACTGTGGCCGAAGTTGCCATCTGGAATATTCTGTTGGCGATTGAAAGAGCTGCTATTGCAGCATCGCCCCAGACACCTGCCACTGTGTTGAGCACTATCTGAGCCAGGCTCCCCAGACTCTGGCGAGCCAGAGACGGAAGTCCTCCGCTGACGATCTTCTTGAAATAGAACTTCGAAGGATGGAAGTTCTTGATCTTGATCGGAATATTAGCGTTGGTTCTGAGACCTGCAAACAGAATGCACCAGCTCACGAACTGGCTGATGATCGTTGCAAGCCCTG
>JAQUYU010000052.1:9645-12624 GCA_028691695.1 Sphaerochaetaceae bacterium | reverse complement strand
CTGTCTTCTGCTTCCGAAGCAGGAAAGCAGGGCACTGGAAATGCCGGTCCTTACCTCGGAGCATCGGAGACTTCGTTCTTCAGCCTCTATCTGGAAAAGGGAAGCAGCACGCTTGATGAGCTGCTGCTGAAGGCTGGAAACGGCGGAATCTATGTTGAGGAGATGAAAGGCCTCCATGCCGGAGCCAATGCTTCGACCGGAGATTACTCGATTGAATGCGCAGGCTTTGCAATCAAGGATGGCAAGAAGGACAGACCGCTCAAGTCGTTCACTATCTCAGGCAGCTTCTATGATCTTCTGAAGAGCATCGAAGGGGTTTCCGATGACCTGCAATGGGGACTTCCGTCCGGATTCCGCCGCATAGGTTCTCCTGAGGTGCTTGTTTCTGATGTGAGTGTTTCAATCTGACATGAATGCAATCGAAGTCCGGAATCTGAAATTCAAATACAAAGACTACAGAAAAGATTCTGAAGCCTGGTATGAGCCTGTGTTCCTCGGCCTTGATCTTGTGGTTGGATGCGGCGAGCATATGATGATCATGGGCAAGGCAGAATCAGGCAAGACAACTTTGTGCCGGATTCTTACCGGATCGGTTCCGAAGTACCTTGGCGGCAAGCTTGAAGGTTCCGTTGCAATCAATGGCAAGGATCTTTCTGTAACTCAGACATGGGATCTTGTAAATGATGTGGCTATAGTAGCTCAGAACTCGGAGGAGCAGCTTGTCTGCTCATCGGTTGAGGATGAAGCTGCCTTCCCGCTTCAGATGATGGGCCAGCAGCGTGACAAGATGGTGCACTCTGTTGATGCCGCGCTTTCGCAGTTCGGGCTGGAATCCCGGAGACTTCAGTCCGTGGAAAGCCTTTCAGGTGGAGAGAAGAAGCGTCTGCTTCTTGCAGTCACCAAGGCGATCGGGCCTGGAATCTGCCTTCTTGACGAAACGTTCGATGAGCTTGACCAGACTTACAAGAGCATTCTTGCTGACTGGATTCGCAGCACGGACCGGACCGTCCTGCTCCTTTGCAGCCGCCCGCTTGAAATATGCCGCGGCATCTTCGACAGCTTTGGCATCCTCGAAGACGGGGTGATCAGAAGCTGCACCGAAGAGAAGGCTTTCGAAACCAGGCTTTCATCTCTTCCTCCGTTTGCCACTGACCTTTCTCAGGCTGGGGCGATCACAGCCCGGGATCTTGAGATTGCAAAAGGCGGTGAATTTCACCTGATGGTTCCCAGCTTCGAACTCCGCCGAGGTGAAGTCGTCTCTCTTTCTGGTGCCAACGGAAGCGGGAAGAGCAGTTTCGCAAGAGCTCTTTCTGGGCTTGATGATGTTCTGAAAGGACAGTTTTCACTTGAAAAAAAGCAGAGACCAGTGGAAATAGGGTATCTTTTCCAGAATCCTGACTTCCAGATTTTCCTTACTACTGTTCGCGACGAGCTTGAGTATCCCAACGCAAAGGGAAAGGACATCGATGGCACATGCAGCCTTTTTGGATTGAATCCTGATGGCATTGCTTCGATTCTGAGTTACCCTGAGAGAAAGAAGCTTCAGGCTGCCGTCTACTATCTTCTGGATCGGCCTTACTATATCCTCGACGAGATGGAGAGCGCTCTTGAATATGAAGACTGCCACCGTATCATCGGGCTGCTTCGAAGACATGGAGCGGGGGTGCTGATCATAACCCATGACAGCAGAATCGCTGCCTGGGCTTCAAGACGGTATGTGATCGAGGATTGTGTGATGAAGGAGGCCTCTGATGAACATTGATTCCTTTGTCGAAAGGCCTTCGATCCTTTCGCGGCTTGACAGCCGTCTCAAGCTCATCCTGCTTCTGGAGCTCTGTGCTCTGGTATTCCTTCCTCTGAAGACCGCAGCTATTGCAGGTCTTGCCGCTGCTCTTTCTCTATTTGCTGCATCTCAGACAGGCTTCAAAAGAGCTTCCAAGGTATTCGGATCGGTTCTTCCAGTTATTCTGATAATGCTTGTCCTCAGTCCCCTGACCGAAAGAGCAGGCGATCCTCTGCTGGTCCTTGGCGGGACTGTGGTTCTGACGAGGCAGGCTCTGGACTCGCTTCTTAGGATAGGAAGCCGGTTCCTTATCCTGACGTTCGGCTTCTCTCTTCTGATTCAGACGACAAGGCAGGGTGATCTGGTTGAAGCGCTCGTGTGCTTCGGCCTCAGCTACAAGGCGAGCCTGACTGTTTCGCTGATCCTGAGGTTCCTTCCATCGCTTTCCCATGCTTTCTCGCAGATATCGGAAAGCCACCTTCTCAGGCAGTCCAAGGCTGTCCGCAGAAGGAAGATCGGTGAAACGATTCCGAGCCTGATTTCCGCATTGGTTTTCGCTCTGAGGCAGATTCCGCTTTCGGCAATGGCCCTCGAGCAGCGCGGATTCGGGGGTTCGGTCAAGCCTTCGCGGTTTCATAAGCTGCCGGGCTTCGGATCCAGCGTATGGGCTCTGGCAGCATTCTCAGCTGCTGCCGCGGCATTCTGCCTCCTGTTCTGGAAATGATGCCTGATTGGGCGATGTATGAGGGATTGGCCTGCTATTTCGTTGCCCTGACGAAAAATTGCCTAAAAACTTCGTGGAAGGTGTGGATAAAACATTCTGATTTCAGTATATTAGCAGTGCACGAAATTTTTCAGTGAGGAAAGACTATGGAAAAATACACAAAGAAATTCGAGAAGCTTGAGAAGTCTGCTGTCAAGATGACACTGACATTCACCGCCGCCGCCGTTGATGCGGATTATCAGGCACAGCTGGCAAAATATGCAAAGCAGCTCACGATCAATGGCTTCAGGAAGGGCAAGGCTCCGGTTTCAGTTATAGAAAACAAGTATGGCGAGACTGTTCTCAATGAGACTTTCACCGATATGCTTGACAAGGCAGTTCAGGAAGTCTTCAACCCGGAAGATGAGAAGAATGCCGTCGCCAAGGAGTTCCAGCCGATTGACAGCAGGGCTCTCGATCTGGTCAACGAAGA
>JAQUYU010000052.1:0-9545 GCA_028691695.1 Sphaerochaetaceae bacterium | reverse complement strand
GCTGCGTTGAATTCCATTTCCAAGAACACGGAAATAGCAGTTCCCGAGACCATGATCGAAAGCGCGCTTGAAGAGAAGTGGTATGGATTTGTCCAGAACTTCACCGGTAACGGACAGAGAAGCTATGCGGATGCCGAGAAGATGCTTGCATCTCAGGGCGTCACCCGCGAGTCCTATTCTTCGATGATGGGAGACCGTTTCGGAGAAGAGAACATCTCAGAGATCAAGAAGACCCTGATCCTGGACAAGATCGAGGCTCTCGAGAAGACTGAGGTCACCGATGATGCCGAGGTAGCGAAGTTCATTGAGGACAACAAGATTGATACCAAGATGTACGGCGATGCCTACGAGCAGATGGTCAAGGACAATATCAAGGTTCAAATGGGCAAGGACAATGCAATCAAGTACGTGATTGACAACAACGAATTCGTAAAGGTCGAGCCCAAGCCTGCAGCCGAGCCTGCAGCGGAAGCTGCCGAGCCGGCAAAGGCTGATAAATAGTCTGTGTTCTATGAAAGTTCGGAAGGCTCTGGCGTATAACCGGGGCCTTCTGGCAGATTTATTGGAGAAATAATCGATGGATGAAAAGATGCTTACCCTGGTTCCGAACGTAATCGAGAACTCAGGCAACGGCGAGAAGATTTTCGATATTTACAGCAGGCTGCTCAGGGAGCGGATTGTGTTTCTCGATGGAGAGATCAATGACAACACCGCCGACCTTGTTGTGGCTCAGCTTCTGTTTCTGGAAGCGGACAATCCGCAGAAGGAGATAAGCCTGTACATCAATTCCCCTGGCGGAAGCGTCACAGCTGGAATGGCAATCTATGATACCATGCAGTACATCAGAAGCGATGTCTCGACGATATGCATCGGACAGGCAGCCTCGATGGCTGCTCTGATTCTTGCCGGCGGCACAAAAGGAAAGCGCTATGCTCTTCCTTCTTCCCGTGTCCTGATCCATCAGCCGTTCGGCGGCGTTGAAGGCCAGACTGTTGATATTGCAATTCATGCCAAGGAGATCACAAGGCTGAAGGCTCTGTATTGCAGCTATATCGCCAAGGCCTGCTCGAAGACACCTGATCAGGTGACACGCGATCTTGAGCGTGACTTCTTCATGGACAGCGCAGCTGCGGTCGAATACGGAATAATCGACCTTGTGATGGAGAGGAAGAAGAATGGCTAGAGCTAAATCATGTTCTTTCTGCGGCAGCACGACTAATGTCCTTGTCACAGGAGCAAACGGAGTGGCAATCTGCTCCGAATGCATTGACCAGTGCGAAAAGATCCTCCATGGAGCGGCAAAGGGCGAAGGCCAGACCTCTGCACAGGGAGAAGAAAACGCAGATCTCCAGACGATTCCCACTCCGAAAGAGCTTTATGACTACATGAATGAATATGTTGTCGGGCAGCTCGATGCAAAGCGGGTCCTTGCCGTGGCTGTGTACAACCATTACAAGAGGGTGAAGTACTTCCAGGACAATCCCGGCAGCGAGATCGAGATGGATAAGTCCAACATTCTGATGGTAGGTCCTACCGGAACGGGAAAGACTCTTCTTGCGCGCACTCTTGCCCGCAAGCTTTCAGTGCCTTTTGCAATTGCCGATGCGACGACTCTCACCGAAGCCGGCTATGTCGGAGAGGATGTGGAGAACATCCTTCTCAAGCTGATCCAGGCTGCAGGCGATGACATCACGAAGGCCGAGCATGGAATCATCTTCATTGATGAAATCGACAAGATAGCCAAGAAAGGCGAGAACATCTCGATAACCCGTGATGTTTCCGGAGAAGGCGTGCAGCAGGCTCTGCTGAAGATCATCGAGGGAAGCATCGCAAGCGTTCCTCCGCAGGGCGGGCGCAAGCATCCGAACCAGGAGATGCTACGTATTGATACGAAGAACATACTGTTCATTTGCGGCGGCGCATTCGTTGGCCTGGACAAGCTGATTGAAAAGCGGCTTTCCACTTCATCGATGGGCTTCGGTGCTGACATTGAGGACAAGAAGGTCAAGAATCTGGCTTATCTGTACAAGAACATGCTTCCAGACGATCTGATCAAGTTCGGTCTGATCCCTGAGTTCATCGGAAGGCTTCCAGTCCATGTAGGGCTTAATAGCCTCACCAAGTCTGATCTCAAGAGGATCATCACTGAGCCTAAGAATTCCATCATCAAGCAGTATGAGCAGTCGATGCTCATCGATGGCGTGACTCTGGATTTCCTTCCTGAGGCAGTGGATGCTGTTGCCGATACGGCTGACAAGCAGGATACAGGCGCTCGAGGAATCAGGAGCATTGTCGAGAATGTGATGCTTGATATCATGTTTGACGTGCCTTCCCGCAAGGATGTTGCGAAGGTCGTGGTAGATGCCGAGTGCATCACTGGGACAAAGCGGCCGGTTCTTCTGGACAAGGATGGACACGAGCTTTCTCTGGAGGAATAGATGGAGCTTTACCCTCCTGTGGGACAGGATGTCCTGGATCTCATTTCGCAGGCCAATCACATAATCATCGCCGGCCATAAGAAGCCTGATGGCGACTGCATTTATTCATGCATGGCTCTCGACCGGATCTTCGCTTCGATGGGAAAGAAGACTGTCATGGTGAATGAAGGACCTTTCAACAAGTCTGAAGTCGCTCCATGCGCTTCGTCATTCCTGCCAAGCGTTCCGGATGCTTTCTGGGCAGAGCGCCCGCTTGTTGTGATTGTCGACTGTTCTGATCTTCAGAGGGTAGGTTCTGCCCTGGATCCAGAGAAGTGCAAAGGACTGAAGACCGTTGTGCTTGACCATCACAGTTCTCATGACTCGAACTTCGGCGATTCCGTGTATCGTGTTCCGGATTCTATTTCCACAACCTTGATAGTCTACAAGCTTGCCGAGGCCCTCGGCGTTTCCCTTTCCAAGGAGTGCGCCCAGTACATCTTCCGCGGCTTCATAACAGACTCGGGGTGCTTCAAGTTCCTTGATTCCAAGCAGAATGAATCATATAAGATCATTTCTGCTCTCATGAATGAGCACTGCATCTGCACAAGCTACGAGTACGAGTACCTCTACAACCGTGAGAGCATGGCTGTCAACAGGTTCCTTTCAAAGCTGATGGACCGCTGCCAGCTGTTCTATGACGGACGCCTTGCTATCTCATTCGAGACAGAGCAGGATGCTTCGGACTTTCCTGGAATAAGCGCCCCGACCGATGATCTGTATGCAAGGATGTTCCTTGTTCAAGGCGTCGAGGCTGTTGTAATGGTCAAGTTCGTCGAGCCGCTTCGCACCAACCTTGGCTTCCGGTCATCACACCGCAGCGGAATCGATGTCGGATCCATTGCTGCTTCCATGCCTGGAAAGTTCAACGGCGGAGGGCATTTCCATGCTTCAGGCGCTGATGTGGCATTCAGCATCGATGATACACTGAAGCAGCTGCTTGATGTCTTCAAGCCTGTGTTTGAGTCCAAGAGCTGATTACCCTCAATCGGGCAATTATTGAAGATGACTGCCCGAAAATTGCCCGTTTTCAAGAATCCGGTTGCTTTGCTGTGCAGGCATGTTATGGTTAGCCCACAAGCCACAGCAAATTCTGTTCTCTTTTTTGGGGGTTGAAAGTGACCGATCTCACATCGGCTGTCGTTGCCTACAACAATGGCGACGCTCGTGACGTGCGCAAACGGATGGGCCGGTACCGCCGCATTGTGAATCAATGCATTGAGTTCATCTATTCCAATTCCAGGATTGTTGGCATCCCGGATGATGAGGCATCAGGGTTTGTCCTGTATCTTGTTCCCAGGATTTCAAAGATCATAAGGAACTTCAAGTACATAGGCGCTGATTTCGATAAGTACCTCTTCGTCGTTATGAAGAGGCGTGCAATTTCGTTTTTCTCTGAGAACCTCAAGAAGCGTCAGCGTGACTATACTGCCGATTTTCTTTACAACCGTGATCTGTATGAACGTTATGAAGAGCAGAATTCCAGTCTTTATGAAGTTTATGAGGGCGAGCCTGTGTATGCGAGGTTCAGAAACAGCCAGCCTCTTCTGAGAATCGCTATGGTGTGCCATTCGAATTCCGTATGGAGAAGGCGGATGGCAACATACATGCTTTTCGTGCTTCCAGGCTTGAGCGATGACAGAAAACGCTTCATCTGTGATTTCTTCCAGATAAGCGAACGGGAGATTTCCAAATACAACAGGAAACTGATCAGAAGCGTTGATGACAAGCTTCGACAGAAAACGCAGTCCCAAGCCCGGGTCAACCGAAGATTCTTCAGGAAGATTCAGCTTGAGAACGCTTCCAGGTACATGAACGGCATTGCGGAACTTTCAGCTTCCGGATGTCTTGAGCCTGGCGATTGTGCACTTGGAGATGCTCTGAGTTCTTTGACAAGGACCCGAAGCTTGATTACCCAGAAGGTGCTTTCTGATGTCTTCAGGCTCAAGAGAGGGACCATCTCTTCCCATCTGTACTATGCCAGGATCCTTGCCGAATGCGCTGTTGATGCGAAAAGCAAGCGGATGAACAGCCTTTCTGAGCAGACTAAGCTGATTCTGAACCTTGACTATGATCCGGAGTTCGTCAGAAGCCAGCTTTCCCCTTTCTCTCTTGATGAGCTCATCTATTCAATAGAAATCGAATCAAAAGAGGAGGGCTGATTCCTATCAAGTCAAGCTTGCCCATTGCGCTCAGAATGGAACGCTGTTCCAGGCACTTTTAAGCAGGTTTTGCAATGAAAAATATAGTATTCCCTTTTTCCGATTCATACCTTATAATTAGTCATGAAGAGCAAAGTAATTACTACCAGTGTTTTTTTGACGATGCTCTTCGGGCGGTGAGTGATGAGAAAGTCTTTTTTGATTATCTTGTTGCTTGTGGGGGTACTCTTATCAGCTGGGGCTGTAATCCAGGGTGATTTGAGTGTGACTCCAGCTTCCTTCGATGTGAGCGTTTATCTGCAGGGAGAGCAAGCATACAAGATTGTTTCGGATGCTGATGTTCAGCAGAACCAAAGCGATTTTGATACCATGACGGCGGCTTATTTCAATAATTCGCTGCCTTCGGCAAGCGGTTCTTCCGTGACGCTTTCCACTTATCGGGAATCAGAGATCGGGTATTCGCTTTGCGTATTCAACAACACTGATTGCGATCTTGGTCTTACCGTTCTCTGCGGAGGAATGAAGGGTCAGACCAATACAACAGAAACCCTTGATTACAGCTTGAGAGTGGATATGGCAAGCGGAACCGACCCGGAGATTTCATCCAAGACTCTAGTGGCGACTTTAATCAACATTCCTGAAAGCCTGTTTGACAATGTGCATGTGATTGCTCTCCCGCTTTATGTCTCGATTGACATTGACAGCCTCATAGCGGCTTCGCAGGATACATACACAGGCACGATCACGATCGGGCTGGCTACTACATAGGAGGCAGAAGGTGAAACGTTTTCTAATCATCATGATTCTTCTCTCTGCTGCTGTTTCCAGCCTGTTTGCGATAGATACTATTATATGCTACTACTGCGATTATACTGCGGTGACTGAGCCTTATTTCACCAACACCGAGCATACGGCGCTGTTCGGCGATTCCTACGTGGCAAAGGTAGGGACGATGAAGATCAATGTCATTAGGGACATCGATGAGTATTATAAACAGTTTTTTGTTGACGATTCGAGTTCTTACCTGAAAGGTCTTTATTTCAGGGAAACTGATGAGACCAAGAACAGAGCTGTGTTTTCGGTTACCGGAAATGATGGCAAGAAATACTACCTTTATGCCGATCTCTGCTCGACCGTTTCTAATGTTTGGAATGGGAATACCATTTCAGGAGTTGTAGATCTGTATGAAAGCTCGATAGTGCATGGTTCTGTGGATGACTACCTTCATATTCTTCCAGCTTCTCTTCTTAATGAGAGTGTTTCATCGTTATCAGCTAAGGATGTCACTTATGTAGTGGGCGAGGAATATGATTATTATCCTTGGGATATGACCCCTTCATACCCTACTTCAATAACTCTGTATTGCCCTGATGCCGGTCGTGTTAATTATAAGAGTTACGGTTTGTCCACCCTGTATAAGGCCAATCCTGCCGAGCAGTATGTACTGACTGTGGATCTGTATCTGAAGATTACATCCGATGTTCCTCAGACCGTGGTTGGGCATTCGCTTACGGTTGAACCAAGCCAGACGGCATTCTCAAGCTTGGACAACCTTGCAGCCTGCCATAACTACAACCCGAATCGTTACGGCGGAAGCAAGGTTCCTACGAACAACATAGGAGGAGACCTGGCATTCTTCCCGTCTGAGCATTTCAACAAGCCCATTCCAATCGGAACACCTGTTTCTCCTACTGAAGTGAACTGCTGGGTGACGTTCATCGCGAATAATCTGGAGCTGGCTTACGATGATCTGGCCGGTTACGATACCGTAGCGAATTCCGTGACATTAGGAACAGCCAGTGTCCTGATCTATGGAAGCAATATTGCACCCAATGGAAGCTATCAGGTCAATTATTCTGTTTCTGGCAAGAACTGCAATCCCAGCAGCGCAGGAACCGAGTTCCGGCTTGTCAGGTACCTTGGCGGAACAGATACGCAGGATACTGGCAGCTACATTACATACAAGCTTAACTTCAGAGGCCTCTCTGTCACTAACGGAGCATCGGTTTCATGGACAGGACTTACCGGCGGCACAACATATTCCCAGACGAATACTGGGACTCTCAAGGCCTACGGATTTGACAGTACACATGGCACAAAGCCCGGCCGCTACTGCGATACGATTACAATAAATATCACAGCAGCTGATACCTACACAGGAAACTAGATCGTTACCTTGACCTTGCAGAGCTTCTGACCTGCTTTGAATGGAATCAAGGTGCCTTTGACTGGCGAGCCATCGACCATCAATGAAGGCTTCTGTCCCTTTGCCGCTTTTGCAACCTCTATTTCGTACATCGTTCCTCTGAACAGGCGCTTCGCCTTGAAGGAATCGATTTCCTTCGGCAAGCAAGGTTCTATCCGAAGGCCATTGAAATCCGGCTTGATTCCGAAGATTCCCTGAGAGATGGTCACCATTGCCCATGCGGCAGTGCCGGTGAGCCAGCTGTTCTTCGCCTCGCCGTAACGCGGTGCATCAGGGCCCGCAATCGTCTGGCAGTAGACATAAGGCTCGCTGCGATGCACATCGCTCTTTTCCTCGATGAATGCAGGACATGTACGGCGGTAGATGTCAAACGCATCATCGCCATCTCCGATCTCGGCGAATGCGAGGGCAATCCAGTTGTTGTTGTGGCAGAAGATCGAACCGTTTTCCTTGTATCCGGGCGGATAGCTTGAGATTTCACCGAGTTCCTTGTGGTATTCAGTGTAGCACGGCGACAGCAGACGCACTCCATAATCACATAGCAGGTTTTCCTTCACTGATTCTAGAGCCTTCCGCGGAAGACCCTGGTCCATGCCGATGCGTGCCATCGAACAGAATCCCTGCGGCTCGATGAATATCCGGCCTTCTGAACAGCTGCTGCTTCCGACCTTGGCTCCGAAGGCATCATAAGCCCTCAGAAACCATTTTCCATCCCAGCCATTAGCTATCACTGCCTGCTCCATCTTCTGAACCTCCGAAAGGACCTGATTCGATTCTTCCATGCTTCCGAAGCGGCTGCAAAGCTCGGCGTACTCACGGCCGTATTTGACGAACATCCCGGCGATGAAAACGCTCTCCGCACGGCCTGTATCCTTGTTGGAGCAGGTCTGGAAGCTTTCGCCAGGAACAGTGGAGAAGCAGTTGAGATTGAGACAGTCGTTCCAGTCGGCTCGCCCGATAAGCGGAAGGCCTTCTGGGCCTTTGTGGCTTATGGTGAAGCCGATGCTCCGTCTTAGGTGCTCCATCAAAGGCTTCTCCGAGCCTGGGAGGTTCTTGAACTGGGCAGGCTCGGAGAGAATGGAAGAGTCTCCTGTTTCCTTTATGTAGGCACTAGTGCAGGCCACAAGCCAGAGTGGGTCATCATTGAATCCAGATCCAACATCGGCATTGCCTGTCTTGGTAAGAGGCTGATACTGGTGGAACGTCGATCCGTCCTCGCTTTGAATCGCTGCGATATCGAGGATGCGCTCTCGGGTGAGCTTAGGGATCATATGGACACATCCAAGAAGATCCTGACAGCTGTCGCGGAATCCCATGCCACGGCCGATTCCGCTTTCGAAGAAGCTTGCGCTTCTGGACATGCAGAATGTGATCATGCACTGGTACTGATTCCAGATATTGAGCATCCTGTCGGCCTTGGTGCAGGCCGAAGAGACCTGAAAGCCGCCCAGAGTCGTTTTCCAGTATGCTTTAAGAGCATTGAAAGCGGCTATGGCCTTTGCCGAAGAGTCGAAGCGTGATATGAGCCTGTGAGCCTTTTCCTTGTTGATTATCCCAGGTGCTGAGAATTTCTCTTCTTCTGTGTTCTCGATGTAGCCTATGATATAAACGAAGCTCCGCGTTTGGCCAGGCGCGAGCGTCAGGTCAATCTCAGAAGCAGCTATTGGAGCCCATCCTGATGCTATGCTCGATGTGCATAGCCCATTGCGGACTGCATCAGGGAGCCGGTAGCCGTTGTCCTGTCCAAGAAAGCTTTCCCTGTCTGTGTCGAAGCCTGAAATAGGACTGTTCACGCTGAAGAAGGCGTAGTGATTGCGTCTTTCGCGGTATTCTGTCTTGTGATAGATGGTGCTCGGTTCGATTTCGACTTCACCAGTGTTGTAGTTGCGCTGGAAGTTGGTACTGTCATCCATTGCATTCCAAAGGCACCATTCGACTGCGGAGAAGAGCTTGATCTTCTTTTCCTGATTGCTGGAGTTGCTCAGGGTGAGCAGATTGATCTCGCAGTTCTCATGAAGGGGAACAAAGCAGAGAAGGGAAGAGCTGAGCTTGTTCTTCGTGCTTTCGAACATGCTGTATCCAAGCCCGCAGCGGCAGATGTAGCTGTCAAGTTCAGTTTTTGCTGGCAGGAAGCAAGGTGACCAGATTTCCTCGCCATCTTTAATATAGTAGTTTCTTCCTCCTTGATCCGAAGGAGAATTGTATCTGAAGCGGGTGATGCGTCTAAGTTTGGCATCCTTGTAGAAGCTGTAACCTGTTCCGGTATTGGAGATAAGGGAGAAGAATCCTTCTGTCCCAAGGTAATTGATCCATGGAAGAGGAGTGTGTGGTGTTTCTATAATGTATTCCTTGCTATCATCATCAAAATGGCCGTATCTCATCGGAACTCTCCTTGATATTCGTGCTTAATCGTTTTCGTAAGTATTTTTCAAAGTATGTAACGAATTTCGGATTTTGGCAAGAAGTTTTTTGATTTTGTATTTGCTAAGGCGGAAAATCAACAATTATCCAAAAAATGTTGAATAAAACTGGCGAAGAAAAGTAAAAACTTTTTCTTGACAGAAGCGAAAAGAGGGGTATAATAAAAATTACGAAAACGATTAAGTTAATTTTTGGAGGACAATTTGGTAACGCTCAAGGATATTTCGGAAAGCTGCAAGGTCTCGGTTGCCACAGTGAGCAAGGCTCTTAATGGACAGA
>JAQUYU010000166.1 GCA_028691695.1 Sphaerochaetaceae bacterium | reverse complement strand
GCCTGTAAACTTGAAGATATGAACAAACAGCAAGAATACGATACCCCAGCCAAGATCAGCCGCCTTGTTAACAAGTGCTTCAAGAATACCAGCCAGCTGAGCTCCGGTGTTCTGCGTGCAAGCGACCTTTTGGGAGCTCCTTTGAAGAAGCGGGTTGCAATAACAGAGAAATACATCCCTGTTGTCAAGGAAAAGTATGCTGCAATGTTTCCCAGGCTCTGCATAGAGGAAGAATTTGCTTCTGCCATGAGCCAGTATCAGGGGTCGTACGATGAAGAGGACAGAAAAGAAAAACTGATCCTTGCTGCAGCTATATGGATTATCGACAAGCTCAGGAGCATTGGCCGGATTGAGGAAGCCAAAAAGCTTTTTCCAAAGGAGATTCTTGGCTGGAGCATTCCCGATTGCCTTGATTTGATTGAAGATTCAGCGATAGATCAGGGTCTTCTTTCCTGCATGATTTATGCGATTCAGATGCGAAACGGCAAGAAGGACGAGAAGCAAGGCTTCCTTGTAGACCTGTCTGAGGGAGCGAAGAACGAGGGTGGAACCAGAGAATGCTTCGATGCGATAATCGCTCTGATTCCGGAATCAGACAAGCAGGCTGCAACGAATGAATTCGAGGCTATGGAGTGGGATTTTCTGGAAAGATATCTCAGATCATGCCAGTTCATCATTGAAAAGAGGGATAAATACAGCGAGCAATTAGAAGAGTACAAGCGCATCTGCAGTTCTCTTGAAGATACATTCCGTAATTCAAGCTTCCAGAAGGCTGGCGACCTGTCCACTTCGAAGCAGCTCAAGGATGCATATTCAAGCTTCAACAAGCTTATGAACAAGCTTGATGACCTTGAGGGACTCAGATATCACCTGTTTGAGGAATGCACCTTCCTGACATTGGACTGGGATCATGTCCTGGATTCCGGCAGCACTCAGCTAGGGATCCGAAAGCTCTGGGAAGACAGGAAAGCCATTGATCCATATCAGATGTGCTTCGCGCTTCTGCTGCTTCTTGATTGCAACAGCGATTCTGCATGGCTCTATAACCTTGGTATGGCTGTAATTTCCAATGCTTCAGAAGCGCTTCCATGGCATGAGCGTGATGGCCTTGTCAATATTTCTGAGGATTTAATGAAAAGCAACTGCATCAGTGAGCAAGGCAGGCTGCTGGATTTCGGCGAGAGCGATCTGTACAGAAGGAAGTTCAAGGATCAGAACATTCCTTTTTCCGATGGATTGTATGATTCGTTTTCGAGTCTGAATCTTGGGCAGCTCTTTTTCATGCTTACTGGCCTTGTTCTTCCACGTGATGAGGGCAACAAGGACGCAGTCATCAAGGTTCTTAAGGACTGCGGGCTTTCCGATGAAACTGCAAGAATGTTCTATCCAAGTCTGCTGATTGCATGGAATGTTCAGAATCCAGAGAACATGGATGAACAGATCTGGGAATTCTACAAGGAAAAGCACAAAGATCCAACGGATTTGGATTCTGATGGAGAACAAGAAGCAGAACCATCTGAAAACAATAACGGCACTGAGAATAAAGCAGGCATCCAAAGCAGAGCTGAACCTGAGCTGATACTTCTCAAGACTGAGCTTTCCAGGCTTAGAAGCGAACTGCATCATGAAAAATGCACTGTGAAGGCTTTGCGTGACAAGGCATCCAAGGCAGAAGAGACCGGGTATCAAGATTATGAGGAGCTTGTCAGACTGAGGGAAATCGTTCATAAGAACGGTCTTGATCGTTCCGATGAAGAAAACGGCGAAACCGAGCAGCCGATAGCTCTTCCTTACACTCTGAAGAAGAGTATTGTGATTATCGGAGGCCATGATACATGGGTGAACAGCATGAAGCCGCTTCTTTCAGGAGCACGTTTTCCAAATGGCTATTCCAATCCAGGAGCTGATATGATACGAAATGCCGATACAATCTGGATACAGAACAATGCTCTCTCGCATTCAATATTCGATTTTGTCATTGACATATGCCGTACCGAGCACAAGAGGGTGAAGTACTTCTCATTCAACGGAGCCTATTCTTGTGCCTACGAAGTGGCACGAGATGACATGGAGACCCAATAGCGTTCCAATTTCAGCAGCACAGTGAGTATTTTGCGGCTTGATTGCAAGTCGTTCAAGAAGCAATCAAGAAGCTTGAAATCATCAAGAATCTATCATGCAATAGCCTGCCGCTATTGCAGCAGGCCATGATCTTTGTTGAATTCAGTTTCAGTTTGTCTTCTTGCGAGCAAGATACCATGCCTGGATGCAGTAGCCCATAGTGCAGAACAGGCTGCCGATCACAATGATTGCGCCAAGCACTGGAATCTTTGAAAGAAGGCACAGCACACCGCCTCCGAGAAGTGCAGAGAGCAGCGGATTCCATTTCGGGAATACCAGAAGCCCGATGTTGGCACCCATCACTGGAATGCAGATGAATCCGATTGATACAGTCAGCAGGACCAATGCAGATCCAGCGAGAGCCCCGTTTCCTCCGAGAAGCAGAAGAATCAGGAATGCAGGAAGGATGGCAAGGATGGCGATGAAGCCGGAAAGAGGAACCTGCCATGGACGCTTGGCAAGAAGCGCAGCAGTGTCTCCAGCAGCTTTGGGGAAGACGAGAGTCAGAAGCAGTGCAACAGCTGCACAGCCAATCACAGACCAGATTGTCTTGAGGATCTTTGCGCCGACCGAGACCTTATGGATTGCCTCGATCTCGAAGCTGTCATCATCGTCAATGCCGCTTCGCTCAATATTTGCAATCTGCGCACCTGAAGCAATCTTGACATTGTTGGAATGAATGCTCAGCGTACCATTGACCA
>JAQUYU010000051.1:7483-13062 GCA_028691695.1 Sphaerochaetaceae bacterium | reverse complement strand
CGTATCCGAATCAAGTGCTTCGATCTTCTGTGCAACTTCCTTCATGAACTTGCCCAGCTTCTTTCCAAGAACCTTGAAATTCGCCTTTGCAGTGTAGTTGAGAAGATCCTTCTCATTCTGCTTGAATCTGATGTCCTTGACATTGAGCTCTTCTGCTATGATGTCGGACATGCTCTTCAGCACTTCGATGTCTGAATAATCAGTATCGACAAGATAGAGAGTCTGAAGAGGCTGACGGATCTTGAGATTGACCTGGCTACGCAGCGAGCGTCCCATCGAAATGGCTTTCATTGCAAGCTCCATTCTCTTCTCAAGTTCATAATCACGAAGCGATTCGTCATAGATCGGATAACTGCAGAGGTGGATCGATTCCTCGTCACCCTTCTGTTTCAGATTCTGATACATCTCTTCTGTTATGAAAGGCACTATCGGGCAGGCAAGCTTGATGAACTTCATCAGGACTGCATACAGCGTCTCATAAGCCTGCTTCTTGTCAGTGTCGCTCTCGCTCTTCCAGAATCTCCGGCGGCTGCGTCTGATGTACCAGTTGTTGAGGTTGTCAATGAAAAGGGCAAGCAGATCGCATGCTGATTCGATGTCATAGGCTTCCAATGCAGCTGTGGTTTCCTTCACAAGCCTTTCGGAATCAGAGAAGATCCACTTGTCCAGCGGGTTCTCCATCTTGTGCGGATCCATTCCTTCAGGCACAAATCCATCCAGATTCGCATAAGTGACAAAGAAATAGTACGAGTTCCAAAGCGGAAGGATGAAGTTCTTCAGGACATCCTTCACGATGTCTTCAGAGAACTTTAAATCCTCGCCCCTGACAGCAGGACTGTCCATGAAGGCGAAACGAAGTGCATCAGCACCGTACTTTTCAACAATGATCAGAGGATCCGTGAAGTTGCGTTCGCTCTTGGACATCTTCTTTCCATCTGCGGCCAGGATAATCCCGTTGACGACGCAGTTGTAGAAAGCTGGCTTGTCGAACAGGGCAGCTGCAATGATAACAAGAGTGTAGAACCACCCTCTTGTCTGGTCCTGGCCTTCGCAGATGAAGTCGGCAGGGAAATTCTTCTCGAACTCTTCCTTGTTCTCGAACGGATAGTGCTGCTGGGCATACGGCATGCTGCCGCTTTCGAACCAGCAGTCCAGAACATCAGGAATTCTATGCATCGTGCCTTTGCCATCAGGGCTCGGCCAGGTAAGATCGTCGATGAAATGCTTGTGAAGGTCTTTCACTTCCTTTCCGCATAGCTTTTCAAGCTCTGCCCGAGATCCGACAACCTGAATGTAGTCAGAGCTGTCTGATTTCCAGATAGGAATCGGGTTTCCCCAGAATCTGTTGCGAGAAATTGCCCAGTCCTTTGCACCTTCAAGCCATTTGCCGAAGCGTCCATACTTAATATGGTCCGGAACCCAATTGATCTGGTCGTTGCATTCAAGCATCGTCTGCTTGATCTTAGTCACATCGACGAACCAGCAGGTCATGGCCCTGTAGATCAGAGGCTTGTGCGTGCGGTAGCAGAAAGGATAGCTATGAAGATAGTTCTCCCTCTTCACCAGCTTTCCCATCTTCTTGAGGTCTTCGATTATGGTCTTGTCCGCATCTTTCACGAAAATGCCCTGGTAGTCAGGAACTTCGGATGTGAAGCAGCACTCCTCATCGATCGGGCAGACTACTGGAATCCCTGTGCCCTTGAGCACTTCATAGTCATCAACGCCGAAGCCAGGGGCTGTATGGACAATCCCGCAGCCGTCTTCTGTCGTGACGTAATCACCGAGAACTGTGGTGAAAGCACCCTTGTCAAAAAGATCCTTGAAGTACGGGAACAGAGGCTCATACCTCAGTCCTTTGAGATCAGAGCCTTTATAATGCTCCAGAATCTCATATTCACTGCTGTCCTTGTAGTAATGACCCAGCCTGGCTTCTCCAAGGATGTACTTATCTCCAGAAGCTTTGTCCAGAACCTTCACATAGTCGATGTCCTTGCCCAAGGCAAGCGCAAGGTTGGAAGGAAGCGTCCACGGCGTTGTGGTCCATGCAAGGAAATATGCATCCTGTCCGATGATCTTGAACCTGACGGTAACCGCCTGGTCAACGACATCCTGATAGCCTCCGAGGTTTACTTCGAAGTTCGAAAGAGGACATGCAAGGGCCGGGCTGTATGGAAGGATGTTATAACCTTCATAAATCAGTCCCTTGTCATATAGCTGCTTGAATACCCACCAGATGGACTCCATGTAGTCCGTATCCATTGTGCGATAGGCATGATCTGTATCGACCCAGCGCCCGACTCGTCTGATGGTGGATTTCCATTCGCTTGTATAGCGCAGCACTATAGAGCGGCAGTCCTCATTGAACTTCGCCACTCCATATTCCATCACTGCTTTGTAGCCTTTGATGCCAAGGGTCTTGGTCATTTCATTCTCTACAGGAAGGCCATGGCAGTCCCAGCCGAACTTACGGTTTACCCTGTAGCCCTGCATGGTCTTGAAACGCGGAATGACATCCTTGATTGTTCCCGGCACGAGATGGCCGTAATGTGGAAGACCAGTGGCAAACGGAGGCCCGTCATAGAACACGAACTCCCTGTCCTCCGGTCTTGATTCAACGGACTTTCTGAATATCTCATTCTTGTCCCAGAATTCAAGTATCTTCTTCTCGCCTTCTGCGAAATCTGTCTTTGGATTCACTGCTTCAAACATATGCATAACTCCTGAAACGTTCAACCTGAACATTATACTTAAATTTGACACCTAATAGCAAGGATGATATATTGGATTAATGAATTTCTCACCTATCCCTGCTATTCTCAAGGATTTCAGCAAACCATTCAAAAGCAATGGTTTTGAATTGTATGCTGTGGGTGGCGCAGTGAGGGATTTCTGCCTCGGAAAGAAGAACTCGGATTTCGATTTTGCAACCGATGCAGCTCCGAATGATGTTAAGCGCTTGTTCCCCAAGGTTATTCCAACTGGAATCAAGCACGGGACTGTCACTGTCCTTTTCAAAGGAGAAATGTTCGAAGTCACTACTTTCAGAACAGAGAACGGCTATGTTGACTGCCGCCATCCGGATTCGGTCGAGTTCGTTTCAAGTCTTGAAGAGGATCTCAAGCGGAGAGATTTCACAATCAATGCTCTTGCTGTGAAGATTCCAGATCCCAAGATCATAGACCTTCACGGCGGGCTTCCGGATCTCAAGAATCATCTGATCAGATGCATAGGAGTTCCTCATGATCGTTTCATGGAAGATGCGCTTAGAATGATGCGTGCCTGCCGTTTCTCCTCTCAGCTAGGCTTTGAAATTGAAAGCGCTACATTCGATGCCATATGCGAACTTAAGGACAATATCAAGTTCGTCTCCCTTGAGCGTATACAGGAAGAGCTTTCAAGAATCATCATGTCAAGCAATCCTCGAAAAGGCATCGAAGCCCTTTCAAGAAGCGGACTTCTTGATCTGATCCTGCCTGAGCTCGCAGCATGCCGGCTAGTGCAGCAGCTTGGCTATCATCACGAAGATGTCTATTATCACAGTCTAAGTGCACTTGATGCAGCAGCATCACGGGACTGGAGCCTTGAAGTGCGGCTTGCAGCTCTGCTTCATGACATAGGGAAACCCCCATGCCAGGAAAAAGCCGAAAACCGCTATACTTTCTACAATCACGAAATTGCCGGTGCAAAGATGACAAAAGAACTCCTCAGGCGTCTCAAGTATCCGAATTCGGTGATAGACAAGGTTTCCACGCTTGTACGCAACCACATGTTCAACTACACACCTGATTGGACTGACGGTGCCGTCCGCCGCTTCATCCTGCGCTGCGGTAAGGATAATGTCGATGATATTCTACGCCTCAGGCTTGCAGATCAGCTTGCCATGTCTGGAAACTGCATCAATCCCAATGTGGATCAGCTTGAAAGCAGGATCAAGGCAATTGAAAGCCCCTCACTTACGGTAAACGATCTCGCTCTCACTGGAGACGACCTCAAGGCTATGGGTCTCAAGCCGGGCCCTGTTTTCTCAGAAATTAAGGAATTTCTCCTGCAGCAGGTTCTGGACCGCCCGGAGCTGAACACCAAAGAACAGCTTTCTCAAATTGCCCAGAAATACATTTCAAACCGGCATTGAAAACCATTATTTGCCCGATTAATCAATAGTGTGTCCCTCAAATTAATAACTCCCTCGAATACGAGCAGAGCTTTATGCCAATCTGATCCAAACTACGCTAGATATGCAATCTGCCGTTTCTAACGATTCAAACGATTCTGCGGATTCTAACGATTCTAAACAGATTCTAACGCAGATGCTCAATCTGAATAATTCGGGAAGTTTTCATTGTTTCCGGCATGGAAGTTTCCCTATTTCGGGAAATATAGGATTGGCCAAACCTGGATGCCTCATGGCACCCTGGATAAATGACAGAAAGTGTTACAGCCAAATGAGGAATGAACTGAAGTTATTTTTACTCGAATCCCAGCTGTTCCCAGGCATGCTTGGCAACATTCTGCTCTGCATCCTTCTTGCTGTGACCTTCCATCGGACCGAATGTCTGGTTATGAAATGCAACCTTGAAGTAGAACTTCTGGTCGTGGTCAGGACCGTCGGACTTGATCAGAGTATATGTAGGGATGGTTTTGAACTTCTTCTGGACATATTCCTGAAGAAGAGTCTTGTAGTCCTTCTTGTGCTTGTTCTCAATAACACGGTGAATCTCAGGAACCAGAAGGCTAAGTATGAATTCCTTGACCGCCTCGAAACCCTTGTCCAAGTAGCAGGCAGCGAAGATGGCCTCCATGCAGTCTGCAAGGATCGCCTTCTTGTCACGGCCGCCTGTGGACTCTTCGCCACGCCCGACAAGAATGAAATTGTCTACAGAAAGATCCTTGGCAATTGCAGCAAGAGCATCTTCGCTGACGACAAAGCTGCGGATGCGGGTGTATTCGCCCTCATTGCAGTGGAAAGTACGGTAAAGATAATCACTGACAGAAATGCTAAGAACACTGTCTCCAAGGAACTCAAGCCTTTCATTGTCAGAGACATTGAGGCTTTTGTTCTCGTTTGCATAGGATGAATGCGTCAGAGCAGTATCCAGAAGCGAAATATCATCGAAGTGGAGTTTTGAAATCTTTTCAAATAATAAAAGCTCCTCCATCCGTTGTTCGGAAATGCAAGGAGCTTTCGGTTCTGTGCAAGCCATCGCTTATTTTACTACAGTAGCAAGGAAATCGACGACATCGCCGACTGTCTCGAATGTTCTCCCCGATTCCTCAGGAATAGTGATGTTGAACTCTTCATCGAATCCATCCACCAGATCAAGAATATCCATGCTGTCAGCTTTCAGATCATTGATGAACGATGATTCAAGCTTGATCTTGTCACGGTCATAGGCCAGTTTGTCAGAAATTATGTCTTTGACTTTTTCAAAGATTTCGTCCTTGGTCATTTATTTCTCCTCGACTTTGATGATCTGCTCGCCCTTGTAATACCCGCATTTCGGGCAGACTCTGTGCGGCAGAATGAGGTTACCGCACTTGCTGCATACAGACAGTGTAGGAACTTCAAGCTTCATGTTGGC
>JAQUYU010000051.1:0-7383 GCA_028691695.1 Sphaerochaetaceae bacterium | reverse complement strand
GATTGATGGATGCAGCCTTTCACCGGAACTATCAGGCAAGCAGATCACGATACAATTCCTAGGCGGAGGGAGCAAGGACAGAATCGAGCTTTACAACGTTTATGTCGGCCCGCTTAATTCAATCCGTTACACTCTTGCTTTGCAGTCGATTCCTTGGATAATTGTATTCTTCATGATGCTCACAATTGTGGTTGTTCTTTCCATTGCATCTGTAATGGAAAGAACAGGAGCAACAAAAGCAGAGGTCGTTGGTTATTTCCCTCTTTCGCTTTTCATACTTCTTGCATCATGCTGGATTCTGGAGGACAGTCCCATGCAGGGAATCTGGTTTCTTGAAAGCCAGTTCCATCTGATTCTCAACATTGTTTCCTACCTTTCATTTCCAATACCACTTTTGATCTATATACAGAAATCCTATTCGATCAAAAGCGGATTTCTCAAGATTATTCAGATTTTCTCGATATCATTCTTCATAATCAATGCACTGCTGATTATTGTGGATCATTACAATCTAAGCACAGCATTGACAGTCTCTCATCTTATTCTTGCGCTTCTATTCACTTCATTGCTCTGCATCTGCCTTGTTGAATACCGCAAGACCAAGAACAGCGACCTCGTCTGGCTCATATCCGGCCTTGTATTCATCGGGCTTACAGCAATTATTCAGGCAATACTCTTCTATTCATGGGATAGCCAGCGCTCAAACACCTCGGCCTTTGCAATCGGGCTCATCGGCTTCATCCTGATACTTTTTTTGAACTCACTTCAGAAAGGACTGAGGTCAATTCCGAAGACAAAGACATTCAGCGAGCTCACATACAGCGTTCCATGCGGAATCTGCAAGCTTCGCATGGACGAAGCCTTCACTATAACTTATGCAAACCAATTCTTCTACTCGCAGTTCGGATACGATGAATCAGAAGCGGCAAAAGTCGGATTCTCCAGCTTCTTCTTCAATGTATTCCCGAAGGATCTTCCAACTCTGAAAAACGAACTTGACAAGATGATTTCCTCAAAGCTCAATTCCTACCAGTGCGAGCACCGCTTCTTCAGAAAGGACGGAAGCATAGTCTGGATCCTATCTCGTTTCAACTATGACTTCGAGCATCCGGAAAATGGAGTAACAAGCGTTCTCTTCAACGTTGATGACCGCCGCAAGATGGAAGAGCAGCAGAGAGTCAAGGAAGAGGAATACAGGATTGCAACCGAGCACAGCAACAAATTCATTATGCGCTACAACCTTGATACTGGAGTGGCATATCTTCAGAAATCAGCCGCTGACCTGATGGGCCTTGGCATCCAGATTCCAAATGTGCCTGAATCCATTATTTCATCAGGAATCGTTGCAAATGAAAGCATTGATGCTGTGCGACAGTTCTTCAATGAAATGAAGGAAAGCAGGAGAAGCGGAAGCACCCAGATAAGCTTCCGTGTAAAGAATACTGGAGAATTCCGCTGGTATCAGAACAACTTCACTACTATCTTCGATGAAGACGGCTACCCTCTTCAGGCAATCATTTCGTTCTATGACATCACCGCTCAGCATCAGAAGGAACTTGCATTCGAGCGATGGCAGCAGACCTATGATGACCTGCCAAAGCAGCAGATGAATTACTATGAATTCGACCTCACAGAGGATTTCCTTGAGCAGCAGGAAGGATCGATGTTCCCCGCCCTTCCTGATTTCGTGCGAGGCGGGATTTCCAAGTGCATGCATTTTATTGCAGACCTTTACGTCTATCCTGAGGACAAATCAATGTTCATTTCTTTCTTCAACAGCGACAGAATCCTATCTGCATACCTAAGGTCGAAGAAGGAAGATCGGATTTCATTCAGGAGAATGGGCCCTGAATCACAGCAGCTCTGGACTTCGGCCAGCATCCAGATTGTTCCAGATCCTTATTCTACTGTTATAAAGTGCTTCGTCCTGTTCAAGGACATCGATAAGCAGAAGCGAGCAGAGCTGCTTCTGATGGAAAAATCTACATATGACTCTCAGACTGGAATTCTCCGCCGTGAGGCATTCATTGAATCATTCAGCAGCAGGATCAAGAACTACAGCAACGATGCAACTCATGTATTCATTATTGCCGATATCGATGATTTCAAGAAATACAACGATTCTCTTGGGCATCAGGCAGGAGATGAAGTTCTCAAGGCTTTTGCACGAAGAATGAAGAGCGAGCTGGGCGAGGATGACATATGCGGACGTCTTGGCGGAGATGAATTCCTCATATGCCTTTTCAATTCCAAGATCGGAAGCACTCTGAAGACCAGGCTTCAGTCCCTTCTTGAATCATCCGTCTTCGAATTCCATGGCATGAAAGTCACCTGCTCCATTGGAGCAGCAATATATCCTATCGACGGAACAAGTTTCGATGAACTTTACCAGAAGGCAGACAATGCCCTCTATTATGCGAAAGAGCATCAGAAAGGCACTTACAAGATTACAAACAGCTGATCAGCTTAGCTTTGAATACTTCTCTTCCAGAAGTGCAGCCACCGCGGGCGGAACCATCTTAGAAATGTCCGCCTTGTAGAGAGCAAGCTCCTTGATTGCGGAAGACCTCAGAATGAAGTAATTGGGATCTGTTGGAATGAATAGAGTCTCGATCTCTGGATAAAGCTGCTTGTTGGTCATAGCAAGCTCGAACTCATAGGAGAAATCAGCAAGCGCTCTTACGCCGCGGATTATTACATCTATTCCATTCTTCTTTGCAAATTCCACTACAAGCCCCTGATAGCTTGCAACAGTTATGTTCTTGTATTGGGAAAGAAGAGATTCAAGCATTGAAACCCTTTCTTCTACTGAGAAAAGGCACTTCTTGTAGATATTGTCCGCAACTACAATGTAGACCTTGTCATAAAGCGAGGCTGAACGCTCTATGATGTTGATGTGCCCGTTTGTCGGAGGATCGAATGTCCCCGGAAGCATAGCTGTCTTTCCATTCATTTCTTCTGGCTCTCCACAAAGTCCTTCATCTTGCTGTAGCTTTCGGGAGTTTCATAGTTGATTCTATTGATTATGGTGAATTGACCGTCATGAGTCTCTATAACCCCGAAAACACCGCGGCCAAGATAGGACACCTTCTGCCCCTCCGCCAGATGCTGCTCATCGGCTATCTTCTTGAGGACACAGTCGAAATGGCTGTAACCGCCATCAGGCTCGGAAATAGCGGAAGCAATGTTATCGATGCTCTGATGACAGATCGAGCACTCAGTCATCGGTTCCTGCACCTTCGGAACATAGATGGAGCTGTCGATGGTGAATTTCATCTTTGGAGCAGCTGGGAGTGGCGGCTTCCTGCTATTATTGCTGTTGTTGCTTTTCTTGCCTTTCTTCTGCTGCTTATCCATCATACAACTCCTTGATAATGCATCAATCTGCCGCTTCGGGTTACAGATATGACATCAAAACTGATTTCATCATAGAACAAACCTTCCTGATTGGCAATAAATGCTGATAATACTCTTTTTATTTTGGCGAGCTTGAAAGGATTGACCATGTGATTGATCTCATCGGTGTTCCAATTCTCAGGAATGGTCTTCACTTCTACTGCTGTCAAAGTCGAGCCTTTCTGGGCAATGATGTCGATCTCCCCGAATATCTGCCGGTAGTTTCGCGCAATTATCCTATAGCCTTTGCCCTGAAGCCAGGCACAAGCAAGAGTCTCTGATCTGTTTCCGATATCCTTGGTGCTTCCCATTGCTGAAACTAAAACAAAAGGCGGGCAAAACGTCCGCCTTGATTACAAGTATTGCCTTGTTATTTTGTATCTTTTGCAGGCTCGGCTTTCGGAGCTTCAGCTTTTGCCTTAGGAGCAGCAACTTCGCCCTTCTTTCCGATAAGTTCCTTGACTTTGGCATTCTTTCCGAGCTTGCCTCTGACGTAGTAGAGCTTTGCCCTTCTGACTTTGCCCTTCCTGAGAACTTCGACCTTCTCGACTCTCGGTGAGTAGATCGGGAAAATCCTCTCGACGCCGACACCATAGGAAATCTTTCTGACAACGAAAGTTGTTCTGATTCCGCTGTTGTTGATTGCTATGACAAGGCCTTCAAATGCCTGAATTCGCTCTGTAGCACCTTCAACGATCTTGAAGTACACCTTTACAGTATCTCCAACTGAGAAATCAAGCTTTCCCTCGTTCTTCGCTACAACTTCCTGCTCAATCGCGTTTATGATGTTCATAATCGCCCCCTCGCAATTAAATCTGATTTTTCTTCAAAAGCTTTCTTGCTGCTTCATCTAGCGATGACTCATCATAAAGCTCCGGCCGGTTCAGCAATGTCTTCTCCAGCCTTTTTCTTAGCCTCCACAAGGCTATGTTCGCATGGTGACCTGACAGCAGCACATCGGGAACTGATCGTCCGCAATAGACTTCAGGCCTAGTGTACTGAGGATATTCAAGAAACGGTCCGGTGAAGCTTTCCTCTTCCAGCGACTCTCCGGTGATGACGCCGTCGATAAGACGGTATACAGCATCGATTATCACCAAAGCGGCGACTTCCCCTGAAGATATGACGTAGTCTCCGATGGATATCTCGTCATCGGCATAAATGTCGATGATCCGCTGATCCACACCCTCGTAGTGACCGCAGATGAAAACCAGGTCTTTCTCAAGACTCAGCTCCTTTGCATAGTCCTCGGTGAATTTCTTTCCTGAAGGAGAGACATAAATAACTCTCTTCCCAGAAGCTTTCACCTCTTCAAGGGCTTTCCCGAGGGGCTCAGGCTTTATCACCATTCCCGCTCCTCCGCCATATGGCACATCATCACAAGTTCTGTGCCTGTCCTGAGCGTATTTCCGGAAATCAACCAGATTGTAACTGATGATTCCGGCTTCTACTGCCCGTTTCATTATGGAATTGCTGAAGAACCCTTCAAGCATTTCTGGAAACAATGTCAACACGTCAATATTCATGACAGAAGCATCATCTCCTTCAGCTCAAGCGTTCCTGCCTCAAGATCAGTCTTTCCGAAATACCTTCCGATATACGGAATGAAATGAGTTTCGGACTCAGTCTTTATCTCAAGAAGCAATCCCTGAATACCTTCGGTGCAGGAAACCACCTTGCCAACCTGATTCCCGTTATGAACGACGGCAAGTCCAGCAAGATCGGCTGTGTAGACCTCTCCTTCTCTCAAAGGAGCAGCTTCCTCCCGATTCACCCAGACAACGAAGCCCGCAAGGGACTTTGCAGCCTCAGGTGTGTCAAAGCCTTTGAAATGGACCAAGACGCATCCGTTTGCAAGCTTGCATTCTTCAATTTCCATGTTCTTCTTTACGCCGCCTTTTTCAATGACGACTTCCGAAAGAGAAAGGAAATGCTCTCTGTCATCGGAATAAGGATAGACCTTGACCTGTCCCTTCAGCCCGAAAGCTGTACCGATGATGCCTGTTGCAAGTTTGTTATCCATAGCGTCAGTCCAGAATCTCCAGCACGGCGTGCTTGCCGTTCTTGGTGACGCTGGCGCTCAGGATAGTGCGGATCGCCTTTGCAATCCTGCCCTGCTTCCCGATGACTTTGCCAATGTCCCCTTCACCAACTCTGAGTTCGAGTACAATCGACCTGTCATCCTCTTTCTCTTCAATCTGAACTTCTTCAGGCTTGTCGACGAGGGATTTGACGATGTATTCAACCAATTCTTTTTCCATCTGTTATTCCTGACTTGGCTTTCTGACGATTGCAATGCCCTGCTTGTTAAGCAGACCCTTGACCGTAGGACTCGGCTGTGCGCCCTTGAGAAGCCATGCCTGAACTTTTTCCTTGTCCAGCTGAATCTGATTCTCCGCATCTATTGGGCGATAGAAACCGATTTCATCAATTGTCTTTCCAACATTGGCCGAATGGCTATCCTGAATAACAACCCTATAAAATGGTCTCATCTTGCTACCGAACCTCTTGAGTCTCATGCTTACGCTCATTTAAGTTCCTCCTGTATACTAATTCATTCCCATCTGCTTCATAAGGGCAGCCTGGTATTTCTTATTGCGAGTCATCTTCGACATCTGCGACCTGAGCTTCTCGAATTTCTTGAGGAGCCTGTTCACGTCGCTTACATAAGTTCCGCTTCCTTTTGCAATCCTCTTGCGCCTGGCCGGTCCGATGATCATGAAATTGGTCCGTTCGGCATGGGTCATAGACTGAATGATGTACTTTTCAGTCCTAAGCTCATCAAGGTGCATGTCCTCTTCGGAAACCTGCCCCTTCATCCCAGGAATCATCTCCATGATCTTGTCTGCACCGCCCATGCGGGTCATGCTTTCAAGCTGTTCAAGATAGTCATCGAGATCGAACGTGCGCTTCTGGATCTTCTCCTGAAGCTTCTGGGCCTTCTTCTCGTCGAACTGCTCCTGCGCCTTCTCCACAAGAGAAACCACATCGCCCATTCCGAGGATTCTTGAAGCAATTCTCTCTGGATAGAAGATCTCGAGGTCGGTCGGCTTCTCGCCTGTACCTATGAATTTCACAGGCTTGCCTACGATGCTCATGATGCTCATCGCAGCGCCGCCTCTGGTATCAGAGTCGAACTTCGAGAGGATTACCCCTGTGATTCCGACCTTGTCATTGAATTCCTTGGCAATCGAAACAGCGTTCTGACCGGTCATTGCATCGGCAACGAAAAGCTTCTCGTCAGGATTCAGGGCCTTGGAGATATTCTCAAGCTCGCCCATCAGCTTGTCGTCCAGGAACATGCGTCCGCTGGTATCGACGATGAGCGTATCGAAATGATTCACCTTTGCATGGATCACCGCATCGTGGGCAATCTTCACCGGATCCTTTATGTCTTCTGAGAAGACGGGAGTCCCGACGCTCTCGCCCAGGACCTTGAGCTGCTCGATTGCAGCAGGCCTGACTACATCGCATGCAGCCAGCAGGACCTTGCGGTTCTCTTTCTTGAGCCTGAGTGCAAGCTTGGCCGCTGTGGTGGTCTTACCAGAACCCTGAAGACCTTCCATCAGGATTATGCTCACCTGATCCGGTCCCTTGAGCTCAAGCTTCTGAGCACCTTCGCCGCCAAGAACCTTGACCATCTTGTCGTAGATGATCTTGATGAACTGCTGGCTTGGATTGACGCTGTTCAGGACTTTCTGTCCCTGAGCTTCCTCTGCTGTCTGGTTCACGAAGCGTCGCACGACCCTTACGTTTACATCCGCATCGAGAAGAGCATTCTTTATGTCTTCGATGGTATCTGAGATGTTCTTCTCGGAAATCTTCGATTTACCGGAAAGAGTTCTTATGATGCTGCTGAATTTATCGCTAATTGAATCAAACATAACTCTCGATTTATATCGCAAATCCGTTTCTGCGTCAATCGCTGATGAGGCACAAGGGTTTGGCCAAACCCGTATTCTTCTTTGGTGCAAGGAAATAAAAAAG
>JAQUYU010000002.1:33592-58425 GCA_028691695.1 Sphaerochaetaceae bacterium | reverse complement strand
AAGTATCCTATGAACAGCCCGTTGAATGCTCCAAGCACTGCACCGATGGCCAATGCAATCAGTATCGGAATCAGTACTCCGCCTTCATAGTTCATGTTGAGCATCAGCCTCGTGGTAGCGTATGTTGCCAGCGAAGCAAGAGCCGGGAATGAAATATCGATGCCGCCGGAGATTATCACCATGAAGGTTCCTGCTGCGAACAGTCCCGGGACTATCATTGCAGAGCAGATATCCACGATGTTGTTTGCGGTGAAGAACTGCCCTGACCTGATTTCTATCAGAATGCACAGAAGCAGCAGAACCAGGAATACATATGGCTCTGAGCTGTGCGGAAGCGAGAATTTCTTTTTTTCTAAAGTCTTGTTCATTACTAATCCTCTACATCATGTATCCAAGAATCGCCTTCTCATCAGGCTTTTCCTTGATCATATCCATCTGCTTCACAATCTTTCCGCCTTTCATGATCAGAAGAGACGAGCAGTTCTCAATGATTTCCGGCAGATCGTCAGAGATGATTATAATGCCCATCCCCTTGGCTGCCAGAGTTCTTAGTATTGCATGAATGTCATGCTTGGAACCGATATCTACTCCCACGGTAGGCCCGTTGAGAATCATGATGTCCAGGTCGCAGGCGAGCCATTTGGCCAGGACTATCTTCTGCTGGTTTCCGCCGGAAAGGGTGAGGCAGGCGTTTTCTGGATTCGGCGTTGCAATAGAAAGCTCCTTCACCCAGCGGTTTACCTCTTCCTGACGCTTTGGGAAGTCCATCGTCTTCAGCTTTGTTCGGAGCTTGTCGATTTCAGAAATCACGATGTTGTCTGCAATGCTCTGCGGGAGAAACAAGCCTTCGCTGAGACGGTCTTCGGGAACGAATCCGACCTTGCTGTGTATTGCATCCCGTGGAGTCTTGAACTTCACCGGATTGCCGTTGACAAGCAGCTGCCCTCCAGTTGCAGGCTCAAACCCGAACAGCGAAAGGGCAAGTTCGGTGCGTCCTGAGTCGAGAAGACCGGTTATTCCGAGGATCTCGCCCTTGTGCAGGGAGAAATCCACATCCGAATATGATCCTGCAAGCGAAAGGCCTTTCGCTTCCATTATGGGATCCTTGGAGACATTCTCGGGAACGAAGTGCGTCGCTTCGAAGCGGCGTCCTGTCATGTAGTATGTGAAAGTCTCATTGTCCAGGTCTGCTGTGCTTCCTGAAGAAACCAGCTCACCTGAACGCAGAATCGTGTACTTCTCTGAAATCTCGAATACCTCGTTGAGCTTGTGGCTTACAAACAGGGTAGCGATGCCTTGCTGCTTGAGCCCGAGGATAACCTTGAACAGACGCTCGACTTCGCGCTTTGTAAGCGAAGTGGTAGGCTCATCCATTATGATGAGCTTTGCCTTGAACATCAGGGCTCTGCATATTGCAACCATCTGCTTCTCGGCAACCGACAGGTCTCCGAGCTTAGCCTCAAGGTCCACCTTGAAGTCGATCTTCGAAATAGCCTCACGGGCTATTGTCTCGACTTCCTTCCAGTTGACTAGCTTCTTCTTGGAGGCAAGCTCCATGTTGAGCGCCAGGTTTTCCTTGACTGTAAGGTTCGGGAAAATCGAAAAGTCCTGGTAGATTACCTGTATTCCTGCATCGATGGCCTGCATCGGTGTTATTTTCTGATAATAGTTGCCTTCGAATTCAATATGACCTGAATCAGGTGCATAGACTCCGGAGATGACTTTGATGAGTGTGGATTTTCCACAGCCGTTCTCGCCGGCAAGACAATGAATCTCACCAGGCATGATAGTCAGATTCACTTTCTTCAGCGCATGCACGCCGACGAATGACTTATCGATATCTACGGCTTTAAGCAAAGGTTCGGCCATAAGCCCCCCTGTAAAATATCTTTGTTAATAAAACTTCCGCCGCCTGATTTGTTCAGACGGCGAAAGAATCTTTTTGAATTGCAGGATTAGAATCCGAAGCTGTCAACGTTCTCTGCGTTGATGACAATCCATCCTTCTCCTTCGAGAACTGTCTTGCTTCCTTCGCGGAACTTCATGTTGGTGTATCCATCAACAGCCAGATCCAGCGGCTCAGTGATGGTATCTCCATTGAGAACCTTCACAGCAAGAGCAATCATTGCCTTTCCAGCAAGAGCCGGATCCCAGAGAGTGAGGGACTTTACAGTGCCGCTTTCGAGAAGAGCCTTGTTGTCGGCTGGCATTCCGGTACCGGATGTGAAAGCCTTGTCAACAAGTCCGAGTTCCTGAATAGCACGTGCAACGCCCGGGGCGTCGAAAGATGAAGTTCCCATGATTCCCTTGAGGTTCGGGTACTTCTTGAACAGTTCCTTTGCAACGTTGTATGCAACATCGCCGTTATCGTTGGACTCTACACGAGGCTGCTCAGCAAGAAGCTGCATCTTCGGATAGGCCTCTTTCTGGTGTGCAACACCAGCATCTGCCCACTCGTTATGAGATCCGTTGGTCAGTGATGCGACCATTGTGGTGTACACGCCTTCTTCTCCCATGGCCTCTGCGAGGTTATCCATGATGAATGCACCGTAACCGGCGTTGGAGAAAGCTTCGATATCATAATCTACGTTCTGAAGAGCGGAGCCTTCATGAGCGATTACGACGATTCCGGCATCACGGGCCTGCTTGAGAACAGGTTCGATCGATTCAATGTCTACTGGGACCACGCAGATGGCATCAACGCCCTGAGCGATCAGGTCCTGTACGAGCTGAGCCTGAAGAGTAGCATCAATTTCAGGTGTTCCCTTCTGGTATACGTTCAGTCCTGTTGCGGCAGCATACTCTTTTACTCCGGTGTCCATTCTGACGAACCACGGGTTGGAAGCATCCTTCGGAACTACGACGATCTCGTAATCTTTCTTTCCAGCGGCAGCTTCAGTTGTTCCATTGGCGAATACCAATGCGACAGCAAGAAGAGCCATGAGCAGCACAGCAAGTGTTTTTTTCATATAACAACTCCTTTGTCATGCCGGCACGAATGCCGGCTCGCTAATTTTATGGCACAAGGCCATATTCACAGTTTTTATTCGGTCTTGTCTCCGAACATGACATCCCTGAGCATTGCAGAGACCTCGCAGGCATTGCCTGTCTTCCAGATTTCCTTCATGCGCTTTTCATCGATCTTGTCAGCGATCCCTTCCAGGATGTCGAACCATCTGACCGATTCGTTGCAGGCATCTCTTCCATCCTCGCGGTACGGATACTGGTCGGTGGAGATGTAGTGGCTGTAGCCTGTCTTCTTGAGCCAGTAGAAGAATTCGATGAACGGAATCGTATGGATCGAAGCAGTGATCATATCATCATCCCAATGACCGTAGTTGTCGTTCATGTGGACATGAAGCAGCTTGTCGCCGTACATCTTGCACAGGGCAACGCTCTCGGCTAGGTTCTCTCCGGCAACAGCTCCATGGCCGTAGTCAATGGTGACTCCGAGGTTCTTCTCTCCCATATGGTCAATCATCAGAAGGGTTCCGGTAACATTGGCCGGGTAGCTGAAGTTGCGTGGTTCCTTGGGCTTGTACTCTATGGAGACGTTGACATCACGGCGGTACTGGCAGCATTGCTTCACGCCTTCTTCGAACCAGCCTCTCTCTTCTATATAGTCGCCCTGGAAATGGTAGTCATATCCGTCCTGTCCAGGCCAAAGGCTCACGAGGTTGCCTCCAAGCTCATGGGCAATATCCATCATCTCCTTGGTGTCCTCGACAGCCTTGGCTCTGACTTTCGGGTCTTTCGAGGTGAAAGCGCCCTTGCCGTAGACCTTGATTCCGAAGTGGTCTGGAATAATTGAAACCAGCTTGAGGCCGGTGCGTTCCATCTCGGCTTTCACTTCCTTGCAGTTCTTTGCCGTTATCTGCCAATTGCTTACGAGCTCGACTCCTGTGACCCCTTTGACTGATCTGACCCTGTCGAACATTTCGTGGATGCTGTAGTCCCTCTGGTAGCTGCATCCCATATAGCGGTCGGAGAAATTCCCGACGTTTCCAAGAATAATGCTATGATTCATAAAAATCTCCTGCGTTTTTGCGACGCCCCTAATTATAACATTAAAAAACTAAGACGTTAAGGAATAATTCAAAAAACCACATTCCCAGCATAATAAAAGCGGTTTTGTTAATATTTTTCTTCTGGCCAAACCCTGATTCTCCGTCCTGCTTGATTGACACAGATGCAAAGTGCAGAAGATACTGATTACATGAATCTAGTCATGAAGAAGACAATCTGCGGAATGAATATCGAGGTCTATGCTCCAAGCTCTGATTTCGATCAGGTGCTCTATGTCCATTCGCTTTCTCCTGCGGTTCCTGATCTTCGCTGCGCCGCAGTTTCAATCACAGGCGTTGACTGGGACAGCCAGCTTACCCCATGGCCAGCCACCAAGGCTTTCAGAGGCGGACGGAACTTCTCCGGCAATGCTGATGAGCATCTTGCCGCCATAACAGGATCTGTCATTCCAGAAGCGGAGTCCTTTCTAGGCTGCACAGCCCGGCGCAGGATCATTGCAGGCTACTCGCTTGCAGGCCTTTTTGCAGTCTACAGCCTGTTCCGTACTGATGCCTTCAATGCTGCTGCAAGCGGCTCAGGTTCATTCTGGTTCGACGGCTTTGCCGACTTCGCCGAATCTTCGCCTCTTGCCGCCCGCTCGCCGCAGGTCTACCTCTCGCTCGGAAATCTTGAGTCCCGCACTTCGAACACCAGGCTTGCCTCAGTCGGAGACTGCACAGAGCGTGTGAAATCTGCCTTGGAATCGAAAGGCGCTTGTGTGACTTATGAGATGAACCATGGCGGTCATTTTGATGAAGAAGAAGCCCGCATGGAGCGGGCCTATCACTTCATGGGCTGCCTTCTATAGCAGCTTTGAAAAGACATCAAAGTAGCCTTTGATCAGAATTGCTATGATTATAAGCGGCAGAACATATGATATGTAAATCCTGAGAGGCTTGCCGTCCTTGAACTTCATTCCCCTGCCAGTGTTGGCTTCTGCAATGAAGTTCTTCCAGCCCCAGCCTTTGCCCGTGGTGCAGAACAGCACGAACAGAAGCGATCCAAACGGAAGCAATGTGCTGCTTACCAGGAAATCCTCCAGATCCAGCACTCCGGTTTCGCTTCCAAGCGGCTGGAAGCCTGCCCATGCGTTGAAGCCAAGCAGACACGGAATCGCCAGAGCTATGATTGCGAAGCAGTTGATCAGGCAGGCCTTGCGTCTGCTCCATCCATGGCTGTCCTGCCAGTAGTTGATGATGTTCTCGAATACCGCCACGACTGTCGACATTGCAGCGAAGCTCATGAACAGGAAGAAGAGGAATCCCCAGAACTCTCCGCCTTTCATATGCTGGAAGATCGTGGGCAATGTTACGAACAGCAGCCCCGGCCCCGATCCTGGATCAGTGCCGTATGCAAAGCATGCCGGGAAGATGATCAGTCCGCTCATCAATGCGACGAATGTATCCAGAGCGATGATTCTCACAGACTCTCCTGGAAGGCTGTTTTCCTTTCCTATGTATGACCCGAAGATCTCCATCGAGCCAATTCCAAGGCTAAGCGTGAAGAAGGCCTGATTCATCGCTTCTGTGATCACAGTCCATATTCCGACTTCGGTCATCTTCTTGAAGTCCGGCACGAGGTAGAACTTCAGCCCGGCTCCGCTTCCTTCTATAGTGCATGAATGAATTGCCAGAACCAGCATCAATGCAAACAGTGCAAGCATCACAACCTTCGTGATCTTTTCCACGCCTTTTTCAAGTCCGAGGCTGCAAACAATCATCCCAAGTGCAACGACGATGACCATCCACAGTGCCTGCTTCCACGGAGATGCAAGCAATCCGTTGAAGAACTCTCCGCTTGGTGTCTTGAGCATAGCTCCGGAGTGGAGCATGTAGTACAGAATCCATCCTGCGATTACTGTATAGAACATCATGAGGATGTAGTTTCCAGCAACTGCGAACGGTCCGTAAATGTGCCATTTGGTTCCTTTGGGTTCCAGCTCCTTCATTGCCAATCCAATGTTCTTTCGTGAAGCTCTTCCGATTGAGAACTCCATTACCATCACAGGCAGTCCCAGTATTACCAGAAACACAAGATAGATCAGGACAAAAGCCGCTCCTCCGTTCTTTCCTGTTATGTAAGGAAATCTCCAGACGTTTCCAAGTCCGATTGCACATCCTGCGGACAGCAGGATGAATCCGAGCCGGCTTCCCAGTGACTCTCTCTTTGTTTCTTCAGCCATTTTCCCTCCGGATTCCGGAAAACCCCTTTCCGGAACTAGATATCAAGTGTATAAGTTGCAAATCTACCTTATTTGCTGGATTACTTCAATATAGTCCTTCCACATTCCATTCCCTCGGTCCTGAATCCGTCATCTATCGTCTCCGTTGTCTCGATTGTCCCTGTCGTCCCTGTTGCTGCATTGGTTATCCCTTTTGTCCCTGTTGTCCCTGTTGTAGCATTGGTTATCCCTTTTGTCCCTGTTGTCCCTGTTGTCCCTGTCGTCCCTGTTGTAGCATTGGTTATCCCTTTTGCCCCTGTCGTATCGGTTGTCCCTTTTGTCCCGGTCGTCCCTGTCGCTGTATTGGTTGTCCCAGTCCCTTCCCTTGTCTGCGTTATCATCGAAATCGCGGCATGCATTGAGCAATACCTAGGAATCAGTCCATCATTCTCGGTGCGTTTTTGCTTTGACGATTTTTGCTGTTTTCAGCTGACTCTCTCACCAATGGAGCGGCTTGGACCCCAATGGAGAGGCTTGGGCGACCCCACCGAGCCATTATTTTCGACCGGGCCATAATTTTCGACTGAGGGGTACCGAGCGGCTTGGACACCAATGGAGAGGCTTGGACCCCAATGGAGAGGCTTGGGCGACCCCACCGAGCCATAATTTTCGACCGAGCCGTTATTTTCGACCGAGGGGTACCGAGCGGCTTGGACCCTAATGGAGCGGCTTGGACCCTAATGGAGCGGCTTGGACCCCAATGGAGTGGCTTGGGCGACCCCACCGAGTCATTATTTTCGACCGGGCCATAATTTTCGACTGAGGGGTACCGAGCGGCTTGGACCCCAATGGACCACAATGGCTCCGAATGGAAAAGGAGCGGTATTGTGCTCCATGCGTATAGCTATGGCGAGTTCCTTGAGCCTCCATTCGTGTCCATTGCATTCCATGCGTATAGCTATGGTGAGCTCCTTGAGCTATGGTGAGCTATGGCGAGGTCGAAGCGAGCTATGGTGAGCTCATTGAGCTATGGCGAGCTCCTTGAGCTATGCCACCATGCGGATTGATGCGAAGTGTCAAAACTTCTGAAAAAAGAAAGAAAACATATTGACAGAAAAAGCAGCATATGTTATTTAGTTAGTTACTTGAGTAATTAACTAAGCAAGAGAGGTGCAAATGGAGATCAATAATGAAAGCCAGATTCCAATCTTCATGCAGGTAGCAGATGCACTGCGAGATGCAATATTCACCGGAGCATTCGGAGAGGATACTCAGATCCCATCGACAACTGAGATATCAATCGCCTACAGGATTAATCCTGCAACAGTGCTCAAAGGAATGAACCTGCTCGTTGAGGAGCAATTGATAGCAAAGCGGCGCGGGGTGGGGATGTTTGTCTCCATCGGTGCGAGAGAAAGGATAAAGGAAATGCGATACAGTGAATTTTCAAAGAATTACATAAAGCCATTGGTTCTGGAAGCCAGGAAGCTTGAACTTACCGATGAGCAGATTGCTGCTCTTATAAAAAAGGAGATGAAGACCGATGACACTAAGTCTGAATAAGATTACCAAGACATTCGGCGAAGTGAAGGCTCTGAACAATGTGAGCCTTGAATTCACAGAACCCATGATCTACGGCCTTCTTGGCCGCAACGGTGCAGGTAAGACCACATTGCTGAACATAATCAACGGAAGAATATTCCCAGACAGCGGCGAAGTGCTGATGGATGGAATTCCAGTTGCGGACAGAGATGAACTGCTTTCAAAGATGCATCTGATGGGTGAAGTCAATTACTACGACGATGATCTGAAACTCAAGGATGCAATCAAAACGGCAGATGGATTCTATGGAGAGGCATTCATTGTGGCCGAAGCTCATCGCTATGCCAAGCTGTTCGAGCTCGATGAAACAAAGAAGATTGGCAAGCTCTCAACAGGATACAAGAGCATTTTCAAGTGCTGCATTGCGCTGGCATTGGATGTTCCGTTCGTATTCTTCGATGAGCCCGTGCTAGGACTGGATGCCAACCACCGTGATCTGTTCTATAAGCTTCTGATTGAGGATTATTCACGCAAGCCGAAGGTGATTGTCCTTTCGACTCATCTGATTGAGGAAGCCTCTCCGATCATCGAGAAATTCGTGATAATCAAGCAAGGCCGCATTCTCCTTGAGAAATCAGCCGAAAGCCTTGCTCAGTATGCAAGTTCAGTCACAGGACCGAAGGAAAAAGTTGAGCAGGCCGTATCGGGCTGCCAGATTCTGGGACGGTCGTTCATCGGAGCCCTTGAAACAGCATACATCGTCGGCAAGCTGTCCGGAACATGCGATGGGCTGACTGTTCAGAACATCGATGCCCAGAGACTGTTCATCGAATTGACCAATACAGATAAGGAGGCCTCGCTATGATGCTGAAGGCACCGTTTCGCAAAGCAGCATTGAACAACCTGTTTGCAGTTGCAATATTCTATTCATTCATAGTCCTGTTCATGATAGTGCTGCCGCTTCTTGCAAAGGTCATACCGTCATGGAACATTCATATGAACGTCAACGGGGGATATGAATCCTTTTCAATGATCTTCATGTTCGTCCTGGGATTGACCTGCGTAAAGGACAACCTCAAAGCCTGTGCAGTGTTCGGCCGCAGCCGCAATACAGCGCTGATAACCGGGATCATGGCCCTTGGAACTGTTGCGGCAGTTCTTGCCGTCCTTGATTCGGTCTTCACACCGGTCACGAGCATCATCACCGGAGGATTCAGCTCCTCAGGTCTGATGAACATGATCTACAATATGATTCCAGAAAAGCCATTCAGCTACTTCGGAACATATCTGGTGTGGCGTCTATGCCTTTACTGCGGCATTACGATGCTGGGATTCCTGCTTTCGTCGATCAACTACCGGCTTCCAAAAGTCTGGCGTCTGGTATTCTGGATTGGATTCGGACTTCTTCTGCTCGTCGGGATTCCGCTGTCAGTAGATAACATGGCCATTGCCACCGTGCTTGCACGCTTCCTGGATTTTGCAATCGCATCCTCACCATGGCGCTTTGATGTGACGATGGTGGTCTGCAGTGCCATCGCTGCGGTTCTGGCCTGGCTCATTCAGCGAAGGGCTCCTGTCGATCGTTCCTGATTCTGGACAAACCCATATTCTTCATTCAAGCCTCAGGCTCTGCCCGAGGCTGTTTTTGTGGTATAATGCAAAGAGGAGATTTGAAATGAAAGTATTGATGATTAACGGCAGCCCCCATGAAAGAGGATGCACCTATACAGCACTTGCAGAAATTGCAAAGACGCTTGATAAGCATGGAATAGAATCGGAGATTCTCTATCTTGGAACAAAGCCTGTTGCAGGCTGCATCGCCTGCGGCAATTGCCGCAAGACCGGCAAGTGCATCTTCGATGACAAGGTGAACTATGTGATTGAGAACCTTGATCAGTATCAGGCAATAGTCGTTGGCTCTCCGGTGTACTATGCAAGCGCGTCAGGACAGGTTGTCAGTTTCCTGGACAGGCTGTTCCACTCCAGTGCAAAGCGGATGGCCGGCAAGCTTGGAGCAGCGATTGTCTCGTGCCGCAGGGGCGGAGCGACTGCCTCTTTCGATGAGCTTAACAAGTACTTCTCCATCTCGAATATGATCATAGTGACATCCCAATACTGGAACATGATCCATGGAAACACTCCTGAAGAAGCTTCAAAGGACATCGAAGGCCTTCAGACGATGCGGACTTTGGGCGAGAACATCGCCTGGCTTCTGAACTGTCTTGATGCAGCGCGCAAGGCAGGAGTTCCTGCTCCTGTGTATGAGAAGCAGATAGCTACCAACTACATCCGCTGATGGAGAAGTGGAAAGGATTGTCCCCAGAAGAGTGAATTTTTCTGCCGCTTTGGGCGCAAATTTTCAGTTGACTTCTTGGCTTTTCCGCTATTTTACTGAATATAAGTGCCTCTTTGGGCTGAGACGTCTTGATGATGCGGTGAAGATGAACTATCTGAGTTCATTGTTCAGCGATGAAAAAAGAGAATCCGAGCTAAGACCATTCGCTTTGACTGGCGATTTCTTTCCAGAGATTGTCGTGAGGATGGATGTTGGCAGAAGATGGTACGATGAACAAGGTGTGCTGAACATCGGCTTGATGATTCTGAGATTTGAGATTAAACATTGGCAAACAGGAGGTATCATGTTCAGAGAGATGAGAAGGGCGAAGCAGCAGGTTTCAGAAGAGGACTGCAAGACGGTTCTGCGTACGGCGAAGAGGGCTGTTCTCAGCGTGATCGGCGACGATGGGTATCCTTATGGCGTGCCGATTGATTTCCTTTTTGACGAGGAGAATGGGACGATCTATTTCCACTGCGCCAAGGCTGGGCACAAGATTGATGCAATCAAGCGATGTCCCAAGGTGTGCTTCACCACATGGAACGAAGGGTTTCGGAAGCCCGGCGAGTGGCCATGGAATGTTACCAGCGTCATAGCGATGGGCATTGCAGAACTTGTTGACGACACGGCTGTGACTTCCGAGAAAGCGTTAAAGCTTGCTTTGAAGTATTATCCTACCTCTGTAGCAGCCCAGGCTGAAGTTGATAAGGCGGTTTTCAGAGTCCAGCTCGTGGCAATCCACGTCCAGCATATGACTGGCAAGCTTGTGAAAGAGAGTTAGGCTTTCTTTTAAAGGAAAATCCGAATCTGCACCAAGGTGGAACCTGAGGCGATATGACTTGAAAAAGCGTCCATGGTTTTCTATCCTGATGTCTTGCCTATCCCTATCTCGTAACAAATCATTCCTTAGCACTCTGCAAAGCATGTCAGCTGTCAATTG
Organism: Sphaerochaetaceae bacterium; assembly: GCA_028691695.1. GTDB lineage: Bacteria > Spirochaetota > Spirochaetia > Sphaerochaetales > Sphaerochaetaceae > JAAYFO01. The sequence goes on along the minus strand of JAQUYU010000002.1, from coordinate 47,382 downwards.
AAAATGTGGCTGCTAATTAAAGCATTCTTTACTTATTCTGTCCTATTCAGCCACAGTTATCGAATGACACATAGTGCTTGCTGCATAGAAGAGCATTGTCTCTGGCGAGGAATGAGGGTTTGGCCAAATAAAACATGTGCGTTTCGGAATTGATGAAGCTTAGACTGGAATATTCCGGATCAATTCAAGGCTTCGATCGCTGTGACGGCAGAGGAGAAGATATTCTCTTTCCCGATGGCATCATAGACATCAAGGCGCCTGAACATTTTCTCGACGCTGCCTTGAAGCCCGCAGATCTTCACCTGCACCTCCGAGGCTCTGCAGGTCCTTGCAATCTGAAGGATCTCTTCAATTCCGCCTTGGTCAATCGTCGGCACTCCTCGAAGCGAGAAGATTATGGTCTTCACACCTGAACCGATCACACCATCAACACGGGAGGCAAGCATATCCTGCGTGCCGAAGAACAGCATGCCGTCCACATATACTACAGCGGCATTCCTTTCATCCACATTATCGACTTCAATGCTCAATTCAGACTTTGCTTTCAGTACGAACAGAACCATTGAGAAGCCTACGCCGATCAGAATTGCCATTGTAAGGTCGAAGACCACCGTGCAGGCCATTGTCACGAGGAACTGTGCAATCGAAGTCTTGATCCGCTTCTTGAAGAACACTTTGATTTCCTGAAAATCATTCATCCGCCATGCTGTCATCATCAGGACTCCGCCAAGAGCGGCAAGCGGTATCTGTGACATGAAAGGGCCAAGCAGGAACATCGAAATCAGCAAGCCGACTGAGTGGAATATGCTTACCATTCGGGTTTTGCCGCCGGCTTTTATCCCGACGCTTGTGCGTGCAATTGCAGCTGTCGCTGGCACGCCGCCGAAGAATGGGATGATCATATTGCCGATGCCTTGGGCAATCAGCTCCTGGGTGGAATCGATCTTCTCGCCTTTCATCTTGCCTGCTGCCGCACCGCACAGCAATGATTCTACCATTCCTAGCACTGCAATTGAGAAGGCTGGGGCAATGAGGTCTGCAACTGTGCTGAAATCAATCTGTGAGAAGCTAAGCCTGGCCTCTGGGAACAGTGTGCGAGGAATTGCACCGACGCTTTGAACCGGTGCTTTGATTATGAGCTGAACGATCAGGCAGGCAATTATCGCAAGCAGCGAGGATGGAAACACTTTCTGAAGCTTCTTGGGCCAGAAGATCATGATGAGCATTGCCAGAAGGGTGAAGACAATTGGGTAGATCTGGGGAGAAAAGCCAAGTGTCGAGTAGCTGGCAATCTTCTCGATCGCTGATGCTCCCTGGGATGAAGTTCCAAAGCAATTGTCAATCTGCCCTAATGCGATGATTACCGCGATGCCACTTGTGAAGCCTGTCATCACTGGCATCGGAATCAGGTTCACAAGCTTGCCGGCTCTCAGAAGGGCGAATGCCAGCAGCAGAATTCCTGAAATGAATCCTGCAATGAAGACTCCCTGCAAACCGTATTTCATCACCAGCCCTGCAAGTATGGCTGTCATTGCCCCAGTTGGGCCGGATATCTGATAGCTGGAACCTGACAGTCCGCCGATCACAAAGCCGGCTATGATTGCGCAGATAAGCCCTGATGCTGCATCGGCACCTGATGAAACGCCGAATGCCAAGGCCAAGGGCAGGGCAACAGCTGTGCATGTGATTCCAGCAAGAAAATCCTTCTTCAGGGAATTCATGCTGTACCCGTCGAATTCGTTTTTCAGAATTTTCATCAAAGACATAGAATCTCTCCGTAAATAAATTGTTTTGGTTCTAAAAAAGGTAAAAAATAGCTTGAATTTTGCTCGATATCCTTATCAAGCGGCTTATGGTCTGAATACTATCATGAATCAAAGTTTTAATTAAGCATCGATGCCCCGGAATCCTGTCTTTTGGTTGCTGTTCACACCCTCGCCAGTACCGTTTCATCTGAAGTCAAGCCGATTTAACCGAGAATCTCAGCCAAATAGGGTTTTGATGAGATTCATTCTTGATACAATCTGGGTAAGAGGAATCAGTGGCTTTCTGCCAGGATACTTATTGAGCAGATAATCAACGGCCTTCTTGCAGCACATAATTCCAAACTTTCAAGGTATAATTAACACATTTTTCTGAATTAATTTGTGAATTTTTGCACATAATTCTGAAACTATTAATCGATATTGGAATCCAGTCATTTGCCCAAAACATATCAATCCCTTCTACTTGAACTTGCAATAAGAGCTGCCCCCTGAAGTGCATTGCCTGTTCCATCTATGAATTTGGGATAGAGACCAATGTTGTTTATCTTGGTTTTCACCATCTGAGAAATCACAGAATTCTTTTCCAGCAGTCCTCCTGCTAGGACAAGCGGATAGTCTCTGGGACAAGTATCTTTTTCGCTGAATAGCGATTTCACAAGAAGTGCTGCTTCTCGGGCAGCCTGATTGATAATATCATCTGCAAGGATGTCTCCATCCACTGCCTTGCTGATAACCGCTGGAGCCAGTGATGCTGCTTCGGACTTTTCAAGCGCAGTGGAATTGAATAAAGGAATCAAGTCCGTCGGGGAATCAAGATGGAAATGGTTAAGAATGACCGGAAGCAGAGTAGTCGGAAGATCTCTTCCTTCAATACTGCGCAAGGTCCTCCTTACTGCCTGTTCCGATATGAACCAGCCTGATCCTTCATCCCCAAGCCTCCATCCAAGTCCTCCGCGACGGATAGTATGACCATCTGCAGTAAACCTGATGGCAATGCTCCCCGTTCCAAGAATCAAGCCAGCACATACACTATTGCCTGACGATCCTGCAATCAAAGCCTCGGCATCAGAACAAAGATGAAAATGAATAAATGGAAACGCAGCTTCCAGCTCTCTCTTGAAAACTTGCTTTTCCTCAGGTCTGCCCAGTCCGGCACTGGCAAGACATACCGAATCGAGCTTGCTGGATAAAGGAGCAATCAAGCTTATTGTGTTCTTGATTGCAGCCGTAAGACCTACGCTGTAGATGCTGGTGGATGCGCCAATGCTGATTGTGCCCTCATCAGAATCCGTGAATGCAAGGATTCTTGAATGGGTTCCGCCTCCATCTATTCCTGCAAATCCTTTGCTCACTTCTTCTCTTCCTCGATGATTCTGCTTATGCTTCCTTGATCCCGCTCCAGAAGGTCTGAGGCAATCTGCCGGGATTTTCCAAGAAGCTCCATTACAATTGCAACCTTTGTATTGCGATTGGATGCTTCAAACTGCATCTGGGCAACTTCTGAACTGCATCCGGTAACTTCCTGTATCAACCTGATGGCCCGCTGGATCAGCTTATGGTTTACTGGACGAAGATCCACCATGAGATTGTTGTAGACCTTGCCGATTCTAATCATGGCAGTGGTAGAGATCATATTCAGAACAAGCTTCTGGGCTGTGCCGCTCTTCAGTCTTGTGGAACCTGTGATGATTTCAGGGCCTACTGGAAGATAAATCCGGTGATTGGAATCTATGATGTCAAATACTAAAGTTGATGGATTGCAGCATATAGCTCCCACTTTCGCCCCTAGGGAAATAGCGTACTTCATGGCATCCACCACGAATGCAGCACCACCGCTGGCAGTGATTCCGACAAGAACATCACGAGACGAAAAGTTTGCTTCCTTGAGAACTTGAATGGCAGCTTCCCCATCATCCTCAGCCCATTCTACAGAACGGGTAAGTGCAGTCTGCCCGCCGGCGATGATTCCCTGGACCATGGTATAGTCGACACCGAAAGTCGGAGGACATTCGCTTGCATCCAAGACTCCAAGTCTGCCGCTGGTTCCTGCTCCGATGTAAAAAAGCCTTCCGTTATTTCTAAAAGCATTTACCACATCTTCCACTACTGTTGCAATCTGCGGCAGAGCAGTTTCCACTGCCAGAGGAACCTTTTTGTCCTGATTATTCATGATCTGGAGTATCTCCATCGTTGACTTTGCATCAATCTGATAAGAGGCGCTGTTTCTTTGCTCTGTGAAAACCAAACTATCGTCCATGGCAGACAGTATAATCCAGCATGGGTTATTTCTCAACAATTTTTTTTAGACTTTATGAATTTAAAATAAAAAAAATTTTTATGGTCAATTACCATTCTCTGTGTTATTCTGTTTTTATGAATAGATGTCTTGCGCGAATTGATCAGCTTTTGCCTCAGATGGCTCCTTCTGAATATGGAGCTGCTGCATATATCTCTGAACATCCCAAGGAAGCTGCTTCCATGGGAATTGCTGAACTGGCAAGAATCTCCGATTCGAGTACTGCTGCTATTATCAGACTATGCAAGCGCATCGGCTTCAAAGGGTTTTCTGACTTCAAATTCGCCTTGATTCAGGATGCATATACCATGGAGGATGAACAGAGCAAGGATATTCTGGATGTATTTGATGACAAGATTCTTCCTGGTCCTGAGTTGATTCCCAGGTTTCTTAGCCTCACCGGGCATGGACTGGACCTGCTTGGCTCAGTTCTTGATGGCGATCAGGTGGATTTGGCTGCCAGCCTTATTCTGAAGGCTCGCCAGATAGCGATCTTTGGTCTTGGTGCTTCCGCCATTGTTGGGATGGACCTCCAGTACAAGCTTGCTCGCCTAGGGAAAAAGCCGGTTTTCACCCAAGACCCTGACCTTCAGCAGGTTTATTCATGTTCTTTAGGCAGTGATGACATTGCTTTCATTATTTCCTACTCAGGAGAGACGCGGTATCTCTTCAATGTAGCCAGAGAAGCACGAAAGAATGGTTCCAAGGTTATATCAATTACCATTGCAGGAAGGAATACAATATACAAGCTGTCAGATGTCAGGCTTCAGGTCCCTGTGTCAGAGACCGAATATAGACAAGGAGCCACACTTTCCCGACTGAATCAGCTTGTTGTCATTGATATCCTCTACAGCGCAATACTTGGGAGAATGGATGAAGAAGAGAAGAAAGCCATCAGGAGGAGTTGGGACAGCGTGTCTGAGAAGCGCCATGTAAAAGCAAAAAATCGTCAAAAGACGGATTTGAAATAAAAAAACAAGTTTCAATAGGAGGAAACTATGAAGAAAGCATCGATTATCGTTCTTGTGCTTCTTGGCACAGCGGCAATGTTGTTTGCACAGGCTGCAAAAGAGCAGGCTGTTTCAGAGGGACCTGTGGAGTTTTCCATGTACTACTCGGACAATGCCACTCTTCCGTTCAAGGATTCTTGGCTGACAGTCCAGGAAACTGCGAAAATTGCAAACGCAACGGTTCACTATGAGGCAATCCCGATTGCAGACTACAGCACTAAGGTGTCACTTGCTCTTAACACCCAGACCAATGCTCCTGATGTAATTCTTTACCAGACTACTGCTGGCGAGAATCAGTCTTTGGCCTTAAATGGCGCAATTGTCCCAATCAGCGACTATAGTGAATGGACCCCTAACTTCAATGCCATGGTAGAGAAGTACAATATGCAGTCCGATATAGACAAGATCAGACTCAGTGATGGAAAGTACTATTATCTTCCATCTCTGACAGATGTTCCGTTCTATGATGGAGGAATCATCCTCCGCCAGGACTATCTGGAGAAAAAGGGATTTGCTGCTCCAAAGACCTATGATGACCTGTATCAGATTCTGAAGGCATACAAGGCTGACAATCCTGAATCATATCCTCTAACCATTCTTGCTGGCCCAAGAGTTCTGTACAGAATGACAATGCCGGCATTCGGTGTCTCCCTTGGAAGAAACGGATCTGGCGGCTCAAAGGTTCTGTCATGGGACTATGAGAAGCTTGAGTTCTTTGAAGGTGCAATTTCCGAAGAGTTCAAGGCGTATATCAGCTTCTTTGCAAAGCTCTACAAGGAAGGACTACTTGATCCGGAAATGGCTGATCCAATTGATGGCGGAATCTGGTCTAGAAAGATGGCAACAGGTGCATCAATGGCTACTTGGGCCTATTATGATCAGATTGGCGGAGTCACTGCGGCTTCCGAGATAAAAGGCTTTAAGCTTCAGATGTATCCAGCACTTGAAGGACCTGCTGGAGCTCACCATCAGCAGAAGAACAGACTTGGTTCCGGCATCTTGTTCCCAACTAAGACAACCAAGAGAAGCGACTTTGAGCAGATTGTTCGTGCTGTTGACAAGATGTTCTTCTCAGAAGAATGCTCCAAGATATGGTGCATTGGCGTGAAAGGCGTCACCTACACAGAAGAGAATGGGAAAATCAAGTATTCTGATGAGATCACGAATGCTTCAGAAGGAATCTACAAGTACATGCAGCTTGCATATGGTTGCGGATCTGATGTAACACAGATGGTTTGGGTCAATGCAAGAGAAATGACCAAGTACGATGAGAACTACGCAGCAATCAATGCCGCAGTAGAGGCCATCGGTGATGTCATTCAGTACATTCCTCCTACACCTAAGTTTGATGATCTGCAGGCCGAGGAAGCAGGAATGCTTCTGACTCCACTGGCTGATAAGTTCGAGGTGTGGTGCGATGCTTTCCTTACTGGAAAGAAGAGCATTGATAAGGATTGGGATACATATGTCAAGGAAATGAAGAGCATTGGAATTGAGAAGTTCTGCACTCTTTATAACGCAAACCTCTAGGTCTGTTGAATAATTCAGCAATTCGGTTGGGAGGCACTGCTTCCCAACCGATTCTTGCAAATGGGAAGCAAAAGATGAAATTCAAGGAAAAAGGAAACGAGACTCTGCAAATCAAACTACGCTCGCCGCTTCAGAGACATTTGTTCAGGTACTGGCAATTGTATCTGATGATGATTCTTCCGTTTTTCTATTTCATTCTTTTCAAGTATATTCCTATGTTTGGAAATATCCTCGCCTTCAGGCGATACCGTCCAGGACTTGGTCCTTTCGGAACAGAATGGGTGGGACTAAGATACTTCAAGTTGTTCTTCAAGGATCCTGCCTTCTGGAGAGCTTTCCGGAATACTTTGACGCTTTCCGTTCTGAACATTGTTTTTTCTTTTCCCCTTCCGATTATCTTTGCAATCATGCTGAATGAGCTGAGAAACAAGCATTTCAAGAAAATTGTTCAGACAATCAGCTATATGCCGCGATTCATTTCTACTGTTGTCGTTATTGCAATCCTGTCAGAGATACTGTCCCCGAGCTCGGGACTGCTGAACCGGTTTCTTGTAGATGTGATGCACAAGACTCCAATCTACTTCATGAATGATCCGCAATATTTCCGACCGATTTATATCTTCAGCGGAGCATGGCAGTTCACAGGTTGGACTGCAATCATCTATCTTGCCAGCATTACAGGGATCAATAGCGAACTGTATGAAGCTGCGGAAATCGATGGAGCCAACAGGTTCCAGCAGATCTGGAATGTGACACTCCCATCCATCCTGCCTACCATCATGGTAATGCTGATTCTGGAAGTGGGGCGTCTTCTAAGCCTGGGATTCGAGAAGGTGCTTCTGATGTATACTCCCGCAAACTCTGAAGTGAGCGACATCATCGACACGCTGGTTTATCGCACAGGACTGGCAAATCAGAACTACAGCTATGCAACTGCAATTGGGTTGTTCTCTGGAATCATCGGTCTGATTCTTGTCTCCTCGGCGAACAGAATCAGCCGAAATCTGACCGGCGACGGAATTTACTAGGGTAAAGGCATGGCAAAGGTAAAAGATACTTCAATTTCTTCAAGAATATTCGATGTCATGATTTGGCTTGTCATGGCTTTCATGCTCATAATCTGCGTAGTGCCGTTTGTTTACATGATAGCCCTGTCTCTTTCATCAGCCAAGGCAATCATCAATGGCAAGGTCTCCTTCTGGCCGGTGGAACTGAACCTGGAGGCTTACAGCAAAATCTTCACATACCCTAATTTCTTCAGGGCATACGGAAATACCATTTTCTACACTGTGGTGGGAACCTCAATTGCATTGGTGATGACTATCCTATTTGCATATCCTTTATCCAAGTCTTATCTCAAGGGACATGGGTTTTTCACTAAGCTTGTGATATTCTCCATGTATTTTTCGGGCGGTCTGATTCCCAACTACCTTTTGATTTCCTCAATCGGACTCACAGGAACACGATGGGCGATTATCCTCCCATTTGCAATCAGCCAGTTCAACCTGATAATCCTCATCAATTTTTTCAAGGCTCTTCCAACGGAGATAGAGGAAGCGGCTCTTATAGATGGAATCGGATACTTTGGTATACTTCCTAGAATTATTCTCCCGCTTTCCACTGCAGCAATTGCTACAATAGGGCTATATTACGCAGTATTCTTCTGGAATGATTGGTTTAATGGCCTGATTTACCTGAATACTCCGCAATACCCAGTGATGCTCTTCTTGAGGAACATCGTGAACGGAACAATGGTAGTTGGCAATGCTTCCAGCGCCTCTGCCGATACAGCAATGCTTGGCATTTCTACCAAAAGTGCAGTGATAATAACTTCGACTCTCCCGATAATCATTCTCTATCCATTCCTTCAGAAGTATTTCGTGAAGGGATTGACAGTTGGTTCGGTTAAGGGTTGATATCAAAACGATAGAGGATCTTTCCATGGCGTTTTTCAGAGTGGACTTAAAAAGCACGAGTTTGGGAATGTACACTTCCTGCTGTATTGTAATTCCAGACGAAATCCCTTTTTCTGAGATAAAGAAGGCACCTGTTGTTTTTTTGCTTCATGGCTTGTCGGACAACTGTACCGGTTGGAGCCGTTACACAAGTGCAGAGCGCTATGCAAGAACTAAAAAAGTTTGTCTTGTGATGCCTGAGGTTCAGAAAAGTTTCTATACCGATATGGACAGGGGCATGAAATACTTCACCTATGTAAGCAGTGAGCTTGTTCATTGGTGCGAAGGAATGCTGGGTCTCAATGGCCCTAAGTATGTAATGGGTCTTTCCATGGGTGGATATGGTGCGCTCAAGTGTTATCTTTCATGCAGGGATACGTTTCTTGGATGCGGAGCGTTCTCCTCTGTGACAGACCTCGATTACATCAGGATTCACGAAGGATCTGAGCTGAAGGGAGTATTCAATCAGGACAAGCCAGTTCCTGATGATTGTGATTTGTTCTGGCTGCTTCGCTCCCAGCGCGAAAGATGCAGGGTTTATCTTTCTTGCGGGACGGAGGATTCGCTTTACTCTAGCAACCGGAAGTTTGCTTCAGAACTAATGGAAGCTGGACATGAGGCGAGTATTGTATTCCGGCCTGGAAGCCACAGCTGGGAATTCTGGGATCAGAGCCTCAAGGAAGCCCTTGATTACTTTTTTCTGGAGAATTAATGAATGAATGGAAAACTTGCAATAGGATTGATGAGCGGAACTTCCTGCGATGGAATGGATGCTGCACTTGTTCGTATTGAGGGATATTCAACTAAGACAAAAGTTGATCTGGTGGATTTTTTCACTTTGGAGTATTCACCAGCTCTGAAGGGAGAGCTTCTCCGGCTGGCTTCCGGTTCCATGGGCGGTTCCCGTGATATATCTAGAATCAATTTCATACTGGGGCATATTGCTTGTGAAGCTTCATTGACTGTGTGCCGCAGGGCAGGAGTGAGCCCTTCGGATATTTCATTTATTGGAAGCCATGGTCATACTCTCTATCATGAACCCAATGCTGTCAGCACTCTGGGATATAGAGTTGCATCTACATTTCAGGTTGGAGAAGCCTCGGTTCTGAATGAAGCATTCGGCTGCCCTGTGGTAAGTGATTTCAGGGTGCGTGACGTTGCTGCTGGCGGACAGGGTGCTCCGCTTGTGCCTTATACGGAGTATCTTCTTTTCCGAAGTGAAGATGAAAGCATTGCTTTGCAGAATATCGGCGGAATAGGGAATGTTACAATTCTCCCGGCTGGGTGTTCGCTGGATGATATCCTGGCCTTCGATACTGGACCGGGGAACATGGTTATTGACGCCTTGGTTTGCAGGTATACCAAAGGTAAGTACGGATTTGATAAGGATGGGGCAATAGCAAAGGAAGGCAAAGTGAATCAGAAACTCTTGCATTTCATGTGTGATGATCCATATCTGCTGAAAGCTCCGCCCAAAAGCACCGGAAGGGAAAGATACGGTACTGACTTTATTCTGAACCTTCTCAATAAGGCCGGGAACTTGGATATGCAGGATATAATAGCCACAGCCACTGCCTATACTGCTGCTTCAATACGGATTGGGCTGGAGAAGTTCTCCGATACTAAGCTCGACAGACTGGTGGTAAGCGGTGGAGGGGCATCAAACAAAGCTTTGATGGATGATATCTGCCTGGAGCTTCCCGATGTGAAAGTGATGAAGAATCCCTTCTCGGACAGCAAGGAAGCTGTTGCTTTTGCTGTTCTGGCCAATGAAAGGCTCTGCAATTCCTGTTCTAATGCCGTAAAGGCAACAGGAGCCTCGCATCCCGTCGTTCTGGGGAAGGTGAGCATATGATGAAATTCGGCATCGACAACATAAAAGAGAATTTTGCTTGTCTGGATGGCTTGAAGCTTGCTCTGATCTGCAATGGAACGTCCTTTTCCAGCAGCGGGGTGTCAACGATAGAAATAATCAATGAATATGCTGATTTGGCACTGCTTCTTGCTCCTGAGCATGGTATCCGTGGAGACAAAGATGCTGGGGAAAGCTTTGGAACAGATAAGGATGCGGTAACAGGTCTTGATGTAATCAGTCTTTATCGGCGAGGCAGTCAGGATTTGCCAGAGAAAGAGCTCGATGAGGCAGGAATAAATGCATTGGTCTATGATATCCAGGATATTGGGATGCGTTGCTACACATATATCTCAACGTTGTATCTTGCACTTCATTACTGTGCCAGGATGAAAAAGCCTCTTGTTGTGCTGGATAGGCCAAACCCTCTTGGAAGGCAGATTGAGGGTTTGATTCTCGAAGAAAGCTGTAAATCGTTTGTGGGAATTTACCCGATAGCGTCAAGGTATGGACTGACTTGCGGTGAGTTTGCAAATCTAGTCAACTTGGAATTGAAGTTGGGTGTTGATCTTCGGATTGTACGGTGTTCGGATTATAACCCTTTGCTTCTGTATCCACAGTTGGGCAAAAGATGGATTGTGCCGAGCCCTGCGATCATTGGGTTTGAGAATGCATTGCTGTACAGCGCGTTTTTTCTGCTGGAAGCTACCAATGTGAGCGAAGGCCGCGGAACAAGCAGTCCGTTCTCTTTTCTTGGAGCTCCATTTGCAGATTCGGATAAGGTTTGTGAGTGCCTTCATCAAGCGAGATGTCCAGGTGTGGAGTTTCTGCCTGCTGATTTCACTCCTGATAATTCCAAGCACAGGGGTGTGCTGTGCCATGGGGTTATGGCAAGAATAACTGATGCTGGTGCATTCAATGGAATCAGAACAGGGCTTGTTTTGCTTGAGGCTTTCAAAACTTTGTATCCTGATGACTTTGCATTGGATCGAGAGAAGCTGAAAAGGCTTCTGGGCACACGAAAGTCCATAGCGCAAGTAATGGAAGATGGATTCGGGATTGTGAAGAGGGATGAGGAAGAATTTGCCTCCAGAGCACGGAAGGCAATGATTTATTGAGGTGATTTATGGATAGAGAGCAGCGGCTTATCGAACTAGGGCAGAGGTTTACTATTGGTTTTCCTGGTACAGAGCTTGATAGAGAGACACTGGAAGTAATCAGAAGATTCAAGATAGGGAATATCATTCTTTTCAAGAACAATGTACAAAGCCGAAGTCAGCTCAAGGGACTTTGTTCTTCGCTCAGGGAACTGATACTGAGAGAAACTGGAATAGCTCCATTTATTATGATAGACCAGGAGGGGGGCATGGTGACCCGTCTTTCTGATGACTTTGTAAATATTCCTGGCGCTATGGCCATAAGGGCAACAGGAAAGAGCAGGAATGCACGATTTTGCGGTCAGGTGACAGCCAAAGAACTTTCCAGTGTGGGGGTTAACTTTGATTTGGCTCCGGTCCTGGACATCAACAGCAACCCCAACAATCCAGTGGTTGGAGTCAGAAGTTACGGAGAGGACAGCTCGGCTGTGTCCGAATTCGGAATAGAGATGATGAAAGGGCTTGCAGACTTCGGTCTGATGACCTGTGGAAAGCATTTTCCTGGGCATGGTGATACTTCGGTGGATTCTCATATGGGTCTTCCTGTTGTGAATAAGACGCTTTCGCAACTGGAGAAGCTTGAGCTTTGCAGTTTTGAAAATGCAATAAAGGCAGGGATTCCTGCAATCATGACGACTCACATTCTATTCCCGAATATTGATGATTCTGGTCTTCCTGCAACAATGAACAGAACAATTCTTGTTGATATTCTCAGAGGAAAGCTGAAGTTCGAGGGGCTTGTGCTTACTGATTGCATGGAAATGGGTGCCATTGCAAAGAATTTCGGTACTGTACCAGCGATTCAGCTGGCTTTGAAGAATGGGGTGGATATAGCCTGTGTCTCACATCATGGCGTTCTCGCAGGAGAGGCAGCCCAGGCAATCATGGACAGCGGCAGTATTTCGGATGATGAGATGGATCTTTCTTTCAGGAGGATATTGTCGGCCAAATCCAAATGCTTCTCTTCGCAGAAGCAATCAGAAGGTGCTTCTGATGAAGACAGAGCAGAAGTGGATAGAATTGGACGTTCTTCGATTACTATCTGCAATAGAAAGCCTGCTTTGGGGCCGAATCCGCTGTTTGTGGGGTGTTATCCATTTATTGTAACGCTTGCATCAAACCCGGAGAACAATAGGGTTTGCTTTGCTGATTACATGGCAAGCCAGTTCCACGGGGTGTCGCTGGTTACTTCCACCAACCCTGATGAAGCGGAGATAGCAAGCGTTGTGAAGAAAGCTGCTGGCTACAGCAGCATAGTCATGGGTACTTACAACGGGCACGTCTATCATGGACAGATCAATCTAGGTCTTGAACTTGTGAAGCTGGGAATTCCGATGGCTGTTGTAGCCCTTAGAAATCCATATGATCTTTCGGCTTTCCCTGACAATGTCGGAAAGATTGCTGCCTATGAATATACTCAGCAAGCTCTTTCTTGGGTTGCTGCTTGCCTGAGTTCCACTGAAGCTCCCGCTTCCAGACAGTATTTCACTTTGGAGGTTGCAAATGCCTGATATGCTTGTGAAGCTATTCGATCTACCTAGTTGTGAAGAGGCTCAAGATAGACTTGAGAAGGACGGGGTCTGCATTAGACGGGCGATGGTTCCTGATATGTACAGAGTTCTGGACTTTGTGGAGAAGCACTCCGGTTTGAGTGCAAAGGGAGAAGCAACCGTTTGTTTCTCTCGCATCCCAGTTTCCTGTTTCATTGCTACCAGAGAAAATCAGATTCTCGGATATGCCTGCTACGAGGCGACCTCTCCTGACTTCTTTGGCCCGACTAGAGTGCTGGAGGAGGAACAAGGCAAAGGCATTGGAAAAGTACTTCTGATTAGAAGCCTGGAAGGACTTCGGCAATTGGGCTATGCATATGCCATCATTGGCGGTGTCGGTCCGCAGGCATTCTATGAGAAATCAGTTGGAGCGGTGTGCATTCCCAATTCCGATCCGGGGATTTACAAGGATTTCCTTCCTTATCTTGATCCGGATCGTCGTAGATGATGACGACCTTATTGAACGCGATATAAGTGGCCTGCCGCCAAAGGTATCGTTTTATCGCTGCCGATGTAAGTTATAGAACATCTCCCTGCCGGTAGTTGTCGTTTTTGCAGTAATTTCAAACCGGAAATGAATTATTCTCGGGCATGCAGAATTTGAATTTGCTTTGGCCAATCCCTAATTCTTCGCCAAAGCATCTGCATAAACTTGATTTTCCTTATTTAGGGAA
>JAQUYU010000002.1:29071-33492 GCA_028691695.1 Sphaerochaetaceae bacterium | reverse complement strand
CAAATGATCATTGCAGTACAACCCATGCATGGCGAGGTATGAAGGTTTGGCCCAAAATGGATGCCTCATCAATCGTGATTGTTCATGCTGCTATTGAAGAAGATCGTGGCTTTTGCGAAGAATGGAGAAGGTCATCACGTCAATTCTAAAACTCTGCTTCTTGAAGGATTCACTGCTGCTGTTAATACCTTGCCGGTATCGTTTCGGCATCTGGCTGATTTCAGTCCAGTGCCTTGGAATCCATCAGGAAATCAATTACATCCATGACCAGAATTCCATCTTCTGTATACCAAGGATCCTGTCCGTTCTGCACGAGAATGATTTTCTTGAATGAGTCTCCGGACATACGCAATGGGCGCGTCTCCTGCTCAAGCTTCTGCTTGTCAGGAATCATCCATGCGGACTGTATGTAGATGCGTTCTGAAGCCTTGTTGCAGATAAAGTCAATCTCAAGCTGACTGCGGCTGGGTTTGCCATTGCCTTCTCGCTTCTGAATCTCAACGACCCCCACATCGGGATTGTATCCTCTTGCCAGGATTTCATTGTAGATCACATTCTCCATGATGTGCGTTGGCTCGTCCTGCCTGTAATTGATAATGTGGTTTCTGATTCCCATGTCCGTGAAGTAGTACTTCTTCGGAGTTCCGATGTACTTTCTTCCTTTCACATCATATCTTTGTGCCTCGGAGATTATGAAGCTGTCTTCAAGAAACCCGATGTACTTTGAGATGGTATTTGGGCTGATGTTTGCATGATTCACGCTTTTGAATGTGTCCGCAATCCTCTGCGGGTTCGCAAGGCTGCCTATTTCCGATGAAAGAATCGAAATAAGATCCTTCAGCTCATCATCATTGCGTATGGAGTTTCTGTTAATAATATCCTGCACGTAGGTTTCAAGGTACAGGCTGCCAAGCAATGAGCGTTTGTCATCCTTGCTATCCAGAAGAACAACAGGAGGAAGTCCACCGAAAGTGCAGTACTCCCTGAAAGCAGCACTGCGGTCCTTTCTTACCTGCATCAGCTCGGAGAAAGAAAAGGGGAAGATATGAATCTCATCTCCTCTTCCTCTGAATTCTGTAATAATGTCCTTTGAGAGAAAGTTCGCATTGCTTCCAGTGACATAGATGTCAAGATTGCTGATTCTCAGCAGTCCGTTGAGCACTGCCTCGAAATCACCAAGCAACTGGACTTCATCAAGAAGCAGATAGTAGTTCTTGATGTCAGAAAGCTGTTCTTTCACCATAGGGTAGAATGCATCTGGGTTGCGAAGCTCTTTGTTTGCATAGTCGTCAAAAGCCACTTCTATTATATGATTCTTCTCAATTCCGCTTTCAAGAAGATGCGTCTTGAAAAGATTGAACAGCAGGAAGGATTTCCCAGATCGTCGCATTCCCGTGATGATTTTTACAAGTCCGTTATTTTTTTTGCGAATAAGCTTACCAAGGTAATAATCACGTCGTATAATCATGCCATCTGACTCCTATTGCAGATTAGTGCTACATGTAGCATAAATCTTCAATAACAATAATGCTTGATTCCGCTGGATAAATCAAGTGCTATTGAATAAAAATGCAACATGTAGCAAAAATCTTCAATATGTCAAAACAGGCGAGGAATGAGGGTTTGGCCAAACCCGAACACCTCAATTCTGAGTTTTGCATCTGCAGTTAAGCAAAGATCATTTCTTTTTGTATCTATCCTTCATGATTCTTCCGAAGTATTTTCAAAGAGATTCCAGATAATCTCTCTGTCCTTGGAATGCTTTGCACAACCTCTGATATTCAGGCCAAGCAAATGAAATCGCTGCAAACAATATGAGAACCAGGCTAATGCGTCTTGCCGAGAATGCTGAGAACTCATTGGAAGCTCGTGAAAGAATGACTGAACGAAGTTGTTCTTTACTATAGTCCCGAGAAACGATCCAAGTGCCAAGAAGCTATCAGATTCCGCTGAGAAACCCGTTCTTATTGTCTGTGTTCGACATGCCTGCCGCAGTGCTTGACTCTATGAAGTAAGCGTGATTGTCCAGGAATTCAAAAGGATCCATGTTCCAGTACCATCCGTTGTCTCCGAAGGCATTCTCATCTGTCCATATATCGCCTTCTGCGACTTTCAGCACATATTTGCCAGATGTGAAATCCACAGTCTTATCCTGTCCCGGCTTGAGCATCCATTGATAGTCGTAAACTGCATTTCTTGCAGCGAATCCATCATTTTTATAAGCCTTATACAGTCTGAAGCAGGCAGAACTGTCCTTCGGTGCTTCAAGTGTGAGTTGCGACTGTCCCATGTAAAGATCTTTGAAAACGATGGAGAAACTTTGATCCCACTGGTCAGCAAAGTCCTCATACTTTTCAGACAGCTGCCTTGTTATATACCTGTCTGATGCTACAGCTTCCTCATAAGACGGGTCATAGCCTGAGAAAACACCTCCTTTAAAAGTCCCTTTCCATCCTGAGTCCCCATATACTGGAAGCTCATCGCCAATTATTCTTCCACCTTCAATATTCAGCGTTCCGCCAGAAGCGACAGTGAATGCGTACTCTTCTCCGCGGAAAACTCCACTTTTAACAACAACCATGGCATCGGGAGCTACAGCTACTGCCGCTTCGAATTCAGAGAATACGCCACCCATCGGAGAATCATCATCCAAATACTTGAAAGAGTCCTTGAACTCAAGCTTGCCCGCTTTGACCTCAATTGCGACGCCATTTGCTCGTATTGCGAATCCGTTGAAGTTGATGCTCCAGTACTCATCTGTTTCAAGAATCAGAGTCTCGTCTCCCAGTAGAACATCGTCCAATAGCTTGATGGATTTACCTTTTACCATGATGCAGGCTGGATCAAACTGATTGGTGAAAGCATTTCCTTCATTGGCTGTGCCGGAATTTCCGGATGTCGCACAGCTAGCAAGGAGGGCAACGACAAGCAGTGAAGAAATGATCAGAAATGTTTTTCGCATGTACAGCTCCTTTGACTTCTTATTGACTCATTTTAGCATGGTTGATTCTGAAAAGCTCGACTTTAATTGAAAAAGTCGCTGAGAGGGGCGTCAGCCATTGAATACTTTGGTTTATTGGGGAAGGGAATACGACTTTGATGAAATGGGCTCACTAGGACTTGAAGCAAGCCACTACTGATACCAATGATGTCCATTGAGTTCCATTGTTCACCCTAATCCTTTGCAGAACCATGAAGTAATGGTATCATCAGTGTCCATTAAGTTCTGTTGATTGTCAGCAAAAACCAGTCTCTTTTTCTAAAGTAAGTACACAGTTGAGTACACCGTTGAATTGCTTTGAGATAATTTGATATTAATGAGGTTTTTTCAAAACTCGAAAACGGAGTTCTCAAATTGCATAAACATACAGTTTGCTGCCTTTCCATGGCAATCATGGAGAAAAGGGCGGCACCTATGCCCGTGAGCATGATGAGCTGCCGCAATACCGCGCGTCCCACAAGGCGAATATCGCATGCCGGGACGCCATCCGCGATAATTACCGGGATAACTGCCTCGGTCACGACGCTGCAAAACAGGTCATTGCCGAGTTCGGCTTTGACCGAACGCTCTATGTGCTGGCAAACACCGTGCGCGAAAAGGATTGGGACGGACGAATTGACCACCGCAACAAGGATTGGGCGCGGACGATTCCGGTCTTTGAAGATGAAAACGGCTTTGGGGATAACCGCAACCGTGAGTTTGTCGTTGACAAAGCGCATCCCGGTCTGCTTGATTTGTTTGTCACACAGGCACGGCGGGAATATACGCTGTCGCAGCCGCTTCCCAGAGAGGAAATTCACATGGAGGCCGCACGGATTCTCAGTAAGCTGCAAGACCCGCGGGAGCCGAACAGCCCCAACGGGACGCATTTCATGGCGCAGATCTCGCCGGACTTTCTCCTGCGCGCCGGAACAAAGGAACAGGATAAATTATTCGTTATGCTGCCCTTTTCCGGCATGAAAGACCGTAAGGGACTGTTTGCCACTATTTCTAAAGACGAAAACCGCAATCAGCCGCTGCGGGAGATGGTTTCACTGCTGCGACGCACCAGCAACAACGTCAATCAGCTTGCAAAGCGAATGAACGAAACAGGGGGCGTTTACGCCGCCGACATGGATGATATACTCCAGAATCAGGAGCGGTTGTGG
Organism: Sphaerochaetaceae bacterium; assembly: GCA_028691695.1. Taxonomy (GTDB): domain Bacteria; phylum Spirochaetota; class Spirochaetia; order Sphaerochaetales; family Sphaerochaetaceae; genus JAAYFO01. The sequence continues at coordinate 29,343 of JAQUYU010000002.1, read as the reverse complement.
CAGGCGGCAAGCGAGATACTTACCCGCCTCGCCGCGATAAAATGACGGAGCATATATTCCTTGCGGGGCGGTTTACGACTATCGTAAATCGCCCCGCTATTTTCATGTCCGGCGACATCCTTGCAAAGCACCGCGCTCCCCGGTATGCTTATATCATCCAAACGAACGGAGGGAAAATCCATGAGATTACTTTTGAAAATACTATTCGCCCCCATCATCGCGGCGCTCGCTGTCGTGACCTAGTTCTTTGCCTTCCTTCTCAGCCTGTCCTC